>DDFA01000135.1 GCA_002336975.1 Phyllobacteriaceae bacterium UBA1940
GGCGGCCTGCTGGGCGACGCGCTCCTGCTCGACGCGGGCCGCCTCGCGCTGCGCCTCGATGCGCGGGTTCATGTACAGCACCTGCCAGCCCGTCAGGATCACGACGGACAGGATGATGGTGATGAATAGATTGCGATTGTTGTCGGTCATCAGCGCTCTGGTCCACGAAAACGTCGGCCGATCTCAGCCTTCAATGCGTCGAAAGGCGCCGCGAGCACATCGCGGCGAGCGACGATCACATAGTCAGTCCCCGCCGCCATGTCATCAGCGGCATGGACGCGCACCGCTTCTTTGAGGCGGCGGCGCACGCGATTGCGAACGACCGCGTTGCCGACCTTGCGGCTGACGGTCAGGCCAAGACGCGGTTCGCCGTCGTCGGCGCGTTTGCGCGCTTCAACGAGGAAAAGCCGCCCGCGCCGTTTTTCACCGGCCCGAACGGCGAGAAACTCCGCGCGTTTGCGCAGTCTTGTCGGGAGCCGGTTGTTCACCGGCGCCTGCTCAGGCCGACAGCCGCTTGCGGCCGCGGTTGCGGCGGGCTGCGACAACGCCGCGGCCGCCCTTCGTCGCCATGCGTGCACGGAAACCGTGACGGCGCTTGCGAACAAGCTTGGAGGGTTGATAGGTGCGCTTCATTTGTTTGATACCGCGGTGTGCGGCCCTTCTTGAATCTGCCGGATGACAGGAGCGTCGCCAGGTCTGCGGTGGCGCAACAAAAATTGCGCCGGGGTGCGAACCCGTGCGTGGGCGGCCTCATAGTCGGTCCGGGGGGCCGAGTCAATCTTTGGGACGGATATCGCCGCCAGCGCGGCCCGGCGACGCCGCGGCGTTCACCTCATTTTCAACACACGGTGAGGCCGGCGCCAACCGGCTTGCGACAGCAGCCCCGCTGGTCCATGGCTGTCGCAAAGGGGGCGGCGACCGAACGGACGCAATGACAACCGCCCATCGGGACGAATGACGCTGAACGACCAATCGCCTCAACGCCGCAGCCGGTGGCGCTTCGCGCCGCTGGCGGTGGCCGTTTGCGGGCTGGCGGTCGGCTATGCGCTCGGCTGGCAGGAATATCTGTCGCTGTCCTACCTCGCCGACAGCCAGGAAACACTCAAACAGGCGGTGGCGGCCAATCGCGGTCTGGCGATGGCGGCGTTCGGCCTGCTCTACACGCTGGCGGTCGCCTTCTCGTTTCCGGCGGCTTCGGCGCTGACGATTTTTGGCGGGTTCCTTTTCGGCTGGCTGGCGGGCGGGCTGATCGTCGCCGTCGCCGCAACCCTGGGCGCGACGCTGATCTTCCTCGCCGCCCGCAGCGCATTCGGCGAAACGCTGCTGCGCCGCGCCGACGGCGCCGCCAACAAGCTGGCGCAAGGCTTCCAGGACAATGGATTCCTCTACCTGCTGGCGCTGCGGCTGGCGCCGATCTTCCCCTTCTTCGTGGTCAATGTGGCGCCGGCCCTGTTCAATATCAGTGTGCGGACCTATGTCGCGGCGACGCTGATCGGCATCCTGCCCGCCACCTTCGTCTACGCCTATCTGGGCCAGAGCATCGAAAGCGTGCTGATGGCGGCGCGGCAAAGCGGCAGGACCCCGTCGATCGCCGATCTGGTGACGCCGCAACTGCAACTGGCGTTCCTGCTGCTTGCATTGCTGGCGCTTGTGCCGATCATTGTGCGTCGGATGCGAGGCGCGCAAAAACCATGACGACAACGATCAGGCCAGACATTTGCGTCATCGGCGCGGGATCCGGCGGATTGTCGGTCGCCGCGGCCGCCGCCACGTTCGGCGCATCGGTGGTGCTGATCGAACGCGCCAAAATGGGCGGCGACTGCCTGAACCATGGCTGCGTTCCGTCCAAATCGCTGATCGCGGCCGCCCGCCAGGCGCATCTGATGCGGCACGGCGCGGGCTTCGGCATCGCCAATGTCGAGCCCGAGATCGACTTCGGCCGGGTCGCGGCGCATGTGCGGTCGGTCATCGACGCGATCGAGCCGAACGATTCCGTCGCCCGCTTCACCGCGATCGGCGTCAAGGTCATCCAGGCGGAAGCCCGGTTCGTCGACAGGCGCACCGTCCAGGCCGGCGACATGCTGGTGCGCGCCCGCCGCTTCGTCGTCGCGACGGGATCGTCGGCGGCAATTCCGCCGATCGCCGGGCTCGACGCCGTGCCCTATCTGACCAACGAGACGATCTTCGACCTGAAGCGGCGGCCAAACCACCTGCTGGTTATTGGCGGCGGCCCGATCGGCATGGAACTCGGGCAGGCGTTCCGCCGTCTGGGTTCGCAGGTGACGATCGTCGAGGCGACGACCTGCCTTGCCCGGGAGGACGCCGAGATTGCGGATTTCGCGCGCCGGGCCGTAGTTCGCGACGGCGTCGATGTCAGGGAGCGCACCCAGGTTTCGAGCATCGAGCTACGCGGCAAGACCGGCCTGCGCGCCTATCTGCAGCGCGACGGCGAGGTATCGGCGATCGACGCCAGCCATGTGCTGGTGGCGGCCGGACGCCGGCCCAACCTTGCCGGTCTCGATCTCGACAGGGCAAGGATCCGGCATGACCGGTCGGGCGTCACCGTCGACGCCGGTCTGTGCAGCAGCAATTCGCGCGTCTACGCCATCGGCGACGCGTCGGGCGCACCGCAATTGACCAGCATGGCCGGCTATCACGCCGGCATCGTCGTGCGGCGGATCCTGTTTCGGCTCAACGCCAAGGCCGATCCCGCGATCGTGCCGCGCGCCACCTTCACCCAGCCCGAGCTTGCGCAGGTGGGGATGACCGAAGCAGAGGCGCTGGAGGCCGGTGGCAAGATCAGCATCCTGCGCTGGCCGCTGTCGGAAAACGACCGCGCCCAGGCGAGCCTGCAGACCGAGGGCCTGATCAAGCTGATCGCGGGGCCGGGCGGGCGGATTCTTGGCGTGTCCATCGCCGCCGAGAACGCCGGCGAGCTGATCAACCTCTACGCGCTGGCGCTGTCCAAACGGATGACGCTGCGGGATCTGGCCGGTTTTGTCCCAGCCTACCCGACAACTGGCGAAATTGGCAAACGCGCGGCGATCACCTATTTTGCGGCGGCGACGCGCAAACCGTCTGTCCGCCGGCTGGTGCGATTCCTGCGCATCTTCGGCTGATTTTCGCCACCGCGTCGCGCCAAACTGGGCGCGTCATGTCGGACGACAACAAGATGTCAAATGGGCGACCGGCCGCGGCCAATAGCGGGGCCGTGCCGTTTTGGCATCGCCTATCCACCAAACTGCTGGTCATCACCGTGTTGTCCGTGCTGGTGGCGGAAGTGCTGATCTTCATCCCGTCCGTCGCCAATTTCCGGCTGCGCTGGCTGGAAGAACGGCTCAGCACCGCCGCCGCCGCGACCGTGCTGTTGCTCGGAGACGAACAGATGGAGCTGCCGCGCAACGTCCAGGACGACGTCTTGCTTGCGCTTGGCGCCAAGGCGGTCGCGGTGCGTTCCAACGGCGATTCGCGTCTGCTTGTCGTCTCCGAAATTCCGCCCGAGGTCGACGAACATATCGACGTGAAGAATGTCGGCCCGTTCGAGGCGGTCGTCGGCGCGCTCGATTCGATGCTGCGCGGCGGCAATCGCGTGCTGCGCGTTCACGGGCAGGTCGGCGACAGCGCCAAGGAGTTCGAACTGATCATGTCCGACAAGGGCTTGCGCAAGGCGATGTTCGTCTACGCCCGCAATGTCGCGATCCTGTCCTTGATCATCTCCTTCATCACCGCCGCGCTGGTGTTTGGCGCGATCCACCGGTTCCTGATCCGCCCGATCCGCGACCTGCGCGGGGCGATGGTCAGCTTCGCGGCGGAGCCGGAGGACCCGTCCCGTATCCTGACGCCGTCGGGACGTTCCGACGAACTGGGCGTGGCAGAGCAACAGCTGGCCTCGATGCAGACGCAGCTGCAACGCACCCTGGGTCAACAGAAACACCTGGCCGATCTCGGCCTCGCCGTCTCCAAGATCAACCACGACCTGCGCAACATGCTTGCGTCGGCGCAACTGATTTCGGATCGGCTGCGCACCGCCAGCGAGCCGTCGATCCAGGCCTTCGCCCCGAAACTGGTTCGCACGCTCGACCGCGCCGTCGGCTATACCGAAAGCGTGCTGTCCTACGGCCGGGCGCACGAGGCGCCGCCGTCGCGACGGATGCTCAACCTCAGACGCCTGGTTGACGACGTCGACGACATGCTCGGCGTCAGCGCTGGATCGATCGCCTTCGAGAACAGGGTCGACGCCACCTTCGAGATCGACGCGGACGCCGAACAGCTGTTCCGCGTCCTGATGAACCTAAGCCGCAACGCGGTGCAGGCGATGGGAGGCGAGGAGGACGAAACCTTCGTCCGCCGGCTGACGATCGCGGCGCAACGCCAAGGCAGCATCAGCCGCATCACCGTTTCGGACACCGGACCGGGCCTGCCGCCGAAGGCGCGGGAGAACCTGTTCGCCGCGTTCCGCGGCTCGGCGCGCACCGGCGGCACCGGCCTTGGCCTGGCGATCGCACAGGAACTGGTGCGCGCTCACGGGGGCACAATTGAACTGGTCGAGAGCGTCGGTGGACGCACCGTCTTCGAGTTCACCATTCCCGACCAGCCGATCAGGCTGGAAGAGGCGCGAAACGCATTTCGCCGTCCGGCGTAAATTCTTACTCACAAGTTGTATACAATTTGAATCAAGTCGCCGGACAAATCATGCCTGGCGCTCGCATACCATTGTAATTACAGAATTTATACGGACTTACAGCAAGCTTGGCCAGCTTGAAAAATACACTCAATAGTAGAAGGCTACTTGTATCAATTCGGGAAATCGGCGTAACTTAGCATCCGTTGGGTGGGTGGTCCATTGCGCCTCTGCGAGGGCGACGGATCCGGACAGCAGGGGTGAATGTGGCGGAAAAGAAAGTGCGTAAGCGGGTCAACCGGCTGCCTGCCGAGCAACGAATAGCCGATATCATGGTTTCCGCACGGGCGGTGTTCACAACCAAAGGATATGAGAGCGCGCTGATTTCCGACATTGCCGAACGGGCGGGTGTCGTCGACGGTTCGATCTACCGGTTCTTCGCCAACAAGCGCGAACTGCTGATGCGCGTGATCGAGGACTGGTACGAGAAGATCATCCTGGAAGAGGAAGAGCGTTATTATGCGGTCCGAGGCACCTGGAACCGCATCCGTTTCATCGTCTTCCACCACCTTCAGGCGATCGTCCGCGAGCCGGCGCTGACCAAGCTCGCCTTCACTGAACTGCGCGCCGACCCCCAATACCGCCAGATGCGCCTCTACAAGCTGAACCAGACCTATACGCGCAAGGTGGTAGAACTGGTGCGCGAGGCGATCGACGTCGGCGAGTTCCGCTCCGACGTATCGCCCAGCCTGGTGCGCAGCATGCTCTACGGCTGCGTCGAACACTCGACCTGGGCGTTCCTCAGAAACGAAGGCAACCTCGATATCGACCAGACAGCGGACCGCATCGCCGAAATCCTCTACAACGGCCTCGTCGCCAGGCATTCGGAGGGCGACATCCTGGTCCTCGCCGATCGCCTCGAAGCGGCGACGACCCGGCTGGAGCGGCTGAGCGGCGCCAACGACGCGTAGCGCGCTGCGGCGGCGTCAGTGTTCGCCGTCGCACAGATCATGGTTGGCGAGCGCCTGAATCACCTGACAATCGCGGATCTGGTGTGCGCCGTCGCAGTGGGCCGAAATGCGCTCGAGCTCCTGCTCGAGCCGGCGCAGCCTTGCGATCTTCTGGCGCACTGCCGCCAATTGTTCCCGCGCGATGCGGTCGGCCTGGGCGCAAGGCTGGTCGGGATGGCTTGAAAGCTCGATCAGTTCTCGGATCGACCCGATCGCCAGACCGAGATCGCGCGCGTGCTTGATGAACGACAGCCGCTCGCGCTCCGCCCTGCCATAGCGGCGCTGGTTGCCCTCCGATCGTTCGGCGGCGTCGAGCAGGCCCATCTGCTCATAATATCTGATTGTCGGCACCTTGACGCCGGTGCGCCGCGACAGATCGCCAATCGTCAGCATGAACGTCTCCAAAATCTCCAGAAACTGGAGATATTGCGCGCACCCGACGACCGCAACCGCGGTTCCTGCCCCGGCTGCCGAAAACTTGCCATTAATCATGTTATGAGAGTGTCCCGGTTCGGCCATGTTGCCGACATCAACCCGGCAAACAATCGGAACCGGGGAAACAGGGACAACGGCTCAACGTGTTCAAACGCGTCATTTCACTGGCGGCCGTCGCCGCGCTCGGCCTTGTCGTGGCCGGCTGCAACTCGTCTGTGCTCGACATCGACACGCGCGGCACGCAGCCGATCCCGGCCAAGCTGGTCGGCGAGATGAGCAAGAAGTCGATGACGGCGTCGTCGCCGGTGCTGGTCCGCATCTTCAAGAAGGAAAGTGAGCTCGAGATCTGGAAGCGCGACAAGAGCGGCCGGTTCGCGCTGCTCAAGGCCTATCCGATCTGCCGCTGGTCGGGCCAGCTCGGCCCGAAGAAGAAGATCGGCGACCGGCATACGCCGGAAGGCTTCTATCAGATCAACGCCGGCATGCTGAACCCGAAGTCGCAATATTACGTCTCGTTCAACCTCGGCTTCCCCAACCGGCTGGAGCGCGCCCATGGCTACACCGGCGAGGCGCTGATGGTGCACGGCGCCTGCTCGTCTTCGGGATGCTACGCGATGACCGACGAGGGCATATCGGAAATCTACGCCGTGGTGCGCGATGCGCTCAAGGGCGGCCAGCAGTCGTTCCAGGTGCAGGCCTATCCGTTCCGCATGACCAGCCAGAACATGGCCGCCTACCGCAACGACCCCAATTACGCCTTCTGGAGCGACCTGAAGCGCGGCTACGACATTTTCGAGACGACGCGTTTGGAGCCGAAGGTTTCCTATTGCGAGGGCCGTTATATGTTCAACCGGCCCGAGTTCGACGGCGCAACGCCGGCCGACCCGATGGCCGCCTGCGCGCCGACCGACAGCCCCGCGGTCGCGATGAGCTTTCCCGCCGCAAAACCGGATGCCGGCGACACCACGGCGTCGATCCCGCCGGTCCGCGCCAATGCTTATGTCGACGGTGGCATGCACCCGTCGTTCCGCTCGATGCTGAAACGCGGCGGCGAAAAGGCGCTGGCGAGGCGCACCTCGCTCAGGTCGGTGCCGATCAGCCGGCCCGACGCGGCGCTGGCCGATCCCTACGTCGAATAGGTCGCCCTCTACCGGATGGCCTTGACCAGCGCCGGGCTTGGAAAACAGCTTGGCGCCTGCCCGTTCTTCGCCTGCCAGTCGCCGATCGACCGACGGGTCTTGAAGCCGGGCAGTCCGTCAGCGCCGCCGACGTCGTAGCCCTTCGCCTCCAGCCGCCGCTGCATGCCGGCGATGTCGGAGCGCAGCATCGACCCGACCTTGCCCCAGCCGCCCGCGAATGCGCCGCCGCCGCCCATGCGGTCGGCGCCGTTGCCGACGAACAGGGCGTAGAGATCGCTCTCATTGTATTCCTTCAGCACGTAGAAATTGGGCGTGACGATAAACGCCGGCCCGGACCTGCCGGCCGGCATCAGCAAAAAGCCCTGCTGGCCCATCTCGCTCCTGGGGAACGGCTTGCCGTTGACGCGCGCGACGCCGAGCCCGGCCCACTCCGAGAATCGCTTGCCCTGGTCGGGACCTTCCAGCGCGCAGGACACAGTGTCGGGAACCTTGACCTCGAAACCCCAGTCGCGCCCGGCCTGCCAGCCATAATGCTTCAGATAGTTGGCGATCGAGGCGAGCGTATCGGGGGTGGACGACCAGATGTCGCGCAGCCCGTCGCCGTCGAAATCGACCGCATGGTTGAGATATGACGTCGGCAGGAACTGCGGCTGGCCCATGGCGCCGGCCCATGATGTCTTCATCGTCCCGCGCCGGGCATAGCCCTTCTCGATGATCTGCAGCGCCGCGATCACTTCCTTGCGGAACATGTCCTTGCGGGTGGCGAGAAACGCCTTGGTGCCCAGCACCTCGAACGCGTCGTAGGGGATCTTCGCGGCGCCGAAGCCCGATTCGCGCCCCCAGATCGCCAGCACCACGCCGCCCGGCACGCCGTAGCGTTTCTCGATCGCCGCCAACGTCCTGGCGTTGGCGCCGGCGCGCGAACGGCCGCCATTGGCGACCGCGCCGATGGTCTTCTCGGCGAAATAATTTCCCGGCGCGCCGAACTCGGCCTGGTGCTGCTTGGCCGGCGTCCTGGGTTTCTGGCCGGGCAATACCAGGTCGGGCAGTTTCAGGTTCGGCTCGACGCCGTCGAACGCGGCGTCGAAGGTGGCGCGCGACACGCCCGCCGACTTCGCCTCGGGCCACAAATCGCTGTCGAGCCAGTTGCGGAACTGGGCGTCGACGGACTGCGCCGAAGCCGGAGCCAGAGCGGAAGCCAGGCAGAGCGCGACCGCGGCGGCCATTCGCAGGCGAAGGATCGGCATCGAATACAGTTTGCGGCGGAGCGGCGAAGTCATGGCGTCTTGCTCCCACCCAATCGTGTCAAAACGTCGTCCGCGACTTCATCGCGGCGGCGAGCGTGCCCTCGTCGAGATAATCGAGTTCGCCGCCGACCGGCACGCCATGCGCCAGCCGCGTCACCTTGACGTCGAGACCCGCGAGCTGGTCGGTGATGTAGTGCGCGGTGGTCTGGCCCTCGATCGTGGCGTTGACCGCCAGCACCACCTCGGCGACGCCGCCCTCGGCGACGCGGTCGACCAGCCGGCCGATGGTCAGATCGTCGGGGCCGACGCCGTCGAGCGGCGACAAGGTGCCGCCCAGCACATGGAAGCGCGCATTGGCGACACCCGCCCGCTCCAGCGCCCACAGGTCTGAGACGTCCTCGACCACGATCAGCGTCGAGGCGTCGCGGCGCGGATCGGTGCAGATCAGGCATGGGTCGGTGGTGTCGACATTGCCGCAACTGGAGCAGACGCGAACCTTGGCCGCCGTCTCGGCCATCGCGTCGGCCAGTGGCGCCAGAAGCTGTTCGCGCTTCTTGATCAGGTGCAGCGCCGCGCGCCGGGCCGAGCGCGGCCCGAGCCCCGGCACCTTGGCCAGCAGCTGGATCAGACGCTCGATTTCCGGACCGGCGATTCGTTTGGACGACATGGCACGAGACTTAGCGTTGTCACCGGGATATGCATAGCCGCGCATCACAGGAGGCAGCCGTGACCGGCAGCGGCATTTCAATCCGGCAGGCGAATCCGGCCGATCTTACGGTTCTGTCGGAGCTGATCGCCGCATCCTACGCTACGCTCGACGACGGCAAATACGACAGCGACCAGTTCAGGGCGGCGCTGCCCTTCATGTCGAAGGCCAACCCGGTTCTGGTCGAGAGCGGAACCTATTACCTGGCGCAACTGGACGGCCGGGCGGCCGGCTGCGGCGGCTGGAGCGTTCCCGCGCCCTGGACCGACGTTGTGGAAGACGGCGTCGGCCATATCCGGCATTTCGCCACCCATCCCGATTTCAAGCGTCGCGGCGTCGCCAGCGCGCTGCTGGCCCATTGCCTCGACGAGGCGCGCGGACAGGGCGTGAAGCTGATGAAATGCCAGTCGAGCCTGTCCGGCACGCCGTTTTACGAGGCGTTCGGCTTCAGGCAGATCGGGCGGGTGATGACCAGCGTCGCCGGCAATCCGCTGCCGGCGATCGAGATGGAGCTTGCGCTCTAGAACGGCAGTTTCATGCCCGGCGGGATCGGCAGGCCGGCGGTCAGTTCGCGGGTCTTTTCCTGCATGATCGCCTCGACCTTCTGCTTGGCGTCGTTGTGGGCGGCGACGATCAGATCCTCAAGGATCTCGGCCTCATCCGACTTCAGCAGCGACGGGTCGACCTTGAGCGACTTCATCTCGCCCTTGCCCGACAGCGTCACCGAGACCAGGCCGCCGCCGGACTGGCCGGACGCCTCGACCAGCGTCAGTTCCTCCTGCATGGCCTGAAACTTGGCCTGCATTTCCTTTGCCTTGCCCATGATGCCGAGCAGGTCCTTCATGGCGTATTCCTTTCAATCACAATTCGTCGTCGTCATTGTCGACGCCGGGGTCGGGCATCGGCGTCAAGCCGGCCGTCTCGTCAGTCTCGCCCGGCGCGTCGGGGATGCGGATGTCGATGATCTTCGCGCCGGGAAACTTCGCCAGCAAGGCCGCGACGGCGGGATCGGCGCGGGCGTCGCTCAGCGCGCCCTCGCGTTTGCGGTCCTCTTCCTCGGCGATCGTCTCGCCGCCCTGTTCGCGCGACAGCGCCACGAACCAGGGGCGGCCGGTCCAGCGTTTCAGCCTGTCGCCGACCTGGTTGGCCATGTCGCGCGGCGCGTCCGGCGTCAGTGAAATCTCAATCTTGCCGGGGTCGATGCGCACCAGCCGAACATTGCTGCGCAGCAGCGTCTTGAAGGCAATGTCGCGGTGCTGGGCGGCCAGCGCTGCGATGTCGGCCAGCGAGCGAACCGGAACCTCGACCGCCTGGGCGGCTGCTTCGCCGCGCTGCATCGGTTCGGCGCGCTCGACCAGCCGCATGGCGTGGCCGCCGGCGCCGCCCGCGACCGGCATCTGGGTCCGGCCGATGGCGCTGGCCGCGCCGCCATTGCCGCCCGGCTGCGGTTGTCCTTCCCGACGCGATCCGCCGCCTGCCGGCGCGAGGCCGTCGTCCAGCATCTTCAGCGCCTCATCCAGCGTCGGCAGGGTCGCCGCATGTGCGATACGGATCAGCACCATCTCACCGGCCGACACCGGCCGCGGCGCCGCCTGCACCTCGGGAATGCCCTTCAGCAGCATCTGCCAGGTGCGCGACAGCACTTTGACGGTGAGCTTTTCCGCCAGTTCGCCGCCACGGCGGCGCTCGTCCTCGGTCAGCGACGCATCGGCCAGGGCTTCGGGAATGAAGCGGATGCGGGTGACGAGATGGTTGAATTCGGCCAGGTCGGTCAACACCACGGCGGGATCCGCGCCGGTGTCGTACTGCGCCCGGTATTCGGTCAGCGCGGCGGCGGTGTCGCCCTTCATCAGATATTCGAACAGGTCGATCACCTGGCTGCGGTCCGACAGGCCGATCATCGCCCTGACCGCATCCGCGCTTACCTGTTCGCCGCCATGGGCGATCGCCTGATCGAAGATCGACTGGGCGTCGCGCATCGAGCCTTCGGCGGCGCGGGCGATCATCGCCAGCGCGTCCTCTTCCGCCGACACGCCCTCGAGTCCGGCGATGCGGGCCAGGTCGGACTTTATCAGCGAAGCGTCGATGCGGCGCAGGTCGAAGCGCTGGCAGCGCGACAGCACCGTGATCGGCACTTTTCTGATTTCGGTGGTGGCGAAGATGAATTTTACATGCGGCGGCGGCTCCTCCAGCGTCTTCAGCAGACCGTTGAAGGCCTGCGTCGACAGCATGTGCACCTCGTCGATGATGTAGACCTTGTAGCGGGCCGAGACCGGCGCATAGCGCACCTGCTCGATGATCTCGCGGATGTCGTCGATGCCGGTATGGGAAGCGGCGTCCATCTCGATAACGTCGACATGGCGGCCTTCCATGATCGCCTGGCAATGCTCGCCGAACTCGATCATGTCGACGGTCGGACGGTCGATCGTCGCCGTCTTGTAGTTGAGCGCGCGCGCCAGGATGCGCGCCGTCGTCGTCTTGCCGACGCCGCGCACGCCGGTCAGCATCCAGGCCTGGGCGATACGACCGCTGGCGAACGCATTGGTCAGGGTGCGCACCATCGGCTCCTGGCCGATCAGGGCGGAAAAGTCGCGTGGACGGTATTTGCGCGCGAGCACCCGGTAGACGTTTGCGCTGCCCTTTCCGGTCTCGCTCATGAGTTCTGGCCGATTCCCTGTGTCACGGACGGACTGTCGCCGCGCGCATGGCGCCGCGTCAATGCCGGAACGACCGACAGGAGGCTGCGCCGCGATGACGGAAAGGCGGGAGGCTGGAACAATGACCCGTTCCTTGCTCGTTGGGGCTGCTTCCTTCCGGACCTGACCCGGTTGGCGAGTGGCGCGTCCACCACCAACCTCCCACGCTCCATATCGGCAATTGCGGCCCCAATTGCAAGTGCGCCGGCGAGATTTGCGGCCGCCGCAACCGGCCCGAGAAGGCTTTTTCATGCGATTGCAAACGCGGCCCTTTCCAACCCCGCAAAAATTGCCCAAGCTTCCGGTCGAGGGGGATCATGAAATGCATGCTGGCCGCACAGGCGGTTTTGAACTCGACCGTCGGCTTGACGCAGCCAGCGAGCACGTCATGTGGCTCAGCCTGTGCGAATTGCGGCTGATGAACGATCGCCGCTGGCCGTGGCTGATGCTGGTGCCACAGCGGCCGAACATCGTCGAACTGCACGAACTGACCCCGCTCGACCAGACAATGCTGGTGTTCGAGACCAACACGGTCGCGCAGACGCTGAAACAGCTCACCGACTGCCAGAAGATCAACACCGGCGCGCTCGGCAACATGGTGCCGCAGCTTCACGTCCACGTCGTCGCCCGCAACGAGGGCGACCCCGGCTGGCCCGGGCCGGTATGGGGATACGGCGCGGCCGAACCCTACCGCGCCGAGGACCGGCACAGCCTTGTCGCCCGCCTGCGGTCGGCGATGTCGACCTGAGGCGCGCAATTCCGGATAATGCAGCGATGACGTTCCGCCTTTTCGATTCGCCTGAGCGCGAACCCAGCCAATTTGTCGGCTTTGCCGGCAACCCCATCGAGCGGCTGTCGGAAAAGCGCAGCGACGACGGCGCCGCCCAGGCGCTCGGCGACGCCGAGGCGCGGGTGATGCTGATGCGGGAGGGCCGTTTGTGGCTTCGCGTCGACGGCGAGTTCGCCGGCGCCTGGCTGCGCCCGGCGCATGCGCAGGCGTTCGGCGCCAAGCTTGAACATGCGGTGCTGCTCGGCTGGCATGACGGCAAGCCGCGGCTGGCGGCGCCCGCCGGCGCGGACGAACCGCCGCCTGGCGTCAAGGCGATCGACTACCGCTCGATCTATGCCCAGGGTCTGCTCGACCGCGGCGACCTCGGCGCGCTGGCGCAGGGCGCGGCGCTGCTCGCCTGGCACGGTTCGCATCGTTTCTGCGGCCGCTGCGGCACAAAGACCGAGATGCGGGCGGGCGGCTACAAGCGGGTGTGCCCCAACTGCAAGGCCGAGCATTTTCCGCGCACCGATCCGGTGGCGATCATGCTGGCGGTCAGCCGCGACCGCTGCCTGCTGGGCCGCAGCCCGCATTTTGCGCCCGGCATGTATTCGTCCCTCGCCGGCTTCATCGAACCCGGAGAAACCATCGAGAACGCGGTCAGGCGCGAAACCTTCGAGGAAGCCGGCATCCGGCTGGGCCGCGTCGCCTATCACGCCAGCCAGCCCTGGCCTTTCCCCTATTCGCTGATGATCGGCTGTTTCGGCGAGGCGCTGAACGAGGACATCGTCGCAGACCAGTCCGAACTCGAGGACGTGCGCTGGTTCAGCCGCACCGAGACGCTGGACATCCTCGCCGGACGGTCGAAGGAGGGCGTGTTCGCGCCGCCGCCGATGGCGATCGCCCACCATTTGATCAAGGCCTGGGCCGAGGCCGGCGGCTAGCCGCCGTAGACCAGCCGGTCCTGCAGGGCGCGCAGTTCGGCGATTTTCGACCCCGCCGGCGGCGCGGCGTTGAGCGCGGTGATCAGTTCGCCTTTCCGGATCGACGCAAGCACCGAACCGCCCTGCAGCAGGCCGCAGGGAATGGCCTTGGCGGCGCGCGCGTCGGCCGTCGTCATCGTCCAGGAGCGGTAGCAATACTGGCCGATGGCGTCGAGCGTATCGCCAGCCTTCAGGTCCTTCTTCGCCACGGCGCAGACTTCGGCCACCGGCGTCGCCAGCGGCACCATGTCGGCTTTGCCGTGGATCACGACCCTAGCGCAGGTGAGCGGCACTTCCAGCGAGGTCAGGTGATAAGGCCGGTGGAAGGTGATGTAACGGCCCTTGCCGATATGCAGGTCCTCCATGCGCTCCATCAGGCGCGGATGGGCCATGTCGGCAATGACGAAGACGCCGGGCGAAACACCCTTGCCGATGGTATAGTCGACGACGCCGGTCCTCGACAGCACGCCGCCATGCTCCTTCGGCACCAGAACTTTCGGCAGTTCCTGCAACGTCGCCCTGGGCCCGTGCATGCCGGGCACGTCTATGGTCAGGCCGGTGGCGTTGGCGATCGCCGCCATCTCGACCATGGTTTTCGACCCGTCGACGAACTCGACCAATAGCCGCACATTCATGTTGCGCCGCGCCGCCTCCTCCTCATAGTCGTCGGGAACGGCGTCGTAGTTGAGTGGATTGTTCTTGCCCTTGCCGGCCGAAACGATGGTATGGCCCATCGCCGAGACGAACTCGATCAGTTCCATGCATGACGAGGGCTCATCGCCGGCGCCCAGCGAATAGACGACGCCCAGCCGGTCGGCCTGATGTTTCAGATATGGCCCGATGGTGACGTCGGCCTCGACATTCATCATCACCAGATGCTTGCCGTGCTCCATGGCGCGCAGGCCGATTTCGGCCCCGACGGCGGGAACGCCGGTGGCGTCGACGACGACGTCGACCAGGCCGTTCGAGATCGCCAGTTCGGCGTCGGCGACAACCGCGATCTTGCCGGCCTCGATGGCGGCGGACACGGCGGCTGCGTTCGTCGCCTCGCGCACATGGCCGCCCTCGCCATAGGCGATCTCGCCGGCCTTGATCGCGTTGACGATCTTGCGGTCGACGACGACGACGACCTCGATGCCGGGCATCTGCGCCACACCGGTGAGAATATCGGTGCCCATCTCGCCACAGCCGATCAGGCCGATGCGCACCGGCCTGCCGCTCTTGCCGCGTTCGACAAGGTCGCGCGTCAAGCCCGTCGGCGCAACGTTGATGGCCATGAACAGGTCCCCGAGATGGATTGGTCCGTCAGCCGGGGGTAGTGACCGGACGCAGCCGCGTCAAGGCGGATGTCCGGCTCGCGCCGCTACTGCTCGAGCAGCAGGACGTTGCCTTCGACCTTGTATCGGGCGAGCCGGCTCAGCACGTTCATGCCGACCAGCGAGGTCTGCAGCGCCTTGTCGTCCAGCACCAGCGCCTGAACCCCCTCGAGCCGGATGCGTCCGACCTCGAGGACGTCGATCATGGCGGGTGCGGCTTTCACCTCGCCATTGGCGGTCGAAACGGTGTGGGTGAAATCCTCGGCGGTCAGTGAGACGCCGATCTTGCGGGCGGTCGACCGGTTCAGCGCCACCACGGTTGCGCCGGTGTCGATCATCGCATCGATGCGCCTGCCGTTGAGCTTGAATTGGGTGGTGAAATGCCCCTTGGCGTCGGCCTCGATGCGCGCCTTGCCTCCCGACACGGCGCTGACCGCCGGCATGGAAGCTACCTTCTGGACCTGAGCCGCCGCGGCCTGGGACTTGGCCTCATCGGCGCGGTCGATCAGCCGCTGGTAGATCATCGGCGACGCAACCGACACCCCGACAAGCACACCCAGTGTCACGACATTGCGCATGAAAACAGACCCGTTTCGCCGGATCCTAGCGGCGTCAGGTCACCATCGCCTTAATGAAGGACGTTATTTTGTCCCGTACATCCGGTCGCCGGCGTCGCCGAGGCCGGGCACGATATAGCCCTTCTCGTTCAGCCTTTCGTCGATGGCGGCGGTAAACACCGGCACGTCGGGATGGGCCTTGGTGAAACGCTCGATGCCCTCCGGAGCAGCCAGCAGGCACAGGAAGCGCAGATTGGTCGCGCCGCGCCCCTTCAGCTTGTCGATCGCCGCGATCGCCGAATTGGCGGTCGCCAGCATCGGATCGACGACAATCACCAGCCGATCGCCGAGATCGGACGGCGCCTTGAAGAAATATTCGACCGCCTCCAGCGTATCGTGGTCGCGGTAGAGGCCGACATGGGCGACGCGGGCGGCGGGCACGAGGTCGAGCAGGCCTTCGAGCAGCCCGTTGCCGGCGCGCAGCACCGAGGCGAACACCAGTTTCTTGCCCTCCAGCGTCGGCGCGTCCATCTCCTGCAACGGCGTCTCGATCCTCTTGGTCGTCAGTTCGAGGTCGCGCGTCACCTCATAGCCCAACAGCAGCGATATCTCGCGCAGCAGGCGACGGAACCCGGCGGTCGACGTCTGCTTGTCGCGCATGATCGTCAGCTTGTGCTGGACAAGCGGGTGGTCGACAACGGTGACGGACATGCGGGCGGACTCCATGGCGGACAGACTTTAGTCCACATTAGACGCCCGAGCGACACTGCGAAACCGCGCCGACGCGATGGCCACAGAAATGTCGCGGCCGACAACGCCGGCGGCCGGCTCAGCGCCGTGGCTGCGCCAGCCGGGCCAGCAGATGCGTCCGGGTGGCCCGGTCAACGAAGGCCGCCTCGATCGCGGTGCGGGTCACTGCGGCAAGGTCGGCGTCCGACAGGCCGAAATAGTCTTTGGCGCGGTCATATTCCTGCTTCAGGCTGGCGCCGAAGAACGGCGGATCGTCGGAATTGAGCGTCACCTTGCAGCCGGCATTGCGCAGCAGCGGAAATGGATGCGAATCGAACCCGGTGCACACGCCCAGCGCCACATTCGATCCGGGGCAGACTTCCAGCACCACGCCTTCGTCGGCGATGCGCTTGACCGTGTCGAGGTTCTCCATGGCGCGCACGCCGTGGCCGATGCGCGACGGGCGGATGTGATCGAGCGTCGATTCGACGCTGTGCCAGCCGGCGAGTTCGCCGGCGTGGACGGTGATGCCCAGTTTCGCCTCGCGGGCGATTTCGAAGGCGCGGACAAAATCCTCGACGTCGCCGACGCGTTCGTCGCCGGCCATGCCGAAACCGGTCACCAGCGGATGAGCGCATTTGGCGGCGAAGCGGGCCGCCTTTTCGACCGCGTCGACCCCGGAATGGCGGATGCCGACGACGATCATCCGCGCCTCGATTCCGGTCTTGGAGTTGGCGCGCCTGATCCCCTCGCCCAACGCCGTCGTGTAGGCTGCCGGCGACAGGCCGGACTTTTCGGCGTGATCGGGCGAAATGAAGAACTCGGCATAGATCGCGCCGTCGCGGGCGATCGTCGACAGATAGTCCTCGGAGAGGCGGAAAAAATCGTCCTCGTCGCGAAACAGGCCCGCGACCGCGTCATAGGCTGCGGAGAATCCGGCAAAGTCGGTCCAGCGGTAGCGATCGCCGTCGATGACAGCCGACAGGTCGACGCCGTATTTCCCGGCCTGCCGCAGCGCGAGCTTCGGCGACGCCGTGCCTTCGATGTGACAATGCAGTTCGGCTTTGGCGGGCATCGTGAAATCCTTTGACGCAAATCACTACACCAAAACGCGCGGCGCTTCATCGCGGTTGCGAAGATGGCGCTGCCAATTTGGTTCGGCTATGGTCACGCCGGTCAAGACAGGACTTTCAGATGTCAGAATTAAGAACGACCGGCGACGCCGCGATGGAGACGTCCTATGGTTTCAAGGATGTCGCCGCCGGCGAGAAGCAGGGGCTGGTCAATCAGGTCTTCCACCGGGTCGCCAACCGCTACGACCTGATGAACGACCTGATGTCGGGCGGCATGCACCGGTTGTGGAAGGACGCAATGGTGACATGGCTGAACCCGCCCAAACGCGACGGCTGGCGGGTGCTCGACGTCGCCGGCGGCACCGGCGACATCTCGTTTCGCATCGTCGATGCGTCGCAGGGCCACGCCCGCGCCACCGTTCTCGACGTCAACGGCTCGATGCTGGCCGTCGGCCGCGAGCGCGCGGTCAAGCGCAAGCTCGACGACAAGGTCGATTTCGTCGAAGCCAATGCCGAAGCCCTGCCGTTCGAGGACGCGACGTTCGACGCCTACACGATCGCGTTCGGCATCCGCAACGTGCCGCGCATCGACGTAGCGCTGTCGGAAGCCTACCGGGTGCTGAAGCCCGGCGGGCGGCTACTGTGCCTGGAATTTTCCGATGTCGAGATGCCGATGCTCGACAAGTTCTACGAGGCCTGGTCGTTCAACGCGATACCGCAGATCGGCCGCGTCATCACCGGCGACGGCGAGCCCTATCGCTATCTGGTCGAATCGATCCGCAAATTCCCTAAGCAGGCCGATTTCGCCGCGATGATCGCGCGCGCCGGATTCGCCCGCACCACCTGGCGCAACTATTCCGGCGGCATCGTCGCGCTGCACTCGGCATGGAAGCTCTGATCGCCCGATGAGCACTCCTGGCGCTTATCTCCGCCTGGCGCGGGCCGGCTGGATCATGGTCCGCGAAGGCGTTGTCGCCGCCCTGCCCGGCGACGATCTCCACGGATTGCCGAAACTGGGGTGGCGCGCCGGCAAGCTGCTGGCGCGGCGGCGAACCGCCGGCGTGGCGCGCAGCGAGCGGCTGTCCAAGGCGCTGACGCGTCTCGGCCCGTCCTACGTCAAGCTCGGCCAGTTCCTGGCGACGCGCCCCGACGTCGTTGGGACCGAAATCTCCGCCGATCTGGCCAAGCTGCAGGACCAGATGGCGACCTTTCCGATGGCGCAATCGGTTGCGGCGATCGAAGCCTCGCTGGGGCGGCCGGTCGGCGACCTGTATCTGTCGCTTGGCGAACCGGTCGCCGCCGCCTCCATCGCCCAGGTGCATCCGGCCGAAGTCGCATCCGCGGAAGGACCACGCCGCATGGCGGTCAAGGTGATCCGGCCCGGCGTCAGGCAACGTTTCCACCAGGACCTGGAAAGCTATTTTGCCGCCGCGCGGCTGCAGGAGCGTTATGTCCCGGCGACGCGGCGGCTGCGTCCGGTCGAGGTCACAAAAATCCTCGAACAGACCACCAAGATCGAGATGGACCTGCGGCTCGAAGCCGCCGCGCTGTCGGAGATCGGCGAGAACACAGCCGGGGATCCGGGCTTTCGCGTGCCGGCGGTCGACTGGGAGCGCACCGGCCGCGACGTGCTGACGATGGAATGGATCGACGGCCGCAAACTGTCGGATGTCGAAGGGCTGCGCGCCGACGGCCAGGATCTCGACGCGCTCGCGGCGACGCTGGTGCAGTCGTTCCTGCGCCATACGCTGCGCGACGGCTTCTTCCATGCCGACATGCATCCGGGCAATCTGTTCGTCGAGGCCGACGGCGCCATCGTGGCGGTCGATTTCGGCATCACCAGCCGGCTCGGCAAGAAGGAGCGGCGGTTCCTCGCCGAAATCCTCTACGGTTTCATCGTCCGCGACTACCGCCGCGTCGCCGACGTTCATTTCGAGGCCGGCTATGTGCCGCACACCCACGACCCGGCCTCGTTCGCGCAGGCCATCCGCGCCATCGGCGAGCCGATCCACGGCCAGCCGGCCGAGACGATCTCGATGGCCCGGCTGCTGACGCTGCTGTTCGAGGTCACCGAACTGTTCGACATGGCGGCGCGGCCGGAACTGGTGATGCTGCAGAAGACCATGGTGGTGGTGGAAGGCGTGGCGCGCACGCTCGATCCGCATTTCAACATGTGGAAGACCGCCGAGCCGGTCGTGGGCGCATGGATCCGCGACAATCTCGGTCCGAAGGGCGTGCTGATCGACGCCCGCGAAGGCGCCGGCGCGCTGCTGTCGCTCGCCCGCCAGGCGCCCGATCTGGCGCGGCGCACCGAGCGGCTGTCGCGCGAGGTCGACCACATGGCCGAACACGGACTGCGCTTCGACGACGACACCGCCCGGCGCATCGGCCAGGCGGAGGCGCGCGCCGCCCGCTGGGGCCGCGTGGCGATGTGGATCGGCGCGCTGGCGCTGGTTTGGATCGCCTGGCAGGTGACGTGGTTGCATTGACTGCAATGCTGTCATCTGGCTACCTTCCCGTATGGGAACAGTGACTGTCCGCAAGATTGACGACGATACGATGCGCGATCTGAAGATCAGCGCAGCGCGCAGGGGCGTCTCCATGGAACAGGAGGCCCGGGACCGGTTGCGCCAACCGGTCGCCGCCAGTCAGGAACGACGCAGAATAGATGTCGACAAGATACTTAGCCTCGGCGTGAAGCCGGAAAAGCCGTTCGATCTCAAGAAGTTTACGGACGAGATGTGGGACGAGAGCCTCAGTTGAGCAGCCTCGTCATCGGCACCTCGGCCTTGATCTCGATCCTCGGAGCAGAAACCGACCGTGTCGAATTCCTCTCCGCCTTGCAGCAATGTGACACGGCTTATGTGAGCGCCGCCACCCTCCGCGAAACGTTCCGCGTCGCCGCGACCAAGAGATTTCCGCAAGGACAGGAACGCCTGGAAGAGATTGTCGAGGCGCTCTGTCTCGAAGTCATTGCGTTCGATGTCGAGCAACTGACTGCGTCGAGAGCCGCCTATGCCGGTTTCGGTCGTGGCTCAGGCCATGCCGCGAAACTCAATTTCGGCGACTGCTTTGCATATGCCCTGGCAAAAACCCGAAACCTGCCCTTGCTGTACAAGGGCGACGACCTCATCCATACCGACATTATCCCTGCGCTGAAGCCGGCGTAAATCGAATGACCGTCGCCATGACCCTTTCCGGCAAACGCATCCTGCTCATCATCGGCGGCGGCATCGCGGCCTACAAATCGCTCGACCTGATCCGCCGCCTGCGCGAGCGCGGCGCCGGCGTGCGCGTGGTGATGACGGCCGCCGCGCAGCATTTCGTCACGCCGCTGGCGGCCGGCGCGCTGTCGGCCGACACGGTGTTCACCGATTTGTTCGACCGGCAGGCCGAGCACGATGTCGGCCATATCAGGCTGTCGCGCGAGGCGGACCTGATCGTCGTCGCGCCGGCCACCGCCGACCTGATGGCCAAGCTCGCCAGCGGACTGGCCAATGATCTGGCGTCCGCGGTTCTGCTCGCCACCGACAAGCCGGTGCTGATGGCCCCGGCGATGAACCCGCGGATGTGGTCGCACCCGGCGACCAAGCGCAACCGCGCGACGCTGGCTGAGGACGGGGTGCATTTCGTCGGCCCGGGGCGCGGAGAAATGGCCGAAAGCGGCGAGGCCGGCGACGGAAGGATGTCGGAACCGCTCGAGATCGTCGCCAAGGTCGAGCGGCTGTTGTCGCCGCCGAAAGGACCGCTCGCCGGGCAACGCATCGTCGTCACCTCAGGCCCGACGCACGAGCCGATCGATCCGGTGCGCTACATCGCCAACCGTTCCTCCGGCAAGCAGGGCCATGCGATCGCGGCGGCGCTGGCGAAACTCGGCGCGGATGTGCGCCTCGTCACCGGCCCGGTGTCGATCCCCGATCCGGCCGGCTGCGCCGTCATCCATGTCGAAAGCGCGCGGCAGATGCTCGCCGCCGTCGAGGATCAGCTTCCGGCCGACGCCGGCATTTTCGTCGCCGCGGTCGCCGACTGGCGACCGGCGAGCGAGACCGGCGAAAAGATCAAGAAAATTGCCGGCCAAGGTGCGCCAACACTCACCATGGCCGAGAACCCGGACATTCTCGCGACCGTCGGCAATGGCCGCAGGCGCCCGCGTCTGGTCATCGGTTTCGCCGCCGAAACGCAGAACCTGATCGCCAACGCCGGCGCAAAACTTGCGAAGAAGGGCGCCGACCTGATCGTCGCCAACGATGTGTCGCATGACAGCGGCGTCGGCGCGCATGGCGTCATGGGCGGCGACCGCAACCGGGTCAGGATCGTCTCGAAAGCGGGCGTCGACGAATGGGCCGAGATGACCAAGAGCGAGGTCGCGGAACGTCTCGCGGCGTTGGTGGCGGAAAGGCTGAAGACGATTGAGGTCTGACGGTTCGAGCGGCGCTCCGGAAATCGAAACCGAACGCCTGATCCTGCGCGGCATGCGGCGCGACGACTTTGACGCCCACGCCGCCCTGTGGGCCGATCCGCAAGTCACCCGGTTCATCGGCGGCAAGCCGCTGACGCGCGAAGAAGCGTGGAACAGCTTTGTCCGCTATTTCGGCATGTGGGCGCTGCTGGGTTTCGGTTTCTGGGCGGTGACAGACAAGGCGACAGGGCGGCTTGTCGGCGAAGCCGGCTTCCAGGAGCGCATGCGCGACATCGACCCGAGCATCGAGGGAACGATCGAGACCGGCTGGACGATCCTGCCAGAAGCGCATGGTCAGGGCCTGGCCAGCGAGACCGTCGTAGCCATGCTCGCCTGGGCCGACCGCGTCCTGCCCGACAAGCGCATCACCTGCCTGATCGCCCCGCAAAACACCGCTTCGATGCGCGTCGCGCACAAGAACGGGTTTCGCGCGTTCGCCCGCGCCGACTACCAAGGCGGCGAGGTTGTGCTGCTGGAGCGAACCAAAACCTGACGCCGCATGGCGCTATGTCGGCTGCTCGATCAGCATGATCAGGTTGCCGCAGCCGTCTTCCATGATCGCCAGCGCCGGCTGGCCCTGATGTTTGGTCGGCGGCGCGGTGAATTTGACGCCGAGCTTTGCCAGCCGCCGGTATTCGGCGTCGACATCGGTGCAGGCGAGCTGGGTCAGCGGCATGCCGCGGTCGAACAATTCCTTCTGCCAGGCGCGCGAGAAGTCGTGCCCCGACGGTTCGAGCAGGATCTCGGCGCCCGAACCGTCGGCTGCGATCACGGTGAGCCAGCGGGCGTCGCCGACCGGCACATCGTGCTTTTTCACAAAGCCCAGCTTGCCGACATAAAACGCCTCGGCGATCTGCTGGTCGTGGACAAGGATGGAGGCAAGGCTGCAGCGGATCATGATCCGGCTCCAAACGCTTCGCGGTAATCCTTCTCCAGCTTGACGACATTGGCCCAGAAGCCGGCCGGCTTTTCGCCGTTGAGCACCTGGATCAGCGCGTCGAGATGCGACTGCCAGCCGCTGGCGAAGCTGACCTCGTTGGCGACCGAGCCGATGCGGCGGTGGGTGAGCACAAGCCTGGTGTCGCCGCCCGCCGGCGACAATTCGAACGTCACCTCCGAGACGCCGTCGCTTTCGGGCCAGGTGTAGGCCAGCGCCTTTGGCGGGTCGAAACGCAGCACCGTGACCTCGGACCTGAAACCGCCATTGTCCATCTCCTTCCAGCGTTCAGGGGTCGGCTCATCGGTGATGTTGGCGTGCTGGAAGTGCAGCGTCGCCGTCTGGCCTGTCGCCGTCATCGTCGTGCCGCCGCTGAACCACTGCGCCCGCTTGTCGGCCTCGACCAGATAGGACCAGACGCGCTCGGCCGGACCGGGCAGGATACGTTCGAGACGGAGAACGCCGGATCCGGGGCGGCCGACCGGCGTGCGATTGATGGCGTTGACAGGCATGTCGTTACTCCTTGCAACTCAATTTGTGGGCAACTCAATCTGTGGGCCTGGGGTTCGCCGCGTCTTGCGCGACAAGAAGCTGTTCCAGCACGTCGAGGCGGCCGGTCCAGAACCGCTCGTAATGGCTCAGCCATTGCTGCGCCTCGCGCATGGCCGATGCATCGAGCTGGCAATAATGCGTGCGCCCGGCGATGCGTCGGCGGACCAGTCCGGCCCGCTCGAGCACGCGGACATGCTTGGAGGCGCCGGCGAAACTCATCGCATAGGGCGCCGCCAGTTCGCCGAGCGACCGTTCGCCGTCGGCCAGATATTGCAACATGCCGCGGCGGGTGCCGTCGGAAAGCGCATGAAACACGGTGTCGAGATGCGCCTGTTGTTCAACCATATGGTTTAATTACAAAGCAGTCGCGTTATTGTCAACCGAATGGTTTAGCATTTGCGCCAAAAAGAAAGGCCGGCGCATGCGCCGGCCAGTCGGGGATCTTTCCCGGGAGAAACTGAAGTGAACTATGCCTGCGGCTGTCTGGTCTTGCGCAGGTAGGGCAGCACGGTCTCGTAGGCGCCAAAACGCTTGACCGCATCCTCGTTGGACACCGCCGCGGTGATGATGACGTCGTCGCCCTGCTTCCAGTCGGCGGGCGTCGCGACCTGATGTCTGGCGGTCAGCTGGATCGAGTCGATGGCGCGCAGGATTTCCGCGAAATTGCGGCCGGTGGTCATCGGATAGGTCAGGATCAGCTTGATCTTCTTGTCGGGGCCGATGACGTAGACCGAGCGCACGGTGGCGTTGTCGGCAGGCGTGCGGCCTTCCGAACTGTCGCCCGCTTCCGCCGGCAGCATGTCGTAGAGCTTGGCGACTTTGAGGTCCCTGTCGCCGATCAGCGGATAGTGCACCTCGTGGCCGGTGGCGGTCTTGATGTCGGCCTTCCATTTTTCATGGCTCGACACCGGGTCGACCGAAATGCCGATGATTTTGACGCCGCGCCTGGCGAATTCCGGCGCATAGCCGGCCATCGTGCCAAGCTCGGTGGTGCACACCGGCGTAAAGTCCTTCGGATGCGAGAACAGCACAGCCCAGCCGTCGCCGATCCAGTCATGAAAGCTGACCGATCCCTGGGTCGTGTCGGCGGTGAAGTCGGGGGCGATATCGTTGATGCGAAGGGCCATGGCGCGCTCCTGGGGCTGTTTTTCCCAAACTTAGGCCAGGGACGCCGGTACCGCTAGGTAGAGAATTGCGTCCGACAGCCAATTTGCAGAATTAGTTTCTAACCCGGCCCTGCCCTGTGCGCCGCTGCGCCAGCGGGTCGATCTCCTGGCCGATCAGCGGCGGCGGCAGTTTCTCGCCCGCCGCTTTCAGATGCTCGCGCAACAGGCGAATGTTACGGTTGTTGGCCTTGAAGAAGACATCGAAGACGGTGCCGGCGACCGGGATCGCGCCGACCGCAACGTCGAGCGCGACATTGGCGGCCATCTGCCCGAGCAGGTCGCGCGGCGCGCCGAGCCGGTGGGCCTTGTAGATGATCCATGCCGAAATCAGGCCTGTCGCCGCATCGCCGACCACCGGCAGCATGCCGGCGATCGCGTCGATGCCGAAGCGGAAACCCAGGATGCCCCACTTCGAATCGAGCAGTTGCGCAAGTTCGGCCAGTTCCGGATAGTCCCGGTCGACCTGCTGCTGCAGCGACATCCGCAATTTCGCCAAAGGTTCGCCTCCGGCCGGCGCGGTCCCGACGACTGCGCCCAGCACGGCAAAAAGATAGGAAGCCCGGCCGTCAAATCAATCGACAGCCGGCGCCGTTCAGGCGTTGGCGGCGATCAGCGCTTTTTCCAGCTTGGCCAGGCCTTCGTCGAGTTGCGTGTCGGGGATGGTCAGCGGGTTGAGCAGGCGGATCGTGTTGCCATTGACGCCGCATGACAGCAGGATCAGCCCTTCGCCGAGCGCCGCGGCGGTGACGCGCTTGGTGGCGTCGGCGTCCGGCTCGGCCGAGCCGCGCTGCCGGACGATGTCAAACGCCACCATTGCGCCGGGGCCGCGGATATTGTCGATCGCAACCGTGTCGTTGCGCTGGGCGAAGCGGCCGACGGCCTCCTTGATCCTGGTTCCGATCCGGTTGGCGCGTTCGATCAGCTTTTCCTCGGCGATGACGTCGAGCACCGCGAGCGCCGCGGCGCAAGCGATCGGGCTGCCGGCATAGGTGCCGCCCAGACCGCCGGGCTCCGGCGCGTCCATGATCTCGGCGCGCCCGATGACGCCCGACAGCGGAAAACCGCCGGCCAGCGATTTGGCGATTGTAACGAGATCGGGCTCGACGCCGGAATTTTCGATGCCGAACATTTTTCCGGTGCGGGCAAAACCGGTCTGCACCTCATCGGCGATCAGCAGGATGCCGTGTTCGGTGCAGATGTCGCGCAGCGCCTGCAGCAATTCCACCGGCGCAGGCAGGAAACCGCCCTCGCCCTGCACCGGTTCGATGATGATCGCCGCGACGTCGCCGGGGCCGATATCGGCCCTGAAGATCGTGTCCAGCGCCCGCAGCGTATCGGCCACGGTGACGCCATAGGCCGGGAACGGCGCGTGGAAAATGCCGGGCGGCGAGACGCCGAATTTCTTCTTGTAGGGCACGACCTTGCCGGTCAGCGCGTTGGTGAGCGCGGTGCGACCGTGAAAGGCGCCGGAAAATGCGATGACGCCGGCGCGGCCTGTGGCGGCGCGGGCGATCTTGACCGCGTTCTCGACCGCTTCCGCGCCGGTGGTGAACAGGATCGTCTTGGCCGCGCCCTTGAACGGCGCCAGCCTGTTCAGCCGTTCGCACAGCCGGATGTAGGGATCATAGGGCACGATCTGGAACGCGGTGTGGGTATAGGCGTCGAGCTGCTGCTTCACCGCGGCGATCACCTTGGGGTGGCGGTGACCGGTGTTGACGACCGCGATGCCGCCGGCAAAATCGATATAGCGATTGCCGTCCTCGTCCCACAGTTCCGACCCCTCGGCGCGCGAGGCAAAAACCGGATAGGCGGTGGAGACCCCGCGCGGTATGGCGGCGACGCGACGGGCCTGCAGATCGGCGTTCTTGGACTTCGGCATGGGGACACCCTGGTTACGGATCGCCGATCTTACTGCATGCCGCCGAAACGCTGGCAAGCCCCCGGGCGAAGCGAAGTCGCGCTGGACCAAGCGGACCCGCGCATTGTCCAAGCCTGGCTCAAGAAGTACACGGTCGGGCCGCACTCGCGCTTTTGGTCACGCGGAGCAGATATTCGTCAAACATCGGCACGGTGAAAGCGGTATCGCCGTGAGCGGGACTGTAGATCATGCCTTCGCGAATAAGCGAATTGCGGTGTGGGGCGACGCTTTGCACCTCCCGGTCCATCTGCGCTGCGATATCTCCGGACCGGTGAGGTCCCGCACCCAGCTCGGCCATTGCAAACATATATTTCTGCTCAACCGGAGTCAGTCGGTCGAACCTGACTCGAAAAAAGCTCTCGTCCAGACGCTGAAGCGCAAGTTCGGTGACCTTTGGGATATCCGCTTCCACAATCCGGTCGCCGCCGGCTTGATTCCAGGCTTGATAGCCCCATTCTTGCAGGAAATAGGGATAGCCTTGCGTCTGCGCGACAATTGCCGACAGGGCATTTTCGTCGATCTTTGCGCCTTCGCGCTCAACCGGTCCCCTCAATGCCGCCTTGGCGTCGTCGACACGCAATCTCTCCAATCGCGGATAGTCAAAAAGACGTTCTGCATAGGATTTCGACCTGCCTGCGAGTGCCACCAACTGAGGCAGGCCGCCGCCGATCAGAACAAATGGAAGATTGCGCTGGGAGATGCGATGCAATCCCATGATCAGCGCACTCATCTCCCTCTCTGACGCGTATTGAAGTTCGTCAACGATCAACGCGATCGTGGTGCTTCTCGACCGGGCAGCGTGCCCGACTGCTTCGAGAAGATCGGGGAGATCAAGCTCAAGATCACCAGTGTCCGCCACGCCCGCCTCCGGGTCGATCGACAGCCCGAACTCAACGCCTTCAACCGTCGCCGTTACGCGCGCGAAGGACGCCAATACCCTCAATGCTTTTTTGACTTTTGCATCAATATTCGCGCCTCGATCCAGCGCCAGCAGCGCCTGACGCAGCCTTGGAACCAGAAGCGCAACAAGATTCCGATCCTCAAGCGCCTCCAGCTGAATCGTGTTCATGCCCAGTTCGACGGCAACATCCAGAATGCGGTTGAGGACGACAGTCTTGCCTACGCCTCGCAGACCAACAATCAGGAAACTCTTTTCATGGCGGCCGCGCCGGACTCGCTCGAGTGTGAGCCGAGCCCGGTCGATGATTTCGGTCCGTCCAACCAGTTCAGGCGGTTGTGTTCCCGCCCCCGGCGCAAACGGATCCTTGTACGGATCCATTTTTAAGGAGCTTATCCAATTATAAGAGGAATGACTTATGTAAGGCTAAACTTCGTCAATTCGGACGTCAACCGGCGTCGCGCACCTGATAGTCCTTGACCGCGGCGAAGCCGATGTCCTTCCAGCGTTCGGCCTCATAGTTGAGCGAAAATGCGTGCTGGGCCAGAAACACCGGATCGCCGTCGAGGTCGCGGGCGATGTCGCCGCGATGCGCCTCGATGAAGCGGTGAAGCTCGGCGGCGGACGGCGCGCTGATCCAGCGGCAGACCGTAAAGCGGGCGATCTCGAAATCCACCGGCAGGCTGTATTCGACGCTGAGCCGCTCCTTCAAAACGTCGAGCTGGAGCGCCCCGACCACGCCGACGATCGCCGGCGAACCGTCGTCGGGCTGGAACAATTGCACCACGCCCTCCTCGGCCATCTGCTGCAGCGCCTCTTTCAGCTTCTTGGCCTTCATCGGGTCGCCAAGCCGCACGCGGCGCAGGATTTCCGGCGCGAAGTTCGGCACGCCGCGAAACAGCAGTTCCTCGCCGTCAGTCAGCGTGTCGCCGATGCGCAGCGTGCCGTGGTTGGGAATGCCGACGACGTCGCCAGCATAGGCCTCGTCGGCGGTGATGCGCGACCGGGCGAAGAAGAACTGCGGCGCAGACAGGCTCAACGGCTTGCCGGTGCGCACCAGCTTGGCCTTCATGCCGCGCTTCAACTCGCCCGAACAAACGCGCACGAAGGCGATGCGGTCGCGATGGTTGGGGTCCATATTGGCCTGGATCTTGAACACGAACGCCGTCATGTCGGGCTCGGTGGCGTGGACGACACGGGTGTCGGCCTCCTGGTCGCGCGGCGGCGGCGCGAACGCGCCCAGTCCTTCGATCAGGTCGCGGACGCCGAAATTGCGCAGCGCCGAGCCGAAATAGACCGGCGTCAGATGACCTTCGCGAAACGCCTTCAAGTCAAACGGCCGGCAGGCTTCGCGGGCAAGGTCCAGTTCCTCGATGAAGGTCTCGCGTTCGTTGGGCGGCAACAGGCCGGCGACACGGTTGGAGTCCGGTCCGTTGACCCTGGTGCGCTCGGTCTCCTCGTCGGAGCGGCGCACCGCATTGTCGGCCAGATGATAGGTGCCCGAAAACGTCTTGCCCTGGCCGATCGGCCAGGTGATCGGCGCGGTGTCGAGCGCCAGCTTGGCCTCGATCTCGTCGAGAATCTCGAACGTGTTGCGCGCCTCGCGGTCCATCTTGTTGACGAAGGTGACGATCGGGATGTCGCGCATGCGGCACACTTCGAACAGTTTCAGCGTGCGCGGCTCGATGCCCTTGGCGGCGTCGATGACCATGACGGCCGAATCGACCGCCGACAGGGTGCGATAGGTGTCGTCGGCGAAATCCTCGTGACCCGGCGTGTCGAGCAGGTTGAAGACGTTGTCGCCATATTCGAACGTCATCACCGATGTAACCACCGAAATGCCGCGCTCGCGCTCGATCTTCATCCAGTCGGAGCGGGTGTTCATGCGATCCTTCTTGGCCTTGACCTCGCCGGCAAGCTGGATCGCGCCGCCAAACAGCAGCAGCTTTTCGGTCAGCGTCGTCTTGCCCGCGTCCGGGTGGGCGATAATCGCAAAGGTTCGACGCCGCGCCACGGCGTCCTTGATGGTCTCGGCCATGAAATGAGTTCCGTTCGGATCAGGCGCATATAGTCGAGGCGAAGCGCCTTGTCGAACCGGTCAACGCGCTTTCGGCGCGATGCGGACGCCAGGGCGGCCCTCAGCGTGCAGACCGGATCAGGCGATCTCGAAACCGGCGCTGGCCGCCGGCGCGCCGTTCAGCATCAATTCCACCGCGTGCCACCCGGCAAAGTGCCTGCGGGTGGAGAAGTCGCGGACGGTCTGGCTGATCGCCAGTTCGACCGTCTCGCCCGGCGCAAGGTCGAACGTCTTCAGCTTGAAGACCTTCCGCGATGTCTTGCCGCCCGACTTGACGTAGTGGATCGCGTAGTCGGCGACGATCCTTTGCCGCGCCGACGCGGTCGAGACCACCTTTGCCGAGATCGCGATGCGGTCGCCAAGGGCAACCCTTGCGGGCGTCACCGCGAACTGCGCGACATCCACGCGAGCCTCGCCGTCGGCGCCGACCAGGGCCAGGGCGCGCGGATCGCCGCGCTTGACCAGCGTGCGCAAGGCCTGCCTGACGATCCAGGCGGTTTCCTGGGACGACTGGTCCCAGCCTCCCAGCCGCCCGGCCAGCCAGCCGGCATGGTCTTTCGACACGTCGTTGAGATGGTTGGCGACGGATTTGCGCACATAGAGGCTCGGATCCGCCTTCAGCCTGTCGAGGATCGGCCAGGCCAGCGACGGGTCGGCCTGGATCGGCTTCAACTGGAACGACCATGGCAGGCGCGGACGGGTTCCCTCGCTGGCCAGCCGGCGGACATGCTCGCTATCGTCCTCGGCCCATGCGCGCATCAGCGGCAGCGCGCGGTTCGGGTCTGCCTGGATGAACGGCCGCACCGCAAATTCGGCCGAGCCGTAGGCGGTGAAGTCGCGCAGCGCGGCCATCGACCGGTCGAACTCCGCCGCGCCGCGCAGGACCACGAATTCACTCAGCGATATCGCGGCGAAGCCGTGCCCGACCGATGGCGCAAGCGCGCGCAGAATGTCGAGCGCACGCGCATAGTCGTCGGGCAAGGTCGCGTCCCAGGCGGCCGCGACCTGGCGCATGCGCGCCATCACGCCGAGCGCGTCGAGATCGGCGGCGGCGACGGCGAGAAAGCGCGACCGGTTGAAATCCGGCCAGACCGCTTTCGTGTCGTCAGCGAACTTGTCCAGCCGGGCGCGGTCGAAAAAATGTTTCAGCTCGGGATAGGTCTTGGCTTGTTCCGACATCCTGGTCTCCTGGCGCAGCCGATACCGCAGTACTCCTGACAATCCTGTCAGCAGCCCGGGCTTTTGTCCGGCAGACGCAGGGTTCGAGCCGAAAATCCGTTCACGAATGAACAATATTGAGCTAAGGATCGGGTGATCCAGCGCGCGAAAGACCCTTATGACAGCCCGCACCGCTGCCTTTGCCCTGCTGCTTGGAAATTTCGTCATCGGCCTGTCGATTATCGGCCCGGCCGGCATGATCGACCCGCTGGCGGCGGATTTCGGCATTTCGGTCGCCCGGGCCGCCGTGCTGATCACGTTCGGCGCGATCGTCCTGTGCATCGGATCGCCGCTGGTGGCCTGGGGCGTCGCCACATTCGACCGCCGCAGCCTGCTCGCGGCAACCATGGCGGCGCTGTCGATCTGCCATGTCGCGTCGGCGCTCGCCCCGAGCTTTGCGCTGCTGCTCGGCGTGCGACTGGTGGAGATGGCGTTTGCGGCCGTGTTCACGCCGCAGGCGGCCAGCGCCATCGCCATGATGGTGCCCGAGCGCGAACGCCCGGGGGCGATCTCCTTCGTGTTTCTCGGCTGGTCGCTGTCGGCGGCGGCGGGCATGCCGGCGGTGGCGTGGGTGGCGGCCGAGCATGGCTGGCGCTCGGTGCACTGGGCGCTTGCCGGCGTCGCCGCGCTTGCCGCAATCGGCGTGCTGGCGTCGACGCCGCGCAACCTGCGCGGGGCGGCGATGTCGCTGGCAAGCTGGAGCAGCCTGCTGCGCAACCCGTTTGTGCTGACGCTGCTGGCCGCCACCATTCTGGCGGGCGTCGGACAGTTCGTCATCTTCACCTTCTTTGCGCCGCTGCTGGCGCGCACCGTCATGGCCAGCCCGGCCGAGATCGCCACCTGCTTCGCGGTGTTCGGCGTGTCGGGCTTTGTCGGCAACATCGTCGCGACCCGCGTCGTCGGCCGCATTGGCCCCCTCGCCACCTCGCTGATCTTTTTCGCCGCCTTGCTGACCGGCGCGACGATCTGGGCGCTGTCGGGCGGTTCCGTCACCATGGCGCTGATCGCGTCATTCGTGTGGGGGCTCGGTTTTGCGGCGTCCAACTCGATGCAGCAGGCGCGGCTGGCGACGGCCGCGCCGGCGCTCGCGGGCGGCGCGATCGCGCTCAACTCGTCGTCGATCTATGTCGGCCAGGCCGCCGGTTCGGCGATCGGCGGGGCGCTGTTCGACCGCGGCCTGTTCATCGTCATGGGCTGGACCGGCGTGGCGCTGCTGGCGGTGACCCTGACGCTGGTGTTGTGGAGCGGCAGACTGGAGCGGACACGAGGCTGACCGCGCCGTCATCTGAGAGCGGCGATGTGCCTCGCCAGCTTGTCCAGCGATTCGCTCCAGCCGGCCTGGTGACCGTCGCTGGCGCCGGCGCTGTCGAAAAACGCCTGGTGCAGCGTCAGCCGGGTGCGGCCGCCGAGATCGTCAAGCCGGACATCGACCGTGGTCTGGGGACTGCTTGTCCCGTCGTCGTTTTGCCAGGCGTGGGTAAAGACGATGCGGCTGACCGGCGACACGTCGCGATAGGTTCCCGACAGTTTGTGACTTTCGCCGTCGGGGCCGAGCATGGTGACTGAAAACCGTTCGCCGGGCCGGGCAGGCCCGCCGGTCGCCTCGGTAATCGAAAAGCCGTCCGGGCAACTCCAGACACGCAAGTGGACCGGATCGACCCACATGCGAAACACCAGGTCGCGCGGCGCGTCGAACTCGCGCGCCAGGGTGAACTCATGACCGGTATTGGGGCTGACATCCTGAGTGAACGACATGCGCGCTCCCGTCGGCGACCGGGTCCTGGGACCCGTGGACAGATTGCGCGAATTGCGGCGGATTGACCAGCCGTGCCGCGTCAGTGCGCAGCGCGTTTCGAAGTCCGCTCGTAAAGTTCGCGCACGATGCGGCTAGCGGTGGTTTCGAACATGAACGGCAGAAAGGCATGGACCAGCGCCGCGCCGGCCGCCATCAGCAGCCGCGACGAGAACCACGCCGCAAAGGCCATGTGGCCGAAATAGGTTTCGCCCACGGTCTGCGGGTGATCGGTGAACAGTCTTGCGATGCGTGTCGTCACGGCGCGTCTCCCCTTTTTGGGCAGTTCTAACCAAAACAGATGGGAATGCTTCCCAATCTCAGCTTGCATTCGGTCATACTTCGGGACAAACATCCCATCAAATGAACGATCTCGATACAATTGATCGACGCATCCTGTCAGAACTGCAACGTGACGGCTCGCTGTCGGTCGAGCAGGTGTCGGAACGGGTGCACCTGTCGCGCAACGCCTGCTGGCGGCGGATCAAGCGGCTGGAGGAGGACGGCGTCATCACCGGACGGGTGGCGCTGGTTAACGCCGAAAGGATCGGCCTCGGCCTGTCGGTGTTCGTGCTGGTGCGTACCTCGCGACACGATCCGCAATGGCTGGAGGCGTTTCGCGAGGCGGTGACGTCGCTGCCCGAGATCACCGGCGTCTACCGCATGTCGGGCGACCTGGACTATGTGCTGCGCGCCCGGGTGGCGGACGTCAAGGCCTATGACCGGCTCTACCAGCGACTGATCGCAAAAGCGCCGCTGTCGGACGTATCGGCGTCGTTCGTGATGGAAGAAATCCGCGAGACCACCGTCTTGCCGGTGGAAATTCGGTGAGGCCGAGTTGACCGCCGGCCCTGACGGCGGGATAGACGCAGCCATGTCTGAAGCGTTTCCCATCGTCGGCGTCGTCCGCCTGCCTCATGGCCACGACATCGACCTGCCAGCCTATGAAACAGCCGGCGCGGCCGGCATGGACCTGCGCGCCGCCGTCGCGGAAGACCGGCCGATGGTGCTGATGCCGGGCAAGCGGGCGCTGGTGCCGACCGGGCTTGTGATCGAACTGCCGCATGGCTTCGAGGCCCAGATCCGCCCGCGCTCCGGCCTCGCCTTCAAGAACGGAATCACCTGCCTGAACACGCCCGGCACGATCGACAGCGACTATCGCGGCGAAGTGAAGGTGCTGCTGGTCAATCTGGGCGACGAGGAATTCACCGTCACGCGCGGCCTGCGCATCGCCCAGATGGTGATCGCTCCGGTGGCGCGCGCGACGCTGGAACTGCGCATCGAGGCCGGAACGACCGGGCGCGGCGTCGGAGGGTTCGGCTCGACCGGAACGGGCTGATCGAGGCGCCGCCGGCGCTCACAGCCGGCAGGGTCGCCAACCGCATTGTCAACTGGCGACCGGCTCCTGCGCAAACACTTCGGCCAGGATTTCGTAGGAGCGCCTGCGCTTCGCATGGTCGTAGATCTGCGCCGTCACCATCAGTTCGTCGGCGCCGGTGCGGGCGATGAAGGCGTCGACGCCGGCGCGCACGGTTTGCGGCCCGCCGACGACGGCCAGCGACAACGTCTGGTCGATCATCGCGCGCGCCATCGGCTCCAGCGTTTCGCGATAATTCGCCTCCGGCGGCTGCAGGCGGCCGCGCCGGTTGGCGCGCATGGCGACAAACGCCTGTTCGAGCGATGAGAACAATTCCCGCGCCTCGGCATCGGTGTCGGCGGCGCACACGTTCAGTCCCATCATCAGATAGGGTTTTTGCAGGAACTGCGACGGCTGGAACTGGGTGCGGTAGACCTGGATCGCCTGATCCATGTCGGCGGGCGCAAAGTGCGAGGCGAAGGCGTAGGGCAGGCCGAGCAAGGCGGCGAGCTGCGCGCCATAGAGGCTTGAGCCGAGAATCCAGACCGGCACCTGCTGGCCTTCGCCTGGAATGGCGCGAATCTGCTGGCCCGGTTCGGCCGGCGCAAAATAGTTGATCAGTTCGACGACGTCGTGGGGAAAGCCGTCGACGCCGCCGTCGAGATTGCGGCGCAGCGCCCGCGCCGTCGCCATGTCGGCGCCGGGCGCGCGGCCAAGGCCGAGGTCGATGCGGCCCGGATAGAGCGCCGCCAGCGTGCCGAACTGTTCGGCGATCACCAGCGGCGCGTGGTTCGGCAGCATGACGCCGCCGGCGCCGACGCGGATCGACGTCGTGCCGCCGGCGATATGGCCGATGACCACGGCGGTCGCGGCGCTGGCGATGCCGGGCATGTTGTGATGTTCGGCCAGCCAGTAGCGCCGGTAGCCGAGACGTTCGGCATGGCGCGCCAGATCGAGGCTGTTGGCCAGCGACTGCGAAGCGTCGCCGCCTTCGAGGATGGGCGCAAGATCAAGAACCGAGAGTGTTGTCATCGGTCCGATATAGGCATGGGCGGGCGGATATGCAGTAGGCGGCGCGCGCAATCACAACTCGTGACGCCAGTAAGGATTTGTGAGGTGGAATGGCCATTTCCGGCTTGAAAAATCAGGTTTTCTGCGTATGTAAGCGGCGCGGAATGACTGCAAGAGAGACTTCATAAGTGGCAATTTACAGGGAAAAAGACTTCAACGAGCGCAGGAATGCGGCCGTTGAAGCGAAGCAGGCATTGCTTGCCCGCTTCAAGTCGCGCCCTGGCCCGGACGATCCGACCGTGATCGCCCGCCAGGAAGAGCGCAAGAAGATTCTGGAAGCGCGCGCCGAGCGCGACAAGGAAAAGGAAAAGCTGCGTCAGGAGCGGCTCGCCCGCGAGGCGGCCGAACGCGCCGAGGCCGAGCGCATCGCCGAGATCGCCCGCAAGGAAGCCGAGGAAAAGGCTCGCCTTGAGGCCGAGGCGCGCGACGCCGAGGAACGCGAGCGCGTTGCGCACCAATTGGCGAACGAAGCCGAGCAGAAGGCCAAGCGCGACGCCCGTTATGCGGCGCGCAAGGCGCGCACCGGCGGACACCGCCGCACCGCCTGAACCGCGGCCACAGCGAAACAGACAAGCCCGGCGGCGACGCCGGGCTTTTCGTTGTTGCTTTACTTGTCTTTCTTGGGTTTGCCGGCGCGCAGCGGTTCAACCTTCGGAGCGTCCGTCTTGGCGGGTTTCGCCTTGGCGTCCTTCTTCGGTTTTCGAACTTCCTTGCCGGGCCTCATAGCGCCTTTTGCCATGACCTGATCTCCTCGTAGCGGACAGCGCCATCAAATCCCAAGCATGGCGATTTTCAAGCGGCAATCGTACGCCCGGCCCGCTTCAATCGTCTCCATCGACGACCCGCAGCTTGAGCTGGCCGGTGCGCGACTGCACCGCGCGGTCCTTCTCCGGCGCCTCGGCCTGTTCGCCGAACTCCAGCGCCTCGATCTTCTGGCCGCGCCTCGTCACTTTTTCGGTCGAGGTGACGATCTGCTCGATGTCCTTTGCGGTCAGCGCGAAATGGCCCTGCAGCTTGCGCACCCGGTCGTCGAGACGGTTGACGTCCTCCATCAGCCGGATCACCTCGCCTTGGATCAGATGCGCCTGCTCGCGCATGCGCGCGTCTTTCAACACCGACTGGATGACCTGGATCGACAGCATCAGCAGCGACGGCGACACAATGACGATGCGCGAGCGATGAGCGCGCTGGACGAGGTTTTCGAAATTCTCGTGAATCTCGGCGAAGATCGATTCCGACGGCACGAACATGAAGGCGGTGTCCTGGGTTTCGCCGACGAGAAAATACTTCTCGGCGATCGCCTTGATGTGCACCTCGACGTCGCGGCGAAACCCTTGCGCTGCGGCGCGCGCGGCGTCCGGTCCCGCCTCTTCCGACGCCTTGATGGCGTTCCAGCTTTCGAGCGGGAACTTTGCGTCGACGACCAGCGGCGGCGTGCCGTTGGGCATGAACACGACGCAGTCCGGCCGGTTGCCGTTGGACAGGGTGTACTGGAATTCATAGGCGCCCATCGGCAGCCCGTCGGTGACGATCGCTTCCATCCGCGACTGGCCGAACGCGCCGCGCGTCTGCTTGTTGGACAAGATCGCCTGCAACTGCACCACCTGGCCCGCCAGCGACTGGATGTTGGACTGGGCGGTGTCGATCACCGCCAGCCGCTCCTGCAGTTTCGTCAGGCTTTCCTGGGTGCTCCTGGTCTGGTCGGTCATCGACTGGCCGATGCGGCCGGTCATCGCATCGAGCCGTTGGCCGAGCGACTGGTTCAACTCCGCCTGGCGCGAGCCGATCAGGTCGGCCATCGCGCCCATGCGGCCCTGCATCTCGGCCTGGGCGCGCGCGATCTCGGCCATGCGCTGCTCGGCCTCGCGGGCAAGCTGAGCCGATTCCGCCGCTGCAACGGCGCGGGCGCGGCCGGCCCGCCAGAGCCCGCCAGTCAGACCAGCGAGCAAAAGCGCAAGCAGGATCGCCGCAAAAGCGAGCAGATGCCCCAGTGTCACGATAGTTGCGCCCAGTTGCGCCACCGGCTCGGAAAGGATCGATTGCAGACCGTTCATCGCTCCAGTCTAGGCGATTCGGCGGCCCGCGTCAGATCAAAGCGTGAACGATTGATCGTGCGGCCGTTGACGGCCCCGGCGCGATTTCCTAGGTGAGCGCCATGTCCGTGAAACCGCTGATCATCCTGCCCGATCCCGTGCTGCGCCTCCAATCGGCGAAAGTGGAGCGCGTCGACGCGCCGCTGCTGAAACTCGCCGACGACATGCTGGAGACGATGTATGACGCGCCGGGCATCGGCCTCGCCGCCATCCAGGTCGGCGAACCGGTCCGGCTGGTGGTGATCGACCTCGCCAAGGAAGGCGAACCGCGCGCGCCGACGATCTTCATCAACCCGGAAATCGTCGCCCTGGGCGACGGCGTTAACGTGCACGAGGAAGGCTGCCTGTCGATCCCCGACTACTATGCCGAGGTCGAGCGGCCCGACACGGTGACGGTCAGCTATCTCGACGCCAAGGGCAAGCAGCAGCAGATCGAGGCCGGCGGGCTGATGTCGGTGTGCCTGCAGCACGAGATCGACCATCTCAACGGCACGCTGTTCATCGACCACATCTCGAAACTGAAGCGCGACATGGTGGTGAAGAAATTCAGGAAACGCTACCGCGCCTGAAATCAGGGGCGTCCGATACGCCGCTTCACCGCCGGACCGGAGGCGGCCCCGCTGTTTGACAGGCGATAGGCCGCGCGCACCGCATCCTCTGCTTCTTGCGCCTGCGTTTCGCTGCGGGCGTGGACAACCGCCAGCGCATCGCCCTTTGACAGTTTTGCCCCCAACGGCGCAAGCGCGGTGAAGCCGACCGCCGGGTCGACCTTGTCCTGCGGCCGGGTTCGGCCGCCGCCCATGGCGACGACGGCGAGGCCGATGTCGCGGGTGGCAATCTCCGCCACGATGCCGGCGGCCGAAGCCGCGATCTCGCGCACCACCGGGGCGTTCGGCAGATAGGCCTGCATGTTATCAATAAAGTCCGCGGGGCCTCCGAGGTCGGCGACCATGCGTCCGAAAATCTCCGCCGCCTTGCCGCCGTCCAGCGCCGCCTTCGCCCTGGCGCGCGCCTGCTTTCGATCGTCCGCGACGCCCGCCGACGCCAGCATCTCGGCGGCCAGCGCCAGCGTCACCTCCAGGAGCCGCCTGTCCCGCGTCTTGCCGGTGAGGAAATCGACGGCATTGGCGACCTCGACCGCATTGCCGGCGGCCGACGCCAGCGGCTCGTTCATGTCGGTGATCAGCGCCGTTGTCGGCATGCCGGCGCCGTTGGCCACTTCCACCAGCGATTTCGTCAGCGCGCTGGCGTCGCGGGCGCTCGCCATGAACGCGCCATTGCCGCTCTTGACGTCGAGCACCAGCGCGTCGAGCCCCGCCGCCAGTTTCTTCGACAGGATCGAGGCGGTGATCAGCGGGATCGACTCGACCGTCGCGGTGACGTCGCGAATGGCGTAGAGGCGCCGGTCCGCCGGCGCGAGGTCCCCCGTCTGGCCGATCACCGCGCAGCCGACTTCGCGCACGACGCGGCGGAAGACGTCGAGATCGGGCTGCGCGCGGTAGCCGGGAATGGCGTCGAGCTTGTCGAGCGTGCCGCCGGTGTGGCCGAGGCCGCGGCCCGAGATCATCGGCACGTAGCCCCCGCAGGCGGCCACCAGCGGGGCGATGACGAGGCTCGTCGCGTCGCCGATTCCGCCGGTCGAATGCTTGTCGAGCGTGGGGCCGTCGAGGCCCTCGGCGCTCCAGTCCAGCAGGACGCCCGAACGCGCCATCGCCTGCGTCAGCGCCACACGCTCGCCCAGCGTCATGCCGCGAAAGAACACCGCCATCGCGAAGGCGGCGGCCTGGCTGTCGGCGACGCGGCCGTCGACGAGCCCGGCGATGAAGCGCGCGATGTCGGCGGCCGGCAGTTCGGCCCCGTCGCGCTTGGCGCGGATGATCTCCTGCGGCGGAAGCTCCGCCGCCTGCGGCTGGCTCATGCCTTCGGCTCCGACGCGATCTGCTGGAGCAGCACGTCGATGAGCCGGCTCGCGCCGAGGCGGAAGCGCTCCGGGCTCGCCCAATGCAGCTCGTCGTCGTCCTTGAAATCGGCCATCGCCTCGTCGGCCATGGCGAGATACTCGGCCGCCTCGCGCGCCTCCGCGACGCCGCCCGAAATCTTGACGCCGCAGTCATGGCCCGAGCCGGAGATGACGTCGAGCATCGTCTCGACCGCCGCGGGCGTCGCGCCGCGCGGCGTGCGCCCGGTCGAGGTCTTGAGGAAATCGGCGCCGCCCTCCTCGATCGCCATCGCGGCGGCGAGCGCGATCGCGTCCTGCGTCTTCAGTTCGCCGGTCTCCAGAATCCATTTCAGCGTCGTCGCCCCCGCCGCCTCGCGCCCGGCTTCAAGCGCGGCGATGGCGGTCTCCATGCGATCTTCGAGAATGGCGCGCCAGGGGATGACGACGTCGATCTCCTCCGCGCCCGCGTCGACCGCCGTCTCGATCTCGCGGCGCAGCGCCGCGGCGTCCTCCCCGCCATCGGGGAAATTGGCGACCGTCGCGACCTTGATCCCGGTGCCTTCGAGGCGCGAACGGGCGCGCTCGACGAAACGCGGCCAGACGCAGATCGCCGCGACGGGGCCGTAGATGGTCTGGGCGCGGTCGCACAGCGCGTCGAGGCTTGCCTCGTCGGCGGCGTCGGAAAGGTCGGTGAGGTCGAGCGCGGCGAGGCAGCGGCGGGCGGG
>DDFA01000060.1 GCA_002336975.1 Phyllobacteriaceae bacterium UBA1940
GCCCGCGCCGATGTCGGCATCGCCATGGGCGCGGCCGGCTCGGAGGTCGCCCTTCAGGCCGCCGATGTCGCCCTCTTGTCGGAAGACATGAAGAAGCTGGCCGATGCGCAGCATCTGGCGCGCCGGACCGCCGCGATCATCCGGCAGAACCTCGTCGTCGCGATCGGCGCCATGCTGGTGCTGGTAACGGGCGGGTTGTTCTTCGATCTGCCTCTGCCTCTGCCTCTGCCTCTGCCGCTGGCGGTGGTCGGACATGAAGGCGGGACCGTGCTCGTGGTCCTCAACGGCTTCCGCTGTTGTCGGATCCGATCCGGCGGCCAGTGGACAGGGCCGCATCCGTCCGTGCGCCGGAGAATGGGTTGGAGACGTCGCCACCGGTTGCGGCCACGTCGTCGGCCGACACGCCGGTGTAGGCGCCGGTCGCGTTCCGCGGATCAACAGGAAAGAAAGCGGGTGCGCGTGTTCTCTTCGAGAAGCAGGCCCGTGATTCCGCCGAACACCCATTCCCGCAGGCGGCTATGACCATAGGCGCCGGTGACGACGATATCGGCGTCGCTTTCGTCGACGAATTGCAGAAAGCCGATCGTTTCGTCGGCGCTTTTGATCATCTGCGGCCTGGCCTTCACATTGTGCCGGGCGAGATAGGAAACGATATCGGAGAGGCTCTGCCTCTCGGCCGGCGCGGGCTCCGGGGAAACGGAGACGACGGCGACGTCATAGGCGACCGAGAGCAGGGGAAGCGCATCCGCAATCGCGCGGCGGGCCTCGCGGGTGTCCTTCCAGCCGATGACGATCTTTCGTGTCGCAATCGTGTCGCAGTCGCTCCCGACCACCAGAAGAGGCCGGCCGGCACGCAGGACGACGGTCGCCGGGTCCGCGCGGTCTCCGGCCGCCATCAGCACCAGATCGGCGACACGGGCGGCCGCCACGACCGCCTCGGTCGGCGCCATCGTTTCGCCGCGCCATTCCGCCTCGATCCTGTTTGCCGCCAGATGGAGGAACGTGGCGCGAGCCTCCTCCATGCGCTCTGCGAGCGTTCCGGCGGCGCAAAGCCCTATGAGCCGAGCACCCGAGCGAGACGCCAGATCGACCGCGGCCTCCGTGATCGGCTCGACCGGCCGCTCGATATCGAGATTGACGAGAATGGATTGATAAAACACGCGTACATTCCTTCCGTTCCAGGCAAGCGGTCGGAAGCATAGCGCCGATAACGCGGCATATATTGATCCTGGTCAAGTGTTGCGCGGGGCCTCGCCATCGAGGACCGGATCAGCCGCCCCGTCCTGCCTCCAGCAATGCCTTGCCGTGGATCGCAAGCATGCGTTCCTCGTTCGCCGGGACGATCAAGGTCCGGAACGGCCGCAGGAATTCCAGCCGGGCGAGGATCGCATCGCGAACCGGTCCCGCATTTTCCCCGACGCCCCCCGTGAAGACGACGGCGTCGAGTCCACCCATGGACACTGCCATCATGGCCGCGAACTGCGCTACCTTCAGGGCAAAATAGTCGAGGGCGAAGCCGGCGCGCGGATCCGCGCTTTCGAGCAGGGCCTTCACGTCGTTGCTGAGGCCGGACAGGCCCTTCAGGCCGGAGCGCTCGTAGAGCGCATGTTCCACATCGTCGATGCCCATGCCGAGATTGCGCAGCATGTAGGTGACCGCGCCGGGATCGATCGCACCGGTGCGGCTCCCCATCGGCAGACCGTCGAGCGCGGTCATGCCCATGGTCGTGTCGACGCTTGCGCCGTCCTTCAGGGCACACAGGCTTGCGCCATTGCCGAGATGCCCGACCACGACCCGGCCGCGCGCAAGATCGGGGTGTTCACTTGCGAGCACGCGGGCAATCCACTCGTAGGACAGGCCGTGGAATCCGTAGCGGCGGATGCCCCGATCCCGCAGCGTCGCATCGACGGCGAAGACCTGGAAGAGCGGTGCATGGCCGGCGTGGAAGGCGGTATCGAAACAGGCGATGTCCGGGGCGTCCGACAGGCGGTCCGACGCCGCGATGCCCGCGAGATTGTAGGGCTGGTGCAATGGCGCGAGGGGCGCCAGCGCCGCAAGCCGATCGAGAATCCCGGGCGTGACGACGACAGGCGCGACGAAATCGGCGCCGCCATGCACGATCCGGTGTACCGTCGCCACCATGCGCCATGCGTCGTCGTATCGGTCGATGAGGTCGATCACCGCGGCCATGGCGGTCTCGTGGTCGTTCGCTGCAAGCGCCCTGTCGACATGGACATCGCTTGCCACGACCGTCGCGCTCAGCCTGGCCTCGGTGCCGATGCCGGTGACCTTGCCCTTGGCGAGCTTGTCGAGTGCCTCATAGCCGAAAACTTCGAATTTCAGGCTCGACGAACCGGTATTGAGAACGAGCAGGACGTCAGTCATTTGATGCGGCCCTTGGCGCGGGCATCCGCGAGGAGGCAGGCAAGCGCGCAGGACAGGAGGCGCGTGCGCTGGTCGTCGGCCCGGCTTGTCAGAACGATGGGGACGCGGGCGCCCAGCACGATGCCGGCCGCCTCAGCGCTGCCAAGAAACGTGAGCTGCTTCGCCAGCATGTTGCCGGCCTCGATATCGGGAACGAGAAGGATGTCAGCATCGCCGGCGACGGCCGATTCTATGCCCTTCTCCCGTGCTGCCTGCGGGCTGATCGCATTGTCGAAGGCAAGCGGCCCGTCGATCAGGCAGCCGGTGATCTGCCGGCGGTCCGCCATCTTGCAGAGTGCTGCGGCGTCGAGGGTCGCCTGCATCTTGGGATTGACCGTTTCCACCGCCGCGAGAGCGGCGACCTTCGGCGCGCGCGCCTCGCCGAACACCACGCGCCAGAGATCGACCGCGTTCTGGACGATATCCGCCTTCACCGCGAGATCGGGCAGGATGTTGACGGCGGCATCGGTGATCATGAACGGTTTCGGATAGGATGCGATGCTCATGAGGTAGCAGTGCGAGATGCGCCGCTCCGTGCGCAGCCCCGCGCCGGCCTTCACGATCTCGCCCAGAAGCTCGTCCGTATGCAGCGAACCCTTCATGATGGCACCCACATGGCCGCTCGCGGCCAGTTCCGCCGCCTTGGCCGCCGCCGCATGGCTGTGCTCGGTATCGACGATCTCCCACCCCGCGATATCGACCCCGGCCTCTCTGGCCGCCTCGGTTATCCGCGCCGCCGGGCCGATGAGCACCGGCGTTACCAGATCTTCCTGCACCGCCTCGAAGCTGGCGGCAATGACATTGGCCTTTACCGGATGCACGATCGCGATACGGGTGGGCGGCAGCGCACGGCAAAGGGTGAGGATCGCATCTGTCTGTCGGCTCATGGAATGTTTCCCTGGAACTCTATGGAAAGAGCAAACCCTGCGTAGGAACGGTAATCTTCACGATGGTCCCAATGGAGGCAAGAGGTGTTCTACCCCTGTCGCGCCGCGCCATTCTGGTATTTGGCGGATGAACCGTGCCCGGGCTCTGGATAAGAAGCGATTGCAACCATGGGCGCTTGGATTTTGATGGTTCCGTTGGTGGGGGCTAACGGGCCGTATTGACCGCAACGGCTGTTGGTCGGCGGGCACACCGGCATGTATGTGATGGCACTTGCGTCTCCCGATCGACGGATTCCAACGTCAAGTTTTGCAAGCGCAGGCTTCGGTCAGCATTCTGGCTGTGGCACGAGGCATGACGTTCGCGCATCCGACATGAGCGAAGCCCTTCAAATCGACCGCAACGATACACGCTTCTCAAGCTCGGCCGCCTGTTCCTTGCGCTCACTGTAGCGGTCGGTGAGGTAGGCGGAGGCGTCGCGCGTGAGGACGGTGAACTTCACCAGCTCCTCACAGACATCCACCACCCGGTCGTAGTAGGACGAGGGCTTCATCCGGCCATCGGCGTCGAACTCCTGATAGGCTTTGGCGACCGAGGATTGGTTCGGGATGGTGATCATCCGCATCCAGCGGCCGAGAATGCGCATCTGGTTCACGGCATTGAAGGACTGGCTACCGCCTGAGACCTCCATGACGGCGAGCGTTTTGCCCTGCGTCGGCCGGACCGATCCGACCGAGAGCGGAATCCAGTCGATCTGGGACTTCATGATGCCGGTCATCGCGCCGTGGCGTTCGGGGCTTACCCAGACCTGCCCCTCCGACCATTGCGAAAGATCGCGCAATTCGTGCACCTTCGGGTGGCTCGCCGGCGCTTCGTCAGGGAGCGGCAGGCCCTTCGGGTCAAAGATACGAACCTCGCATCCAAGGCGTTCGAGCAGCCGGCGGACCTCGAATGCGAGCAGGCGGCTATACGACACCTCACGCAGCGAGCCGTAGAGGATCAGGATGCGCGGCTTATGCGTTGAGAACGCCGGACGCAGGGCATCGAGATCTGTCGAATATAGGTGATCGCCCTGCAGTGCTGGGAAAGTGTCAGGCAATGCGCTTTCCTTCCTGGTCGAGGATCTGTTCACCGTCCTCCTTGAAGAACGGTCCCCTGAAGGTGTCGGGCAGGATGTCGAGCACCGCCTCGGACGGACGGGCGAGCCGGGTGCCGAGCGGTGTCACGACGAAGGGGCGATTGATCAGGATCGGCGTTGCGATCATCGCGTCGAGCAACTGCTCGTCAGTCAGGTCTGGGTTGTCCAGACCGAGTTCGGCATAAGGCGTGCCTTTCTCGCGAATAGCTTCCCGAACGTTCAAGCCAGCGTCCGCGATCATCGTCGCAAGCTGCTCGCGCGTCGGCGGCTGCTGCAAATACTCGATGACAACAGGTTCGATGCCGGCAGCGCGGATCAGCGCCAGCGTGTTGCGGGACGTCCCGCAGGCGGGGTTGTGATAGATGGTCGCGTCCATGGTCAGTGCTTTTCGGTGGCGGTGGTTCTGGAAACAGCGGGGGCGGCCTCGTACCAATCTTTCGAGCGGTTCACGATCCACACGACCGAGAGCATGACCGGAACCTCGATGAGAACGCCAACGACGGTGGCGAGTGCTGCGCCGGACTGGAAGCCGAACAGGCTGATGGCTGCGGCAACTGCAAGCTCGAAGAAATTGCTGGCGCCGATCAGGGCTGACGGGCCGGCAATGCAATGCCGCTCACCGGTCATCCGGTTGAGTAGATAAGCCAGCCCGGAGTTCAGATAGACTTGGATCAGGATCGGCACGGCGAGCAAGCCGATGACGGCTGGCTGGGCGATGATCTGTTCACCCTGAAAGGCGAAGAGCAGAACCAGCGTCGCAAGTAGCGCCACCAGTGAGATCGGCTGCAACCTTGCCAGCACGCCATCCAGTGCCCGGGCCTTACCGCCAACCGTGAGGCGGCGGCGGATGACCTGCGCGATAATGACGGGCACGACGATATAGAGGGCGACGGAAAGAACGAGCGTATCCCAAGGCACGGTGATCGCGGAGAGGCCGAGCAGCAAGCCAACGATCGGAGCAAATGCGACGACCATGATGGCATCGTTCAACGCGACCTGAGACAGCGTGAACAATGGCTCCCCGCGCGTCAGGTTGCTCCAGACGAACACCATAGCGGTGCAGGGAGCCGCGGCGAGAATGATCAGTCCGGCGATATAGGAGTCGATCTGGTCGGCAGGCAGGTATGGGCGGAACAGCCAACCGATGAACAGCCAACCGAGGACGGCCATGGAGAACGGCTTGACGGCCCAGTTGATGAACAAGGTCACGCCGATACCGCGCCAGTAGGTGCCGACCTGCGCCAGAGACCGGAAATCGATCTTAAGCAGCATCGGAATGATCATCAGCCAGATCAGGATCGCGACGGGAATGTTCACCTTGGCGACCTCGGCCGCGCCGATGATCTGAAAGAGACCGGGCATGAGATGGCCGAGGGCGACACCGGCGATGATGCACAGGAACACCCAGATGGTCAGATAACGCTCGAACGTGGACATCAGGCGGACTTTCCTTGCGGCGACGTCGAACCTTCCATCGCACCGATCTGGCGAAGCTTGGTCTCAAGCGCCATGTGATCGAAGGATGCCAGCGGCAGGCTGACGAACGCCGCGATCCGGTTCTTGAGGAAACGCGCGGCCTGAGCGAAGGCGCGCTGGATCTCGATGTCCGAGCCAGCGACGGCGGCGGGGTCTTCGACACCCCAATGGGCGGTCATCGGATGGCCGATCCAGACCGGGCAGGCTTCGCCGGCGGCGCTGTCGCAGACGGTGAAGATGAAATCCATCTGCGGCGCGCCGGGCTCCGCGAACACATCCCAGCTCTTCGACGAGAAGCCCGTCGATGGATAGCCCAGCGCTTCCAGCTCCTTCAGGGCATGCGGATTGACTTCGCCCTTGGGCTGGCTGCCGGCCGAGAAGGCTTTGAATCGTCCGCCGCCCTCCTTGTTGAGAATGGATTCGGCGAGAATAGAACGAGCGGAATTGCCCGTGCAGAGGAAGAGCACGTTGTAGGTCTTGTCGGTCATGGTGTTGGTCCGTGGCTAGGTCGATGGCGTGATGAGTTTCATGATGGTCGCCGATGATGGGCAGATGGAAGAAAGCTGGCGTGTTGCCAGCACCGCGGCGGGTACGCTGGCCCGCTGGACTTCGGCAAATCCGATGTTTGCGAAGAAGGAAGCCGCGCTCGTCGTCGCGAGGAAGATGTCGCCGGCGTGGTCAAGGTTTGCCAATGTCTCCTCCACCACGGCGCGCCCGAGACCTTCGTCCCGTCGATCCGGCAGCACGACGACGGATCGGAGGAGACAATCGCCACCGCATCGCTCGATGCCGGAGAAGCCGGCGATCCGGCCATCTGCGGATACCGCCTTGAAAAAGGTCCGGCCTTCATCCTCGATGTCGTCGGTTGGCAAATGGGCATTCGTCAAAGCCACCTTCAGGCCCAGGTCGCTCCCGGCAATCGGCTCAAGGCGAATGGCGCTCATGACAGCTTCGCATCCGGTGCGCAGCAGGGTGTCAGTTCGGCGATGAGCGGAGCGCAAAGTTCCGTTGACCCACCGCAGCAGTCCTTCAGTAGGAACAATGTCAGTTCACGCAGGCCGTTGAGGTGGGCGCGATATATGATCGACCGGCTCTGCCGCTCGCTCGTGACCAGACCCGCCCGCGAAAGCGTCGCGAGATGCGCCGACATGGTGTTCTGGGGCACGTCGATGAGGCGTGCGAGCTCGCCGGCCGGAATGCCGGCGGGCTCGTGCCGAACGAGGAGTCGGAAGGTCTCCAGCCGCGTGGTCTGGGCCAAGGCGCCGAGCGCCACTATCGCTGAATTATTATCCATATATCCAGAATAACGGATACATTTTGATTGTCAATCTAACTCTTGTGACTAATGACGCAGCGTGTGCTCCACGGCATCATCGACGGAAATGCGCGAGCGTTGGATTCTTGATGGCCAGATAGGCATGAAGATATGGCTGGGTCGAGCGTGTAGCCTCGTGGCCGGGATCCACAACGATATCACCGTCGTATCGACGCCTGCGCCCAAGAGTTCCATGGCAGTACCGCTTCGCAGAGCGTACGGCAAAGCACGGTTGGTCAGCGGCGAACGGGTCCTTCTGGCCGCATATCACTCGCTCTTCATCTTTTCGACCATGGGCGCATAGGGCAGTGGAGAACCGTCGACGTCGCCGGTTCTTGATGAAAATCGACTCGATGTCTTTCAATTTACGGATGGGACACGGAGGTCCCATTCTCAATTTGAATCGACCTGCGCTCAAATCGGAATGAGGGCAGGGGAGCGTGCGCAAGCAAGTGTCCCTGCTACCTTGGCCTGTTCAGTCTGCTTCACGACAGGGCCGGTGCACTGCTGGCACACAAGTCCCGCCCTCTTGGCGGGGATACGCCGGACCGGACTTCCTGAAGCGGTTACAACTTTTCGCGAAAAATAGTATAACCACGCCGACCTGTTGGTTCCTTGCAAGCGCTCATGCTCACGTAGTGATCATACGTAGTGATGAGGAGAACGGCGGAAATGCCGAGAGCGGAAAGTGGAAGCAGGGGACAGGAGGCCACCCGGCAATGGCGCAGGAAGGTCAGACGGGAACGCCGTCCGGAAACCGATGCCGTCGACATGGCCCTTGCGG
>DDFA01000033.1 GCA_002336975.1 Phyllobacteriaceae bacterium UBA1940
GCGACAACGCCCGCACCGCGCGGGCGATCGCGGCGGGGCTCGGGATCGAGCCGCGCGCCGACCTGTTGCCGCAGGACAAGCAGCGCATCGTCGGCGAGTTGCGCGCCGCCGGCGACATCGTCGCCAAGGTCGGGGACGGCATCAATGACGCGCCGGCGCTCGCCGCCGCCGATGTCGGCATCGCCATGGGCGGCGGCGCCGATGTGGCGCTGGAAACCGCCGACGCCGCCGTGCTGCACGGCCGGGTGCGCGACGTCGCCGGCATGGTCGAACTGTCGCGCGCGACGATGCGCAACATCTGGCAGAACATCTCCATCGCGCTCGGGCTGAAGGCGGTGTTCCTGGTGACCACGGTGCTCGGCGTCACCGGCCTGTGGCCCGCCATCCTTGCCGACACAGGCGCAACCGTGCTGGTCACGGCCAACGCCATGCGGCTGCTCGGCTGGAAGCCGCGCGGATAGGGCCGCCCGCCTCGCGCGCGTCCGTTGCAGCGATGGCACGGCCGATGGTCCCGGCGCTCCTCTTCTCCGTCTCGCTGCGCTCGACACCTCTCCCCCTGTCGTCGCAGGGCAATTGCATATGACCGGCAATTCCCCTTAACCCGGCCTCCGCTTCGCTCGGCTGCCCTCTCCCCTCGGGGAGAAGATGGTCGCGAAGCGACCGGATGAGGGGCCAAAATACCGGACGCGATGGCCCAACCATCAAGGGCGGGGGCCGCGACGCGACGCGGCGCAGGATGGGGGTGCGACATGCCCTGGCCCGACCATCCGGGTCGACCGACGATGCATCGCGGGCCTCAACCGCGGTCGACGGGCATGGATTGATGTGCGACAACGCGGCTGAAGCCATTCAGGATCGCGCTATGTTCACGGATTTCATCCTCGCCTCGCTGCACCATGTTCTGGCGTTTTCCATGCTGGCGGCGCTCGCAATCGAACTGGTCACCGTCAAACCCGGCCTTGCCGCTCCTGCGGTCAAACGGCTGGCGATCATCGACGGGATCTATGGCGGGTTGGCGACGGCGGTCCTGATCGTCGGCAGCTGCCGGGTCATATGGGGCCTGAAGGGCTGGGACGCCTATTCCGGCAATGTCTGGTTCTGGCACAAGATGGGCGTTTTCGCCATCATCGCGCTATTGTCATTGCCGCCGACGCTGCGGTTCCTGAAATGGCGCAAAGCAGCTGCGGCCAACCCATCATTCGTCGCGCCGGACGCAGAGGTGAAGACGGTCCGCCGCTTCATGCACGCCGAGGCCGGTCTGTTCCTGCTGATCCCCGTGTTCGCCGCGGCGATGGCGCGCTACGGCGCCTGAGGCGCGACCGGCCCGTCGCCGTCGATCGGCACAAGCGGGGCGGGTACGTCGCTGGCCTTGTCGGGCGCGTTGCAGATGTCTGCGATGACACAGTTCCAGCAATCGGGCTTGCGCGCCTTGCAGACATAGCGCCCATGCAGGATCAGCCAGTGATGGGCGTGGCGCATATATTTCTCGGGAATGATGCGCACCAGTTTCGCCTCCACCTCGTCCGGCGTCTTGCCCGGCGCCAGCTTCAGCCGGTTGCCGAGGCGCAGGATATGGGTGTCGACCGCCATGGTCGGCTGGCCGAACGCCATGTTGAGCACGACATTGGCGGTCTTGCGCCCGACGCCCGGCAGGCTGGTCAGCGCGTCGCGGTCGGCGGGAACCTCGCCGCCGAAATTGTCGATCAGCGCCCGCGACAGGGCGATGACATTCTTCGCCTTGTTGCGCCACAGGCCGATGGTTCGGATGTGGTCGGCCACGCCTGCCTCGCCCAGCGCCAGCATTTTTTGCGGCGTGTCGGCGACGGCGAACAGGCCGCGCGTCGCCTTGTTGACGCCGGCGTCGGTCGCCTGCGCCGACAGCACGACGGCAACCAGCAGCGTGTAGGCGTTGACGTGCTCCAGCTCGCCCTTCGGCTCGGGCCGCTGCACCGCGAAGCGGCGAAAGATCTCCGCTACTTCGTCGGGCGAATAGTCCGACGGCCAGCGGGTCTTTCGCGCCGTCCCGGCGGCCGTCCGGCGCGGCTTCGCGGGTTTTGACACTGCGTCGATTTTGGATTTTGATTTGGCCATTTCATCCGTATATTCGCCCTCCATGGCCGACACAAATGCGCCCGGCGCGTCAGCCGAGGAACCGTTCTTCAGCGCGCTCCTGACCCCGCACCGATCGCTGGGGCGGACCGGCTTCATGCTGGTCATGGGGGCGATGCTGGCCGGCTGGGCGGTCACCGGCGTCGTCTTCCTGTCGCAGGGCGCCTGGCCGGTGTTCGGCTTCTTCGGCCTCGACGTGCTGGCGCTCTACATCGCCTTCAGGCTGAACTACCGGGCGGCGCGGGCGCACGAACTTGTCTCGGTCTCGCGCACCTCGGTCGACATCCGCCAGACCGCGCCGTCGGGTGCGTCGCGCGACCACCATTTCAACCCGTTCTGGACCCGCTTCAACGTCGCCCGCCACGACGAAGTCGGCATCACCTCGATGGTTGTCGAGGGCCAGGGCCGCAGCGTCGCCATCGGCTCGTTCCTCAACCCCGACGACCGCGACAGTTTCGCCACGGCGTTCGGCCAGGCGCTGGCGGCTGCGCGGGCGTAGCGGGCCAGCTGGCGCCGATACGCATGGCGCAGGAATCGGGTGGAGACTTGAGGCCCGCGCCGCCATATTGAGGGCCAGGGAGATAGGCCATGAACGCACAGATCGCCGTCCTGAAGAAGGACATCACGCCGCTGGCCGGCGACGCCGACGCCGCCGACTATGAAATCGTAAGGCGGGTGATCGAGAAGATCAGCCTCGACTATCGCGACCAGCCCTCGCTGGAGGCGCTGGCGGCCGAGGTCGGCGAGACCGAGACAGGCCTGCAGAAACTGTTCACCCGCTGGGCGGGCCTCAGCCCCAAGGCGTTCTTGCAGGCGGTGACGCTCGACCATGCCCGCCGGCTGCTCGACCAGGGCGCGCCGCTGCTGGAAACCTCGTTCGAGGTCGGCATGTCGGGTCCAGGCCGGCTGCACGATCTGTTCGTGACGCATGAGGCGATGTCGCCCGGCGACTACAAGTCGCGCGGTTCGGGCCTCGTCATCCGCTACGGGTGGCACATCTCGCCGTTCGGGCGGGCGCTGTTGATGGTCACCGACCGCGGCCTCGCCGGCCTGTCCTTCAACGATCCGGGGGAGGACCGCGCCGCCTTCACCGACATGAGCCGCCGATGGCCCAACGCGACCTATGTCGAGGACATCGCCGCCACCGCGCCCTACGCCGCGCGCGTCTTCGACCCGACGCGCTGGCGCGGCGACGAACCCTTGCGGGTGGTGATGATCGGCACCGATTTTCAGGTCCGCGTCTGGGACGCGCTGCTGAAGATCCCGATGGGCGCCGCGCGCACCTATTCGTCGATCGCCGGCGAAATCGGCCAACCCACGGCCAGCCGCGCGGTCGGCGCGGCCATCGGCGCCAATCCGATCTCCTTTGTCGTCCCCTGCCACCGGGCGCTGGGCAAATCCGGCGCGCTGACCGGCTATCACTGGGGGCTGACGCGCAAGCGCGCCATCCTCGGCTGGGAGGCGGGCCAACTGGTTAGTCCTTGCTAACACTGCCATTGGCGACGGTCAGGAACCGCGCCTGGCCGGCGATGCTGGAAAACAGCGCCGCGTCGGTTCCGGTCATCAAGGTCTGGTAGCCGAGGTCGGCCAGGATGGCGAACAGCGCGGCGCGGCGGCCGGCGTCGAGATGCGCCGCGATCTCGTCGAGCAGCAGGATCGGCGTCAGACCCGAGACATCAGCGGTCAGCCGCGCATGCGACAGCGTCATGCCGACCAGCAGCGCCTTCTGCTCTCCCGTCGAACAATACTGCGCCGGCATGTCCTTGGGCCGATGCCGCACCAGCAGATCCGAGCGGTGCGGCCCGGTCAATGTGCGTCCCGCCGCACGGTCGCGGCCGCGCTCCGCCGCCAGGCGGGCGGCGAAACCGGCTTCGACGTCGACCGCCGGCCGCAGCGCCACATCACGCTCCAGCTCGCCGTCTAGTTCGATGTCCGCCTTCGGAAAGGCCCCGTCTTCCGGCAACAATTCGGTCATCGCGCGCAGCAATTGCACCAGTTCGGTGCGCGCCGCCGCAATCGCCACGCCGGTTTCGGCCATCTGCGCCTCGATGGCGTCGAACCAGCGGCCGTCGCTCGACTGTTCGGCCAGCAGCCGGTTGCGGCCGCGCATGGCGCGCTCATAGTCCTGCGCCCGCCTCGCATGGGCCGGATCGATCGCCAGCACCAGCCGGTCGAGATAGCGGCGGCGGTCGCCGGCCGCGCCGGTGAACAGCGCGTCCATCGCCGGCGTCAGCCAGATGACGCGCAGCCGTTCCATCAGATCGTCCATGCTGGCGGCCGCGCCGTTGATGCGCACTTTTCGGCCGCCTTCGCCGTCGCCATTGCCACCCGACGCGCCGGTGCCGATGTCGCATTCGCCTTCATCGCCCCCGAGAGCCGCGTGGATGGCGAAACCGGCGCTGGCGTCGCGACCGGCCATTTCGGCATAGGCGGCGCGGCGCAGGCCGCGTCCGGGCGTCAGTAGGGACACAGCTTCGAGCAAATTTGTTTTGCCGGCTCCATTTTCGCCCGAGAGCACCACCAGCCCCGGCAAAAGATCGATCGCCGCGGCCGAATAATTGCGGAAATTGGCAAGCTTCAGCCGCTCGACGAAGACGCGCGCGGGCGCGCGGGCTGAGGCGCCGGTCGGTTGGCTAGACACGCATCGGCATCAGCACATAGAGCGCGTGCTCGTCGCTGGCGTCCTGGATAAGCGTCGGCGAGCCGGCGTCGGCGAGCATGAAACGCGCCTCGCTGCCGCTCAATTGCGCCGCAACATCAAGCAGATAGCGCGCGTTGAAGCCGATCTCGATCGGGTCCGAGCCATAGTCCGCCGACAGTTCCTCGGTGGCGCTGCCCGAATCCGGATTGTTGACGGTCAGCACCACCTGGCCGTCGCTGATCGCCATCTTGACCGCGCGGCCGCGCTCCGACGAGATCGTCGAGACCCGGTCGACGGCCTGCGCGAACGTCTGGCGGTCGATGATCAGGCGCTTGTCGTTGCCGGTCGGAATCACCCGCTGATAGTCGGGGAAGGTGCCGTCGATCAGTTTTGAAGTCAGTACAACCGCGCCGATTGTTAGCCGGATTTTGGTTTCCGAAAGCTCGACAGTGACCGCCACGTCCGGATCGTCGACGAGTTTTTGCAGTTCGGCGACGGTCTTGCGCGGGATGATGACGCCCGGCATGCCTTCCGAGCCAGCCGGCGCTTCGGTCTCGGCGCGCGCCAGACGATGTCCGTCAGTGGCCACGGACCTGAGCTTCAGCTGGCCGCCGGCCTCCATGGTGTGGACATAGATGCCGTTCAGATAATAGCGCGTTTCTTCGGTCGAGATGGCGAACTGGGTCTTTTCGATCAGGTGCCTGAGCACCGCCGAATCCATGCGGAAAATGTGCGAGAAGGCGCCGGCCGACAATTCCGGGAAGTCCGACTGAGGCAGGCATTGCAGGCGGAACGAGGCGCGACCGGAAATGACGTTCATCGAATTGCCGTCATCGGCGGTCTTGAGCATCACCTCCGCCCCGTCGGGCAGCTTGCGCACGATGTCGTAGAGCAGGTGGGCGGGCACCGTCGTGGCGCCGGCGCGGTCGACCTGGGCCGGCGTCGCCTCGGTCATCTCCAGATCGAGATCTGTGGCCTTCAGTTCCAGGCTCGCGCCGTCGGCCTTCAGCAGCACGTTCGACAGGATCGGAATGGTGTTGCGCCGCTCCACCACCCGATGGATGTGGTTCAGCGATTTGAGAAGATTGGCACGCTCCAGGGTCACACGCATAACGACCGGTCCCGATCAAATGAAAGCTCTGGGCGCAGGCGCTATGCGCCTGCGTCGACACGCCCGGAATGGGCAGGATTCGCCTGCAAAATGACAGGAAAACAACCCGCAACGCAAGGGTTGCGGGCCGTGCCTCCACATCTCAATCGCCCCGTCAGGCCAGATCGTTGATCAGCCTGCGCAGCAGTTCGAGTTCCTGCGCCAGCGTCGTGTCGGCGCCGGACTGGGTTTCGATCTTGCGCACCGCATGCAAGACGGTGGTGTGATCGCGACCGCCGAAACGGCGGCCGATTTCCGGCAGCGAGCGCGGCGTCAGCACTTTCGACAGATACATCGCCACCTGGCGCGGCTTGACGATGGTGCGGGTGCGCCGGTTCGACAGAAGTTCGTTCTTCGACACATTGTAGTGCCGCGCGACGATGCGCTGGATGTCCTCGATGCGCACGCGCTTGGCGTCGCCGGCGCGGTAGATATGGCTCAGCAGTTCGTCGACGCGCTCGATTGAGATGTTCGGCTCGAACGACTGGCGGAAGATCACCTGGTTGAACGCGCCTTCCAGCTCGCGGCCGCTGCCGGTGACGGTGCGCGCGACATGTTCGAGCACGGCCTCTGAGACGGCGACGGTCTGGTCTTCCGAGGCGGCGTGCAACAGGCGCTGCTTCAGCATCGACAGCCGCATCTGGTAATCGGGCGCGCCCATTTCCAGCGACACGCCGCCATTGAGGCGCGAGCGGACGCGCGGCTCGAGCGATTCCAGATCCGACGGCGGCCGGTCGGCGGCCACCACAACCTGCTTGGCGCTGTCGAGCAACATGTTGATCAGATGGCAGAATTCGTTCTGGATCGACTTGCCCTGCAGGAACTGCATGTCGTCGATGATCAGGAGGTCGATGTCGCGCAGCTGTTCCTTCAGCGTCAGCGCGTTGTTGTCGCGAATCGCGGTGGCGAAGCGCCACATGAAGTATTCCGCCGTCAGGTAGACGACGCGCGAGCGCGGGCTCTTCTTCAGCGATTCCGCCGCGATCGCCTGCAAGAGGTGGGTCTTGCCGAGCCCGACCGAGGCGTGGATGAACAGCGGGTTGAACCGCACCGAACCGGGACCGGCCTCGGCGACCGTGCGGGCGGCGGCATGCGCCACGCGGTTCGACGGGCCTTCGACAAAGGATTCGAAGGTGTAGCGCGGGTCGAGCGGCGAGCCGATCGCGCCGGACCTGGCCTCATGTTCGGAAAACTGCGGGCGCGGGGCGGCAGCGCGGTCGGTCTTGGGCTGCGCCGGCACCGTGCCGGTGGCCAGCGAGGTGTCGGCGGCGCGCGCCGGCTTGCGGGTGACGCTTGCGCTGGCGTCGGCCTCGCCCTGGCTGACGCCGTGGCGCTGCGGGCTGCGGACGATGATCTCGATCTTGAGGTTGGACGGATCGGCCTCGCGCCACAGTTCGGCGACCATGGTCAGATAATGGTTGTTGATCCACGAGCGCAGGAACGCGGTCGGCACCGACAGGCGCACCACGCCCTTGGAAACGTCGGCGACCTTCATGCGGCCGAACCAGCTGGTGTAGACGTCGCTGCCCAGCCGCGCCCGCAACTGCGCCCTGACCTTGTCGAACGCCTCGCTCGCCACGTTCGCCTCGCCGCCGGCGCGCGCCGCGTGCCTGCCGATCGAATGCGGCGCTGGCGTTGCGCTCTCCATGCTCGCGCCGAAGCCCCCGTCCGTCATGTCTTTCCTCGCTTTGTCGCCCATCTTCACTCACTCGCGGCGGATGACGTTGTTCGCCTCCGCGCTTCTTGTTTCCCGCAACCGTTCTGCCGCGACCGGTTCCGGGCACTCACACGTTCAGGCAAAAGCTTCGCCGCCCGGCCACAGGTCGGGTGAGGCAAGTTCGCCGTCATTCTAAGGGGCCGCGCCGCAACACAACCACGAGAAACGCAAACGCCCCCACTCCCGCGGCCATCGGCCGTGGGCGATTTCGCCAGTTCTTTCGTCTGGTTCGAGGGGCGTTTTTCCCCCGCTCTCGATGGTCTGAACCTACAGGCCGGCAGGCGTTGAGAGCAAGGGCCCCGGTTACCCTTTCTTAACCTCGACAGGGGCGTCTGGCGGGTCGATTCGAGGGGGTTGCGCAAGCCCGGTCTGGCAAAGTTCTTGTGAATCAATTGCTTCCCGCAAATGCGCTGGTTTGCGGCCGCGCCCAAAAAAGAATCTGAAAAAATTCGCTTGACAGAGCTACCCACAACCATGGCCCGGGCAATTGTGGACAACCTGTGCATAACCTTCCATAACTATATGATTTTCCTCATTTTTCATGAGGATGTGACAATCCGCTTACAGGGGAGATCGAGGCTATCGGCAATAGACTCCCGCGCCATTGGCGGCAATTGAAAAGCGTTCTTGCAACGGAACCAATTGCTTAGCTGGTAAACAAACACCGAAGTAAAAAAGGCCTCTGAAAGGCATGTTTATGCGGATGCAGAATCAGCCCGCCGACCGGCGCGGTCGCAGGCCGGCGCGGCCCTGCGGCGGCGCCCAAAAG
>DDFA01000110.1 GCA_002336975.1 Phyllobacteriaceae bacterium UBA1940
CCTGTTGAAAGCTCACAGCTAGAGCATGCTGATTGGCCTGCTGCCGGTCCCGTGGACAGGCAGTTAAGCGAATCCCACCTTCCTTTCGAACTCAACCGGGCTGACGTAACCGATCGTCGAGTGTCTGCGCACCGTGTTCCGCGACATTCCAAGATCCCGCGCGATCTCCCTGATCGCCTTTCCCTTGACGAAGCGCTCCCGCCGGATCCGGCCGATCGTCTCCACAATCAACATCTCCGCCACCCGCTCGTTCGGCCAATCCGAGCAGGCCGCCTTCCTCAAGGTGCGGGTCAGTTTTTCGAGCCGATCAAGCCCGGTGCTGGGCAAATCTTCCACGCCGGATCACAGTTTGCGACGCGCCCAAATTACTTTGCCGCGCCGCCACGCCCCGACCACGTCGATTTGAGCATGTCGCGAAAGCGTTGCGCCGCCGGCGACAGCCGTCCGGCCCGTCGCTCGACGAGCCCGATGGAGCGGTGAATCACCGGATCGACGATCGGCACGGCGGCGATCAACGGGTGGTCGTCCGGCGGCGTCGCCAGGCGCGGCAGCACGGAGGCGCCGAGCCCACGCTCGACGAGGCCAAGCGAAGTGTTGAGGTGATTGACGACGAACGCGAAGTTGAGCTGCACGCCGGTATGGGCGAGCGCCGCGTCGAGGATGATGCGATTGCCGCTGGTGCGGCTGACGCCGATCAGCCGATGGCTTTCGAGATCCTTCCACACGATCTTTTTTCGGCGCGCGAGCGGATGGTCGCGCCGGCAGGCGAGAACGAACGGGTCTTCGACCAGCGGCGAGAATGAGAGCTCGCCGTGAGAAACACCGCTTAGATTAATGCCGAATTCCGCCTCTCCCCGCGCGACGGCGTCGAGCGCGGCGTTGGCCGACATGTCGAGAATGCGAAAGCGGATGTTGGGATACTGCGCGGTGAACCGCTCGATCGCTTCCGGCAGAAAATAGAAAGCTGCCGTCGGCACGCAGGCGAGCGTCACCTCGCCATGCTGCTTGCCCCCAACCCCCGTCAGGCCAAGCAACTGATCTTCCAACTCGTTGATCAGCCGCCGCATCATCGGCTCCAGCGATGAGCCGACCGTCGAGGGCGCGACGCGGCGCGTCGTACGTTCGAGCAGCGGCGCGCCGATCGAGGCTTCAAGCGCCTGAATGCGGCGCGACAGCGCGGGCTGGGACAAGTTGAGCGACTGGGCAGCCTTGTGAAAGCTGCCCAGTTCGAGCACGGCCAGAAACGCGCGCAGATCGAGAATCTCAAAATTAATGTTCATTACGCATCAATACCTCAAATCTTTGCATTTTACAATCGGACGTCTTTGCGATGAATTAGCATCAATAAAGACAATTAATGCACTGAGGGAAAGAAGCGCGCAATGGCGAAAAGATATGTCCGTGCGAATCCACGCACCTTAGGGCCTCCACCCCCCACCCTTTTTTCGCAAGCCGTTTTCCACGCGGATGCGCCGCGCCGTGCGGCGGCCGTCGTCGTCGATATGACGCGGCGCTGCGCCCCCTCCGCCACGCGCGCGTGACCAGCCATCGCGACGGGGCGAGCGGCCATCGCGCCGACGCCTCCGAGAAACGCGCGGCTCGTCAGCGCGCGATGCGGATGCCTCGTCGCGCGTCGTCCTACGAAGTTTTCATTGAAACCGTAGCGCAAAAAAAAAGGGGAGAGGAACATGCACCAGATCGCAGCCGCGCCATTCCCGGCGCCGCGAAAGAAGAAGCCTCTGTATCAAGAGCTCTATATGCAGGTGCTGATCGGCGTGCTGATCGGCGTGTTGCTGGGACATTTCGCGCCGGACCTCGCCGTGAAGGCCAAACCGCTCGGCGACGCCTTCATCAAGATCATCAAAATGATGATCGTGCCTGTCGTATTCTCCACCATCGTCATCGGGCTCGCCACCGTCGGCGCCGACAAAAACATCGGCATGACGCTGCTCAAGTCACTCGCGCTGTTCTACGTCCTGACGATCATCGCCTTGATGATCGGCCTGATCGCCGTCGAAGGGTTCAGGCCCGGCGCCGGGATGCATCTCGATCCAAAAACGATTGACCCGTCGCAAGTCGCGACGTTCGCCGGCGGCGCCAAAAAGCTCGATACGATCGGCGTGCTTCTGCACATCATCCCGACGAGTTACTTCACGCCCTTCGGCGAGGGCGAGGTTCTGCCGACGCTTTTCATCGCGTTGATCACGGGGCTCGGCCTGCGCAAGGTCGGCAAGATGGGCGCGCCGTTTCTGGCTGGCCTCCAGTCCTTTTCGGAAGTCATCTTCGCCGCCTTCGGCATGCTGATGAAGTTCGCGCCGATCGGCGCCTTTGGGGCCATCGCCTTCGTCGTCGCCACCAACGGGCTTCGCACGATCGGCGGCCTGGGGCTGCTCATCCTCACCTTCTACGCCGCGTGCCTCTTCTTCGTGTTCGTCGTGCTGGGCGCGCTGGCGTGGTTCCATGGGTTCAGCCTCTGGAAGCTGCTGCGCTACATCCGCGACGAGCTTCTCGTGGTGCTCGGCACCTCGTCGACGGAGCCGGTGCTGCCGGCGATGCTCTACAAGCTCGAAAAACTCGGTTGCGCGAAGGGCTCTGTCGGCCTGACGCTGCCGCTTGGCTATTCGTTCAACCTCGACGGCACCGCCATCTACCTCACCTTGTCGGCGGTGTTTCTGTCGCAGGCCATGGATATCCCGCTCACTCAGGGACAGATCCTGGTGATGCTCATGATCATGCTGCTCACGTCCAAGGGCGCGGCGGGCGTGTCGGGCTCGGGCTTCGCGGCGCTGGTGGCGACGCTGGCGGCGATGCCGGACATGATCCCCGTGGCGGGCGTCGTCATGCTGGCGGGCATCGACCGCTTCATGTCTCTGGGCCGCGCCATGACGAGCCTGTGCTCCAACGCGGTTGGATGCGTCGTCCTGGCGATATGGGAAAACGCGTGCGACCGCGAAACGCTCGCGCGAGAACTCGACGCCGGCTACGCGCCGGTCGACTCCCCGCGCAGGACATGGCCCGCATCGCCGGCTGACTCCGGGCAGGATTCCTGTTCGAATGGCGTCCCCCATTCGAAACGAAATTGAACGCGCATACACCTCCGCCAAGACGGCGCCACGCCTACACCAACTCACTCGAGGAACGCCGATATGCAAGTCACAGGCATGCTCTACGGTTCGCGACTTCTCAAGCACGTCGATTTTCCGACGCCCGAAGTGCTCGGCCCCGATGCGAGCGAAGACGAAATCCAGGCGATGCTGGATCGCCATAAGCTGATTTTCATCAAGCCGCTGTTCAAGGGCGGCGTCGGCAAGAAGGGCAAGGCGGGCCTGATCGGCAAGGCGAGCGATCTGGCCACGGCGCTGAAGGAAAAAGAGCGACTCTATTTCGTCGAGCACCGCCACGGCAACGCGACCGCCAAGGCGAACGGCGTCACCTTCGAGGCCGCTGTGCCCGCCGAGCACGAGGTGTATTTCTCGATCACGGACTCGACGCAGTTCCGCGCGCCGACGATGACGCTGACGCATAAGGGCGGCGTCGCGATCGAGGAGCTGGATAAAGGCGACATCGCCAACGTCCCGTTCGACGCGCTGACCGGCCTCAAGGCCTTCGTCGTGGGCAACGCGCTGTCCGACATCGGCGCGCCGAAAGAGATCATTTCGCCGCTTGTGCAGCATCTCCCCAAACTCTGGGAGCTGATGCACCACTACGGAATGACGACGCTCGAACTCAATCCGATCCGCATGAGGGTGGACAAAGGCGGGCGTCTGACGCCCGTGGCCTGCGACTTCAAATGCGGCTTCGATCGCGACGATCCGCGCTGGCATCGCCTCGACCTGCCCGCCTCTCTGTTCACCACCGATACGTCTGGCTTCGAGCAGGAGGTCAACCAGCTGCGGACCCATCAAGGCCAGTCCGACGTCTTCGTCATCAACGAGCAGGGAACGATCCTCGCGCCGACGTTCGGCGGCGGCGCCAATTCGCTCGTCACGCAGGTGCTCGGCGACGCCGCGATCATCTCCTCGGACTTCGGCGGCAACCCGCCTTACGAGAAGATGAAGGCGGTGGCGCGCATCTGCTACAAGCATTGGCTGCGTCAGTCGAACGTGCTGTTCATCATCGGCGGCAAATCGAACAACACCGACATTTACGAGACCTTCCGCGCGATGGGCGATGCGCTGCGCGAGCACTTCAGCGCCTACGGCCCGACGCCGGTCTATGTCGTGGCGGGGCGCGGCGGCCCCAATCTGGTGCGCGGCTTCGGCTCGCTGGCGGAGACCTGCGAGTCGCTGGGGCTGCCTTATCGCTTCTTCGGTTTCGACAGCGCGATCTCCGAGGTCGTCAACTACGCGAAGGCGGTTGACGACTGGATGAAGGCAGGCGGGCGCGACGAGCTTTCCGCGCGTCTCGGCGTGAAGGCGGTCGCCTGAAGCTCCCCACTTTTCAAGGATCACGATCATGCACAAGCAAGGCATCGAAGGATTTCCCTACTATCTCGGCGTGAACTCTCTTGACGAGATCGCGACGCGCGACGACCGCGTCTGCGTCCTCAACATCATGGGCGGCGAGTCGCGCACGGTGACGCCGGTCAGCCACGCCTTCTCGGGCGGCAACATCGTCTTCGGCACCTCGCCCGGACGCGGGGGCCAGACGCTCAAGACGGCGGCGGGCGAAATTCCCGTCTTCAACACGGTGCGCGAGGGGCTCAATGCGGGCCTACGCTTCAATACCGGCGTCGTCTACCTGCCGCCCTCAGGCGTGCGCGACGGCGTCGCCGAGCTGGTGCGCGTCAATCCCGACCTCAAGAAGATCGTGATCCTGACGGAGAAGGTGGCGGTTCATGACGCGCGCGAAATCCGCGCCATCGCGCAGGCCAACGGCGTCGACGTGTTCGGCGCCAATTGCCTCGGCGTCGCCGACAGCTGGAACCGCGTGCGCATCGGCGGCGCGCTCGGGGGCGACCATCCCGATGAATCGCTGATTAAGGGATCGGTGGCGATCTTCTCGAATTCCGGCGGTTTCTCGACGACCATCGCGCAGTATCTGGCGACGGAAGGATGGGGCACGACGACGGTGATCTCGTCGGGCAAGGACGTTTACATCCACTACGCCGCGCGCGACTTCGCCCACGCGTTTCGGAATGACAAGCGCAGCAAGGCGGCGGTGCTCTACAGCGAGCCCGGTGGGTATTACGAGCATGGCGTCGATTTCGGAAAGCCGGTCGTCGTCTGCGTCGTCGGACGCTGGAAATCGAAGCTGACGCGCGCGGTCGGCCATGCCGGCGCGATGGCGGGATCGGGCGATAGGGCGGAGGACAAGGAAGATTGGTTCGTCGAGCAGTTCGGCGTGGACGGCGTCTACACGCCGGAGACCCCGCATGTGTCGAAGAAAGGCGCGATCGTCACCAACATCTCGCATATTCCCGCCGCGTTGACGGCGGTGATGAAGCTGAACGGCGTCGAGCCTGACTTTCCCGCGCGCGGCACGTTAACGCTCAAATGCTGGATGGCGAACGACCAGGGTCTGTCGGCGCCGCCCTTCATCGCGATGGCGCCTGACGAGGCGATCGCGCCCTACAACGCGCAGATCGACGCGCTGAAGGAGCAGATCGGCGTCGTCACGCCGCGCCAGAACATGAAGGACAAATCCGGCGCGACGCAGATGGACCCGCGCACGCAGGTGACGAGCGTGCACGGAAACTCCGTCCTCGACCTCGCTCTGCAGCCGCTGGAAGCCAATTTCGCGCTGCCCCTCGTTCACGAGATCGCCACCGCCAACGATCGCGCGATGCTCGACATCGCCGTCGCCGCCGAGATGAACCTTGTGGGCGACCTGACGCTGGTCGCGGCGGAGGCGGCGCGTGAAGCGGGCAACTCGCCGAACACGGTGATGGCGGCGGCCGCCGCGATCGTCGGCCCCAAACGCGTCGAACGCGCGTTGGCTTGCGCGAAGGCGTTGATCGATCTCTTCGCGCATTCGGGTCTGACCGACGCGCGCGACGAATCCTTCGACGCCAGCGCCATCACGCTCGACGCCGGCCGCCGCGCGCTGTTTGCGGCGAACGCCGACGAGGCGGACGATCCGCGCCCGGCCGCGATGCTCGCCGCGATGCGCGCGCGGGGCGCGAAGTCGATCTTCCTGAAATATCTTGAGGGGCAGGGCCTGTCGCTGTCGCGCGACGCCATCCTGGCGGCGATTTCGACGACGATCGCCTGGGGGCCGTTGATGCGCAAGCGCATCTCGCGGCTCACCGCGGAGACGTTGCCATGGTATCTGCGTCTGTACGGCGTCATGATCGGCGCTTCGATCCCCGCGCGCTGGCATCAGCATGGCGAGCTTCATGGCGTGCCGCGCGACGAACGCTTCGGGGCGTGGCGGATGTCGGACTTCCTGTTCCTCGCGCTGACGGGCAAGAAGCCCACCGAACGCGAAGCCCTGCCGTTGCAGATGCTCATCGGTCTGTTGATCTCGAACGGTCCGGGGTCGATCACCGCGCAGGGCGCGAAGGGCGCGGTCGCCGCCGACGGTCCGCAGACGCCCTCGCGCGTGCAGATCAACAAGGCGATGATCGGATGCCTGAGCCATAGCGGCTACAGCCACGGCGGCAACGGCTTCGAAGGCATGGCGTTCCTGCTCGATCAGTTCAAGGACGCGCGGCTGACCGATCCCACCAACCCCGATCACGGGCTTGATCTGAAGGCGATGGCCCGGCGGTTCGCGCTCGCCTACAAGGCGGAGAAAAAGCAGACGAAGGAGAGCGGCGCGGGCGAAACGCGCGCGCTTCCGGGCGTCAATCATCCCATTTTCAAAGGCAAGCCCGTCAACTACGATCCGCGCGAGCGCTTCATCGCCGACTTCATGGCGAAACGAGGCGACTACAACATCTTCCACGCCTACTACTGCGAGCTCGTGCAGGCGCTTTACGATGTCGGCGCGACGCGCACGGTGTTTTGCGTCAACGTCGATGCGGTGATCGCGGCGCTGATGCTCGCCTTGCTGTGGAAGGATTACACCGGAGGCCGGCTCGCGGAGAGGGACCTCGAAACTGCGGCGTTCAACGTCTTCCTCTACGGCCGCATGATCGGCGCGGCCGCAGAGATCGACGATCACCTCAACCGCGGGCGAAACATGGATACGCGCACCCCGCTCGAACACTGCGCTTTCGTGGTGTGATCGGAAGCGAACCGGAAGGATATGGCGATCATGACTGAAGCATCCGCTGGCCCGCGTGGCCAACTCACGACCCGCACCATCGCGATGCCGGCGGACGCCAATCCTTCCGGAGACATTTTCGGCGGCTGGGTTCTCTCGCAGATGGACCTTGCCGCCGGCATCTGCGCCGGCAAACGGGCGAGGGGCCGCGTCGCGACGATCGCAATCGACGCGATGAAATTCATCAAGCCCGTATTTGTCGGCGACGTGATGAGCGTCTACGCCGTGCTGGCGCGCAGCGGCCGCACGTCGATGACGCTGCATATCGAAGCCTGGGCCGAGCGCGAACGGTTCGGCGAAAGCGTTCAGGTGACCGAGGCGCAGTTCACGTTCGTCGCAATCGACGAAGCGGGCAAGACGAGGCCGTTGCCGGCGCTTGAGTCGTGATGGTCTTGATAGGGGGATGGGGCGAGGCGTGGCTTTCATTCCGGAGACGCGTCCCGTGAGCGTCGTTGCGCCCAGGCGGGTTTGCCACGGACCTTATTGGGCGGCGTCGATGTGTGAGGGTATTGCGCTCGGGCTGCACCTGGCGAAGAACGTGTTTCAGGGGCATGGCGAGGACGCCAAGGGGCGGTTTGCGTTCAGCAAGACGGTGCGTCGCGGACAGGTTCTGGACTTGTTCGTCCGCCTGACGCGTTGCGTGGTCGCCATAGAGGCGCGCGGCGGATCGCATGACTGGGCGCGCGAGTTTGGGTCGCGCGGGCACGAGGTCCGCGTAATCGCGCCGGTCTTTCTGAAGCGTCTTTTAAAGCGCGAGAACAACGACGCGGCAGACGCGGTGGCGATCTGCGAGGCGGCGCTAGCGGCCGAACATGCGGTTGTCCGTCGTCAGAACATTTGGCGCAGGTCGCGGCGTAGAGTAGCGGAGTGCGGGCCTCGTCTGGGGGTCGATGTTAGGCGGCGAGCATGCGGTGTTGCAAGCGCCGAAGCTCGATGGTCTGCCGTTTGATCCTTTCGCGTTGTTTGATGATGGCTGCCGCCCTGCCAAAATAGGCGTCGGCGGGCGTCACGTTGTTCAGGCTCTCGTGGTACCGCTGGTGATTGTAGTGCTCGACGAACGCCTCGATCTGGGCCTCGAGGTCGCCGGGCAGGAAGTAGTTCTCCAACAGGATGCGGTTCTTCAAGGTCTGATGCCAGCGTTCGATCTTGCCTTGGGTTTGCGGGTGCATCGGAGCGCCGCGCACGTGGCTCATCTTTCTGGCCTCGATGTATTCCGCCAGTTCGCCGGCGATGTAGCTGGGGCCGTTGTCGCTGAGCAGCCGAGGTTTGTGCAGCACCGTGGCGCTGTCGCAGCCTGAGGCAGCAAGGGCGAGGTCCAGCGTGTCGGTGACGTCCTCGGCGCGCATGTTGGTGCACAGCTTCCAGGCGATGATGTAGCGTGAGATGTCGTCGAGCACGGTCGACAGGTACATCCAGCCCCACCCGATGATCTTGAAGTAGGTGAAGTCGGTCTGCCACATCTCGTTCGGCCGGGTGGTTTTGGTGTGGAACTGATCGCTGGCTTTGATCACCACGTAGGCCGGGCTGGTGATCAGGTCGTGAGCCTTGAGCAGCCGGTAGACCGTGGCTTCGGACACAGAGTATTGGCGTTGATCGGTAAATCGTACGGCCAGTTCGCGCGGGGACAGTTCGGACTGTTCGAGTGCCATTTCGACGATCTGATCCTGCACCTCGACCGCGATGCGATTCCACACCCGGCTCGGTGCCGATGGCCGATCTTCCAGCGCCTCCGGGCCGCCCTCGAGGAAGCGATCATACCAGCGGTAGAACGTCCGCCGGGCAATACCGAGCTGGTCCAGCGTCCGCTTGGCGGGCAGGTGCGACTGCTCGACGATCCTGATGATCTCGAGCTTTTCGGATGCCGGATACCTCATTCGTCGTGACCTGCCACTGAGCTTTTCCTCCACGTGGAGTTAGAGTCCGGCCCTTCGAAGGACGGACAGATGAAGCGAGCACGGTTCACGGAAGAGCAGATCATCGGCGTGCTGAAAGAGCATGAGGCTGGGGCCAAGACCGGCGATCTTGCACGCAAGCACGGCGTGTCGGAGGCAATCCTCTACAACTGGAAGGCAAAGTACGGGGGCATGGACGTGTCCGAGGCCAAGCGGCTGAAGCAGCTTGAGGATGAGAACGCGAAGCTGAAGAAGCCCCTGGCCGAACAGATGCTGGACGCAGCCGCGCTCCGCGAGCTTCTCGCAAAAAAATGGTAGGACCCGCCGCCAAGCGCGAAGGCGTCGCGCATCTGCGGGCCGTAATGGGTCTGTCGGAACGGCGGGCCTGTTCGATCGTGAACGCCGACCGCACGACGATCCGTTATCGGTCGCGCCGGCCGCCAGACACGGAACTGCGGACGCAGCTGCGCAACCTCGCCAACGCGCGGAGACGCTTCGGCTACCGACGGCTTTTCGTTCTGCTGCGCCAGAACGGCGAACCGTCCGGGATCAACCGCATCTACCGGCTTTATCGCGAGGAAGGCCTCACAGTGCGCAAGCGGCGCGCTCGGCGGCGCGCGGTGGGAACGCGTGCGCCGCTCCTTGTGGAGGCGGTCGCCAATGCGCGCTGGTCGCTGGATTTCGTCCACGATCAACTCGCCAGCGGCAGGCGGTTCCGTATCCTCAACATCGTCGACGACGTGACACGGGAGTGTCTGGCGGCGATCCCGGACACGTCGATTTCCGGCCGGCGCGTGGCGCGTGAACTGACGGCGCTGATCGAGCGGCGCGGCAAACCCAGCATGATCGTCTCCGACAACGGGACCGAGTTCACCTCGAACGCCGTGCTCGGCTGGGCGCAGGACAACGCAATCGTCTGGCATTTCATCGCGCCGGGAAAGCCGATGCAGAACGGGTTCTGCGAGAGCTTTAACGGCCGCATGCGCGACGAGCTTCTCAACGAGAGCCTGTTCCTCGGCCTCGATCATGCCCGCGAAACAATCGCGCGCTGGGTCGCCGACTACAACCAGGCCCGGCCGCATTCCGCGCTCGGCTACATCCCACCGGCCGCCTATGCCGCCAATCTCACCGCGATGGGCGGGCGTCCCGGCAACCCCGACCAGCCCGGCCGCCCGCACATTGCTCCACCCGCGCCTGACGGCGTAAAACTGACGAGGCTCTAATCGCCGCTGGATGAAGGTTCAGCGGCAGGTCAGCGCCGCCTTGTCCTGCACCGTGGTGCGCACGGGCTTGCCGCGGATCACGCCCTGAAGGCCAAGATCGGCCATCAGCCGCTTCACCGTGCAGCGCGCCACGCCAAAGCCCTCGCGCAGCATCTGCCGCCAGACCTTCCTGACGCCGTACACCTCGAAGTTCTCGGCGAAGACGCGGACGATCTCGGGCTTCAGCGCCATGTCCCGCCTCGCCCGCGCCGACAACTTCGCAGGATCGGCGCGCCTGGCGGCGTGAGCGTGGTAGGTCGAAGGGGCGATCGGCAGAACCTTGCAGATCGGCTCGACCCCATAGACCTGACGCTGATCGTCGATGAACGCGATCATGTCTTTGACCGCAGTCATTTATGATTTTGCGAGCTCCGCCACCGCAAAATGCGCCGACGCCTTGCGCAGGATCTCGTTCGCCTGCCGAAGCGCGCGGTTCTCGCGCTCCAGCGCCTTCAGCCTCGCCGCCGCATCGGTCGGCAGGCCTGCTCGCCGGCCGGCGTCGACCTCCGTGCGCTTGATCTACTCGCTCAGCGCCTGCGCCGTGCAGCCGATCTTCGCCGCCACCGACGTGATCGCCGCCCAGCGCGACGTGTGTTCGTGATCGACGACCAGGCGCACCGCCCGGCTGCGGACCTCAGGAGAAAACTTGTTGCGCGTATTGCCCATGACGGCTCCACCTTCTCAGGAGTTGGAGCCTCCAGAAAACCCGGGGCGGTTCAGTAGGATCGTCCATCGTGTCTCTCGTGGTCTCGGCCTCCGGATCTTCAAGCTTCCGGACAAATGGGCTCAGTCCCGCCGTGGCGCCGGCGCCGTGGTTTGCCTCAGAATAAGCCGTACTTCGAGAGAGATCTGCCTCGGCACCAGCTTTCGTTCGAACCTGTCGAGGAGATAGCTCGCAGCTGAATCTCCCATACGCTCGGTCGGCACATCGACCGTCGTGAGCGGAGGGTTAGAATGCTGGGACAGTTCAAGGTTGTCAAAACCTACGATTGATACGTCTTCCGGTACCCGAAGGCCGCGCTCGCGGCATTCCACAAGTGCGCCAAGCGCCAGAACATCGTTGCCGCAGATGAAAGCCGTTGGTTGAGGATGAATGCGCGCCAAAAGGGTCGCGCATGCTGAGCGACCGTTGGTGATGGAATAGGAGCACTCCAGCACGCGCTCCGGTTCGAGTTCGATATCATTTCGACTCAGTTCTTGCCGGATGCCGGCCAACCGAGATGTGGTCCGATCATTGTCGCGGGTTGGCCCCGAAATAACGCAGATATTGCGGTGGCCGAGATGCACCAGATGGCGCACGATGGCGGCGGTCGCCACCTCATTGTCAAATCCAATGCTCGGATTTTCGCCCGCTGGATCAAGCGTGTAGGTATTGACGAAGTACACATCCTGACGATGAAGTAGGTCGTAGAGCGCCGCGTCGTGCTTCTGTCCGATCAGGATCAGCGCCTCGGCGCCCCGTTCGACCAGCAACCGGGCTTCGTTGAACTCGGTTCGCAGGTCATAGTCGAAGGTCGCGACCAGCGCCGAAATTCCGGCGGCGGACAGGCGCCGCGTCGCTGCACCGACAAGACTGGCATAAATCGCATAGTCGAGTGTCGGGATCAGAATTCCCATCATATGCGACCGCTGCGAGCGCAGGGCCCGCGCAGCATGGTTGCGCACGTAGCCCAACACCTTCATCGCGGATTCGACCCGCTCCCGCTTGTCCGTCGAGACCTTTTCGGGATTGTTGAGCACGCGCGATACGGTCGCCGGAGCACATCCAGCGAGTTTCGCGACATCGGTGACCCCGATGCGAGGCAGAGAATCCTGCAATCGATTTCTTTCATCGTCCAGCGACACGGCGAGCGAAACTCCTTCAAACGCCAAGTATAGCAGCGCTCGGAACGCTTGAGAAGAAATCTGTTGACAGCCCCATCGAGCTTGTGTGAAATCGATTCCATAACAGGTCGGCGTTTCAATGGACGCCGGTCAAGCTCCCAAAGAGGGGCGCAGGGAGGATGCCGCCTTGAAGGTTAAAAGCCATTCGGCCGTCTTGAACGGTGCGCTGATGGTCGCGAAGGCGCTGATCGTCGCCATTTCTGTCGTGATGGTCTTCGTGACCCTGATGCAAGTCGTGTTTCGCTATGTCATCGCGGCTCCGCTTCCCTGGTCCGAAGAGCTGGCGCGCTACTGCTTCGTCTGGATCGTGTTTCTCGGTGGTGCCGTTGGGCTGTCTCGCGGGATCCACCTCGGGGTGGATTTGTTCGTCAACGCCCTGCCTGCGCCTCTGCGACGGGGACTGGATGCGGTCACGAGCGCGCTCATTGCCGGCTTCGCAGCCACCGTGATCTACGCCAGCCTTCCGGTCCTGAACATGAACATGTTCCAGAGATCGCCGGCGCTCGGCCTGCAGATGTCATACATCTACGCCGCCATTCCAATATCGATGACGCTGATCTTACTCATCAGTGTGGAGAGAGTGCTCAACTACCTGTTTTCAAAGCATGAGCAGGAGGCCTGATCGCCAATGCTCACGGTCCTGTTCCTGACATTCTTCATCCTGCTGCTGATCAACGTGCCGATCGCCTTCGCGCTCGGCATCGCTGCGGCGACCACCTTGCTGGTTGACGATGCGCTGCCGATCAGCAACATCGTCACCCGGGCCTTTGTCGGCGTCGACTCCTTCACGCTCCTCGCAATTCCGTTCTTCATCATCGCCGGCGAGCTGATGAACGCCTGTGGCATCACGGAGCGCATCGTCGCGTTCGCAAGATCACTGGTCGGGCACATTCGTGGCGGGCTTGCCCATGTGTCGATCGTGGCGAGCATGTTCTTCTCAGGGATATCCGGATCAGCCACGGCGGATGCTTCCGCGCTCGGCTCGATGATGATCCCCGCCATGAAGAAGAACGGCTTCGACGCCGACTATGCCGTCGCGGTCAATGCATCCGCCAGCGCCATGGGCCCGATCATCCCGCCCAGCATCATGATGGTCATCTACGGCTCGACTGCAAACGTTTCGATCGCGAAGCTTTTCCTCGGCGGATTTGTTCCTGGCGTCATGGTCGCCATGGGGCTGATGGCAATGGCTTACTACATCGCCAGAAAGAGGAACTATCCGTCGATCCCGCGAAACGAACTGCCTCCGGCTTTCGCGGCCATGCGGGACGCGGCCTGGGCGCTGCTCATGCCGGTCATCATCCTCGGCGGGATTTTTTCCGGCGTCTTCACCGCAACCGAGGCCGGCGTCGTAGCAGTCGCCTATGCCGCGCTTGTCGGAACCTTCGTCTACAGGACGCTAACCTTCAAACTGGTGGGCGAGCTATTGGTGGATTCAGCCGTTACCACGGCGGCAGCCATGTTTTTGATCGCCATGGCGACATCCTTCGCGTGGCTGCTGGCCTGGGCAGGATTCGGCAATGCGGTTCTCGGCGTCCTCGGCGGACTCTCCACCAATCCAACGATAGCGCTTCTGCTGATTCTGCTCTTCATCCTGATCCTCGGGCTGTTCATCGAAGGCATCCCGATCCTGATCATCTTCACGCCTGTCCTGCTGCCGGTCGTTCTCGGCCTCGGCATCGATCCCGTCTTCTTCGGCGTCATTCTGGTCATGGCCGTTGTGATCGGATCGGTCACGCCGCCCGTCGGCATTCTCACATACATCTGCTGCGCCATCGCCGGGATTTCAATTTCGCAGGCGTTCCGCTGCCTGGTGCCGTTCTGTGCCGTGCTGATCGCAGTGCTGTTCATCTGCGCCGTGTTTCCGGCCCTCATCACGACGATTCCAACCCTTCTCAGCCGCTGATACGGCCATCTGCAAAGGATATCTGCTTTGACCATTACCGTTGAAGAACTGAAGCAAAGAACCGAGAATTTGCGCCGACGGATGAAGTCCGAGGGATACGACGCGCTCATCATCTATTCTGATGAATACCGGTCTGGGCATTCGACATATGTTACAAATTACAAACCGATCAACGTGATCGAGGAATCGCCACAGCTGGTGCTGCTCGTCGGCGAGAATGAACCTGTGGTCTTTCTGGGCCGGCTCAACGCATACGCCGCTAAAGACATGTGCTGGATGGCGGATGTGCGAGGGATCCACCGCCCTTATTCCGATTTTCCCCAGGTCTTCGCACCCATCGTCGGCCGTGCCAGCAAGATCGGCCTGATCGGGAAGAACATCCTGCCGTTCGAGATCTACGAGCAGCTTGTCGATGCCGTGCCGGATGCGGTGATAGAGAACCGGGACGACATCATGCTTGATCTGCGAAAGATCAAGTCTGCGGCCGAAATCGACCTCATGGAGCAGGCCGCAGACATCAACGATGCGGTGCTCAAGGAAGCCGCAAGAGCGGTCAAGATCGGAATGACGGAGATCCAGGTTGCCGGTCTGGCAGAAGGCATCGCCCGTCAGATGAATGCCGATATCGGCTCGGCCACGGTCGTGATGTCCGGACCGAACACCAACTACCCTGCCTGGCGAGCGACCGATCGCAAGATTCAGCCGGGCGACTATGTCATGCTCGATTTCAACCCGGCCATCGGGCACTATTGCAACGATGGCGGTATCACCATCCTGATGCCGGGCGCCGATCCGGAACAGGAACGCGCTCTCGTCGTCGGCCACCGGGCGCTGAAAAAGGTGATCCCGAACATTCGGCCCGGCATCACCGCGCGTTCGATCTTCGACACGCTCTTGGCCGAGCTCGAACCGCACGGCTTCGCGAAGAATTTTACGCCCTATGCCAAAGGTTTGCGCGGCGTGGGCCATGCGGTCGGCCTCGACGTGGTCGAGCCTCCCAACCTCAGCTCGGATAGCGATTTCGAGCTCGAGACCGGCATGACGCTCGCCGTCAAGCTCGATCTCCACGATCTGCCTGGCGGCGGCTATCGCATCGAAGTCGTCGTTGCCGTGACTGAAGACGGCGTGCGTCCACTGAACAAGCTGGTTCTTCAGGAGCCGGATGATTTTGCCGTGCAGCGCTAAAGCGCGAAGACAAGTGCGTCAACCGGACCGAAAAAGCGGTCGATGCATGGAACGGGGATTCTCAAAACACCAATCAGGGAGGGATAGAAAATGATACGTAGAACACTTCTCAAATGTATCGGAGCTGCGGTCTTCGTCTGGCAAATTTCAGCGATCGAACCGGCGTTCGCCCAAGACACGAGAATTCGCGTCGCGTCCGTAACCGGACCATCGCATCATCACAATGTAGCGCTTCGCTGGTTTGCCGAGCAGGTCGCGGCACGCAAGGTCGGACTGACCATCGACGTTCTGGACGGCGGCCAGTTGGGCAGCGAGCGCGACTACATCGAGGGAATGATGCTGGGCGGGATCCAGATGGCGCAGGTATCCACTGCTCCAATCGCCGGGTTCGTGCCTGAATTCGATCTGTTCAGCCTTCCCTACGTGCTTCGCGATACCGCGCATTTCAAGGCCGTCATCTCGGGCCCGATCGGCGAGAAGTACCGCAAAATGGCCGAGGCGCGTGGCATCAAGATTCTCGCGTGGTTCGACAATGGCTATCGGCACATCTTCAATAAGAAGCGCCCGGTGGTAACACCCAGCGACATGGCTGGCCTGAAGATCCGCGTGATGGAGAGCCCGCTGATGGTGAATACCGTCAATGCAATGGGTGGCTCTGCAACCCCCATGTCTTACAGCGAGCTGTATACAGCGCTCGAGCAGGGCGTGCTCGACGGAGGCGAGAATGCCGCGGGCAATGTGTTGAACGACCGGTTCTATGAAGTGACCGGCTATCTGTCTTTGACCCAGCACTTCCGGCCGCCAGGAATCGTGGCGATCAGCATGCAGACCTGGAAGCGCTTGAACGAAAAGCAGCAGCAAGCGCTCACTGAAGAAGCTGTCCGACTGCAGGATTACGAGATCGCCCTGACAGCCGAGGTCACCAACAAGGCGATCGAGGAACTCAAGGCCAAGGGCATGAAGATCAACGATGCCAATGTCGACGCTTTCCGCGCCAAGATGGCTCCGGTGTACGAGAGCTTCAAGGCCAAGCATGGCAAGGAACTGCTCGAAGCGGTGCAGAATACGAAACCCTGACTTGAAAGCACTATGGCCCGGCGGCGGTGCTCTTCCGCCTGCGCCTCGAAACGCTGCGCGCGTTTGCCGTCCAAATCCGGCATCGCGTTCAGACGGCAGCCAGTGACCACGTCGTGGCCCGCCTGTCGCGATTGCCTGGCCGGTAACACATCGTCCCGAATTCGAAACCGGCCCCGATAGCCCGTTCCCGGGCGAGCGCTCCGTCCGCGCGGACGCTCCCGGACGGCGACCGTCACGGTACCTCGATCGCCTGCGCCATGAAGGAGTTGTCATGATCGAACGTCGCTATGCCGGCCCTCAGCCTATGACGGAACTGCCGGCTGGGGCGGTCGATACGCAACTCCATCTCTACATGCCGGGGTTTTCCGCTCGCCCCGGCGGACCGGGGTTGCCGCCGAACGCGCCGGGAGTCGCGGAGTATCGGCAGGTCATGGCGCGGCTCGGAATCGAACGCTTCGTGATTACCCAAGGCAATGCGCATCAGTTCGACAACGCCAATATCCTCGCCGCACTCGCGGAAGCGGGGGATCAAGCGCGTGGTGTCGGCGTCATCACAGAACAGACTTCCGACGTCGAACTCGAAGCTCTCTCGGCCGCCGGCGTGGTCGGGGCGCGCATCATGGACCTGCCCGGCGGCTCAGTGGGGCTTGATCGACTCGAAGCCGTGGATGCGCGCGCTGCGGCGGCGGGCTGGATGCTGGCGGTTCAGTTCGACGGCGGACATCTCGCCGAGCATATGGAACGGCTGATGGGTCTGCGTGCGCGCTGGGTGCTGGACCACCACGGCAAGTTCTTTCGCGGAATTTCGCCGGAAGGCCCGGAGGTCGCGCTGCTCAAGCGCCTCGTCGACAATGGTCGATGCTGGTTCAAGTTTGCAGGCTGCTATGAATCCTCGCGCAGCGGTGGGCCGGAATTCGCTGACATCGCCCACATCGCGCGTATCATGGCAGCCCATGCGCCCGAGCGCATCGTTTGGGGCACGAATTTCCCGCATAACGCTGCGACCTCGACAGAGGACTATCCGGATGACGCGGCGCTGTGCGACACCGTGCTAGGGTGGCTTCCTGACGAAAAGGGGCGCCGCCTCGCGCTTGTCGAGAACCCGGAGGCGCTCTACGGCTTTGCGCCCGTCCTCCGGACACAGACCGGGTAAGCGCCGGGGCATGTCGCAAACCCCTACGCAGGACGCGTAAAGCCCTGCGAACGCCCGATTTTCATGCTTCGTTAACCTTTTGAAGTCCGAAGCAGAGCGCAAGCAATTCGTTCTGGCGGCGGACCGTCCACTCGCCGGAAAAGCCGAGGCCCTTGCGCAGCCACAGCATCGCCTCGAACCCCGCGATCGCGCGCCGCGCCGTGATGAAGCTGGACGCTTCTAAAAGCCTCGCCAAGCGGCCCCGATTTTGATTCACTTCGTCCTGTGATCGAAGGGTGCGATGCAGGGCCAGGCTGGATTTTTTGATATCGAT
>DDFA01000081.1 GCA_002336975.1 Phyllobacteriaceae bacterium UBA1940
CGATTATTCCAAGATCGAGGCCGGCCGGATTGCGCCGGAACCCTTGCCGATGTCGCCGCGCGACGTCGCCGAAAACGTCGTCGAACTGCTCGCTGCCAGGGCCTATGCCAAGGGTGTCGGACTGGCCTGCGCGATCGATCCGGCGGTGCCCGAGCAGATCGTCGCCGATCCCGGCCGGTTGCGCCAGGTCCTGCTCAACCTGNNTCGGCAATGCGGTGAAATTTACCGATGAGGGCGGCGTCGTGCTGCGGGTTCGCGTCGCCGACGGCGAAGCCGCGCCGCGCGTTCGCTTCGAGGTCTCCGACACCGGGCCCGGCCTCAGGCTCGAGGACCAGGCGCGCATCTTCGACGAGTTCGAACAAGCCGACGGCACCTCGACCCGCAGGCATGGCGGGGCGGGACTCGGACTGGCGATTTCTCTGCGCATCGCCGAGGCGATGGGCGGGTCAATCGGCGTCGTCAGCGAAGTCGGGCGCGGCTCGACCTTTGCGATGGACATTCCGCTTGTCGGCGACAATCTGTCGGCCGGCAGGGACGAACTTGCGCTGCGCGCCGTGCGCGCCGTCCTCCTGTCCGGCAATGCAGCCGAAGCCGGCGCCATCGCCTCGCTGGTCGAGGCGCATGGGGGGCGGGCCGCGATCGCCGCGACCGCGGCCGATGCGATCGCCGAAGCGGCGGCGATGGGGGCGACCGCGGTGCTTGTCGACGCGGTGATGGAAACGGCCGGCGGCGGCGTTGTCGGCGCGCTGCGCGACGCGCTTGGCCGCGACGTCGCGGTGATGACGATGATCGCGCCGGGCGAGCGCGGCAGGCTGACCGAGTTCAAAGCCAATGGCTATTCCGGCTTCCTGGTCCGCCCGCTGCGCGGCGACACGCTGGTGCGGCAATTGCTGAGCGGCGCGGCCGCGCTGCCGGGCGAGACGGCGACCCGGCCCGAACAGGCGTCGCCGGGACCGGCCGCCACCGGCCTCAACATCCTTCTGGCCGAGGACAACGAGATCAACGCCCTGCTCGCCCGCGTCGCGCTCGGCAAGGCCGGGCACCGTGTCCATGTCGTCGTCAACGGCCAGCAGGCGGTGGACGCGGCGGCGTCGCCGCCGGACGGCCGAAAGTTCGACGTGGTGCTGATGGACCTGCATATGCCGGTGATGGACGGCCTCGACGCAATCGGCCTGATCCGAAAATTCGAGGAAAGCGAGGGCCTGCCGCCGACGCCGATCATCGTGCTGACCGCCGACAATCAGGAAATGACCCGCCAGGGCGTCATATCGCACGGCGCCAGCGGCCTGATCACCAAGCCGGTGGATCCCGCGCGCCTGGTGGCGGCGATCGAAAGCCACGCCGACGCCGCCTGACGCCGGCCGGCCTTGCGGCTCCGGTCCTTGGTCGTCATAGTTCCCCATCTGCGTCATGTTCTTGTTGTAGTCTTGCTCTATCTCGCGGATGTGGCTGACGACCGGAGATTCGCCGATGCAATTGACGAGAGATCGGACCAGCGGCAACCGTGCTGCGCACATGCCCCTCATCCCGCCCGGCGCGCTGCTTGGCCGCATCGGCCAGCTCGAGGTCCGGCTGGCGAGGAACGCCGCCGAAATCCTTGCCGCGCAACGGATGCGCCACCTGATCTTCCGCACCGAGGCCGGCCAGGACGGGGCGGCCGAGAATTGTGTCGACATCGATCGCTTCGACGCCTTCTGCGACCATCTGCTGGTGATCGACGCCGCGCGTGAGGGCCCGGTCCACCAGCGCATCGTCGGAACCTACCGCCTGTTGCGGCAGGACGTGGCGGCGGCCAATGGCGGTTTCTACTCGGCGTCTGAATTCGACATCGACGCGCTGGCGGCGCGCCATCCGGGGCTGAGGTTCCTCGAGCTTGGCCGCTCCTGCGTCATGCCCGACTATCGCTCCAGGCGCACCGTCGAACTGTTGTGGCAGGGCGTGTGGGCCTATGCGCGCCGCCACGGGATCGACGTGATGACGGGCTGCGCCTCGTTTCCGGGCACGACGCCGGCGGCGCACGCCCAGCCGCTGTCTTTCCTGGCGCAGCAGGCCGCGGCGACGCGCGAATGGAGGGTCGCGGCCGCGCCGGGCCGAGGCATGGCGATGGATCTGGTGCCGGCCGAAGCCGTCGACGCACGGCGCGCCGTCGCCGCCATGCCGCCGCTGATCAAGGGTTACCTGCGGCTGGGCGCGCTGTTTTCCCAGGAATGCGTCATCGACCGCGAGTTCGGCACCACCGACGTGTTCGTGGTGCTGCCGGTGGCGTCGATTTCCGAGCGCTACGTCAATTATTACGGCGCCGACGCGACGAGGTTCGCCGCGTAGGTCGGGACGGCGAGGCGGGTCAGACCGCCTCGATCACCGATGCATAGTTGGCGACGCCGGAGCCGCCCATGTTGAAGATCAGGCCGAGCTTCGGGTTCGCCAGCTGGATGTCGCCGGCCTGGCCGGTCAGCTGGCGGTAGCCGATGGCGTGCATCGACACGCCGGTGGCGCCGATCGGGTGGCCCTTGGCTTTCAACCCGCCGGACCGGTTCACCGGCAACTTGCCGTCGGCATAGACGGTGCCGTCCTCGAGCGCCTCGCCGCCCTTGCCTTTGGGCTTGAGGCCCATCGCCTCGTAGATCAGCAGTTCGGCGATGGTGAAGCAGTCATGCACCTCGGCGAACGAGATGTCGCCGATGCCGACGCCGGCGTTGTTCATGGCGTTGCCGATGGCCTTTTCCGGGCCTTCGAAGGCGATGAAGTCGCGCCCGGCGATCGGCAGGAAATCGTTGACATGGCCGGTTCCGCGGAAACCGACGCGCTTGTCGCCGCCGACCGACGCGTCGGTGGTGATGACCAGTGCGGCCGCGCCGTCGCTGATCAGCGAGCAGTCGGATAGCCGCAGCGGCGGCGCGATCTGCGGGTTCTTGTCCGACACCGTGTTGCAGGCCTCGAAGCTCATATTGCGCTGCATCTGCGCCAGCGGATTGCCGAGCGCGTTGATGTGGTTCTTGGAGGCGATCCTGGCCATCGATTCCAGCGGCGAGCCGTAGCGTTCGCCATAACCCTCGGCGGCGATGGCGAACACCTGCGGGAAGGACAGCGCGGCTTCCGCCGGGTCGTTCTGATAGCCGGCGCCGGCCAGCGCCCTGGTGACGTCCGGCGTCGAACGGTTGGTCATCTTTTCGACGCCGACGACCAGCACGGTCCTGGCTTCGCCGGCGTGCAGCGCCGTCAGCGCGCCAAAAATCGCCGCCGACCCGGACGCGCAGGCGTTTTCGTAGCGGGTCGATGGGGTGAAGCGGAAGTCGGGCGACATCTGGTGCACCAGCGACGAGATGAAGCCGTCCGGCGACAGGCCGGAATTGAAGTGGCCGACAAAGATCGCATCGACATCCTTCGGCTCGATCCCAGCTTCGGTCATCGCCTCGGCGGCGGCCTCCTTCATCAGGTCTTCGATGCTGCGCGCGTCGAGCTTGCCGAACTTGGTGTGGCCGGAACCGACGATTGCTGGTTTGGACGTCGCCATCAAAATGTCTCCTGGAACCGGGTCGCGCCTGAGCGCCTGCCGTCAAGATAGGCCCGCGCCGCAGATGCTTCAATATGGTTCATGCCTGAACAATTCCGGCCGGTAAAGGCCGGCCGGGGCGCACCCGGTGTGCGCGGTTGCGCGACGTCGGGCTGGCGGCGACAGCAAAAAGCCGGGCGCTTGCACCCGGCTCTTTGGCCCCCGCCCTGAAGCGGTCCGTCCGGTCGGACGAAGAGAACTATTTGACGATGACCTTGGCGCCGTTGTCGACGCGGCTGTAGAGGTCGATGACGTCCTGGTTGATCAGCCGGATGCAGCCCGACGACATCGCCTTGCCGATCGACCACCATTCCGGCGTGCCGTGGATGCGGTAGCCGGTGTCGCCGCCCTTGGTGTAGAGATACATGGCGCGCGCGCCGAGCGCGTTGTTGAGGCCGCCGGGCATGCCGCCGCGCCATTTGGCCAGGTCCGGCCGGCGCTTGATCATCGCGGCGGGCGGCGTCCACACCGGCCATTCGCGCTTCATCGCGACGCGCGAGGTGCCTTTCCACTCAAAACCTTCACGGCCGACGCCAATGCCGTAGCGCACCGCCTTGCCGCCGCCCATGACGTAGTAGAGATGCTTCGACCCGGTGTCGACGATGACGGTCCCCGGCTTTTCGGTCGTCATGTAGGTGACGACTTTGCGGCGATACTGTTCGGGGATCTTCGACTGCGGGATCGAGGGAATCTGGTAGCCCGCGTCGCGCTTCATCGCATAGGGATTGGAGAACAGCGCCGCCGTGTCGGTGGTGCAGCCCGCGAGCGCGGCGGACGCCGCCAGCCCCACCGCAATCAATACGCCTTTGAGTTTCATGTCCTGCCCTGCGTTGAAATACGGCGCGCGGCCCGATTCGAGCCGCAATTCGAACACCATTTCTAAGGTGCGGTTTGCGCTTTTGCCAACCCATTGATTTGGCCGGTTGCGCTGGCGCGGAGCGTTCGCAATCGCCATATGGCAATTGGGCAACACATTGTGAGTGATTTGAGCCGGAAGGGATGTCGAGATGAACATCGGTCAAGCAGCGCAGAAATCCGGGCTGCCGCCAAAGACGATCCGCTACTATGAAGACATCGGGCTGATTTCGGCGCCGCGCGGCGGCAACGGTTATCGCGAATACTCCGATGCGCACATTCACAGCCTGACATTTCTGCAGCGGGCGCGGACGCTGGGTTTCACCATCGAGGACTGCCGCGCCCTGATGGGGCTCTACGAGAACCGCAACCGCGCCAGCCAGGACGTCAGGAACCTTGCGCGCGATCATGTCAGGGCGATCGACGACAAGATCGCCGAACTGGGCGCGATGCGCGCGACGCTGAGCAGGCTGATCGAGGCCTGCCACGGCGACCAGCGGCCGGACTGTCCGATCCTTGAGGACATTGCAGGCGACCGCCCGGTCCGCGGATAGCGTCCTTCGAAAAAGAAACCGCCGGCGCAGGCGCCGGCGGTTTCGAATTGCTGGCTGGTCAGCCGATCAATAGGGGCACTTGTTGTCGGCGCGGTAGTCGTGCACCTCGATCGTGCCGGCGATGATGTCGGCCTTGGCCTTTTCGACCGCAGCCTGCATGTCGGCCGTGATCAACGGCTTGTTGTTGTCGTCCATGGCGTAGTCGACGCCGCCTTCCTTGAGGCCGAGAACGTTGAGACCCGGCGTGAACTTGCCGTCCTTGGCGTCCATGAAGGCGTTGTAGACGGCGACGTCGACGCGCTTGAGCATCGAGGTCAGCACCTTGCCGGGGAACAGGTGGTTCTGGTTGGAGTCGACGCCGATGCCGAGCTTGCCGGCGTCGGCCGCCGCTTCCAGTGCGCCAAGTCCGGCGCCGCCGGCCGCCGCGTAGATCACGTCGGCGCCCTGTTCCATCTGCGACTTGGCGATTTCAGTCGCCTTCGGCTTGTTGCCCCAGGCTTCCGGCGTGTCGCCGATCATGTTTTCAAACACCTGCGTCGCGCCGGCCGACTTGGCGCCGCCGACATAGCCGCAGCCGAACGCGCTGATCAGCGGAATGTTCATGCCGCCGACGAAGCCGACCTTCTTGGACTGCGAGGCCATCGCGCCGAGAATGCCGACGAGATAGGAGCCTTCCTGTTCCTTGAACACCACCGAGCGGACATTCTCGCCTTCGGCGCCGCCGTCGATGATGGTGAACTTGGTATCGGGGAAGTCCTTGGCGATGGCGGTGAGCGCGGTCGCCCAGGAGAAGCCGGCCATCACGATCGGGTTATTGCCGTCTTCGGCGAAGCGGCGCAGCGCCTGCTCGCGCTCTTCCTCGCCCTTGATCTCGTATTCGCGATATCCGATGCCGGTTTCGGCCTTGAACTTTTCAGCGCCGTTGTAGGACGATTCGTTGAACGATTTGTCGAACTTACCGCCGAGGTCGAACAAGAGGCCCGGCTTGATGTCCTGCGCATAGGCAGAAAACGTCATGGCTGTTGCGGCCATCAGGCCGAGAACGATACGCTTCATTGGATCCACACCCTGTTGGTTATCTTCCTTGAGGTTTCCGCCGGGTTGACGAAAGCCTTGTGTCGCAGGCGCTTTTGCACCCGCTCGAATTCAATCTTGCACGGAGAGCGGGAAAATTCATCAGGAATTTTTGACCGTCCGGAAAATCGGCTGCCGCCCGGTTCAGGCCCTTGCCGGCGCGGCAATCGGGAATTCCACCCCGGCGCCGCGCAGGGCGGCCTGGCCATTGGGGTTCTTGTGCAGATATTGCTGGTGTTGGTCTTCCGCGTAGTAGAACTCGCGCGCCGGTCCGATTTCGGTGGTGATCCGGTCGCGCCTGGCGTCCGACAGCGCCGCCTGATAGGCGTCGCGCGAGGCGAGCGCCTCGGCCAGCTGCGCCTCGCCGGTCGCATAGATCGCCGAGCGGTAGGCGGTGCCGACATCGTTGCCCTGGCGCATGCCCTGCGTCGGGTCGTGCCCCTCCCAGAAGATTTTCAGCAGTTCGGCCAGGCTGATCCGGGACGGGTCGAAAACCACCCTGACCGTTTCGGCGTGGCCGGTGAGGCCGGTCATCGTCTCCTGATAGGTCGGGTTCGGCGTCATGCCGCCCTGGTAGCCCGACGCGGTGAGCCACACGCCCGGCGTGCGCCACAACAGCCGCTCGGCCGCCCAGAACGGGCCCATGCCGAAATGGATGGTCTCGAAGCCGTCTGGCGGCGTCGCCTTCAGCGGGCGCTTGAACGCCGCGTGCCGGGCCGCCGTGCGAACCGGGCGGGCGCGCCCCGGCAGCGCCTCGCCCGGCTTGGGCAGATGCAGCTTCTTGTTCAGCATGTCGCTCAGGAAGAACATGGTCGCCCTTTCGCCAGGCCGCCATCGTGGAGCCTTGTCCGGCCGCGCCGCCAGCCCGACCTTCGCATGGGTCAGGCCGCCAGCCGCCCGGCCGGGTCCGGCCGCCGGTAGCCGATGGCGTAGAGCAGGAAGGCGAGGACCGCGAAGGCCGCGAAGCCAGGCGCCCGCAACAGCGTCGTCAGCACCGGTTCCCACAGCCAGGCGGCGTTCGCGACCAGCCAGGCGCGGGTGCGGTCGAGCGAATCCGGCGCGTATTGCAGCCAGTAGGCGCCAAGCGGCGTCGGCTCGATATGCGAAATGGCGATCGACCTCGTCGCGTCGGTGACCGCCATGATCACCGCGACCGCCAGCGAGATCGCCGACAACAATCTGAAAACCAGACGAATCATCAGTTCGCGGCGGGTTCGCCGTCCTCCGTTGGTTGCCCACATTTAGGGCGTGACGGCGTTTGCATCAATTGCGGCGGCAAATTTGCGCCGCAGGCAGCGCCTGATGCGGCGTCGCGGCACTTGGCATTGCCGCAATGTTCGACTAGATGACGCCCACCCGGACGGATTTGATCCGTGCAAGGGGCCGCGGAGAGGTGGCCGAGTGGTTGAAGGCGCACGCCTGGAAAGTGTGTTTACGGGAAACCGTAACGCGGGTTCGAATCCCGCTCTCTCCGCCAGAAATTCATCTAAGTAATTGTTTTTGCTAGATAAAAATTTCTTTAAGAGTATTTACGTACACAATTGCGCACAATCGGCACTCGCAACGCGCAAATCTGTAGACATCTGCCCTTAATAACCTGAGATTGTCGGCCATGATCTCGACCATGGAGGGGCAGTGGGGTCGGCGAGCAATTTCGCCTTTCTTGGCGTTTACGACAGACGGCTGGTGACGCTGGGCGGTCTCGCGGAACGATACTTCCGCGACGACCCATCGACCGCCATCGTCAAGCTGCGACAGTTCGCCGAACTGACTGCCAAGATGGTCGCCGCCCGGCATGGTGCGTATCGTGACGAGCGCGAGACCTTCGAGGAGACGCTGCGGCGGCTGGCCTATGACAGGATCATCCCGCGAGAAGTCGCCGACGTGTTCCATGCCCTGCGGAAGTCCGGTAACGCCGCCGTGCACGAGGCGAAAGGCGGGCATGCCGAGGCGCTGACCGCGCTGAAGTTCGCCCGGTCGCTGGGCGTCTGGTTTCATCGCACCTATGGCAGGCAGCCGAACTTCAACCCCGGCGCGTTCATCCCGCCGCCGGAGCCGGAGGATGCAACGGCATCCCTGCGGCAGGAGATCGAGATACTCCGGCAGAAGGTGGCCGAGACAGAGGACGCCGCCGCTGCGGCACGGCGACAGGCAGACGAACATGCCCGTGCTCGCGAGACGGTCGAGGAGCGGTTGCGGCGCGAGGCCGAGGAACGGGCATCATGGGAACAGCTTGCGCAGGAGAGCGAGGCAGAGAAGTCGGCCATTGCCGCCAAGCTGGTCAACATGCAGGCCGATGCGGAGGCCGCGCCCCGTGCCGAGGTTCTGGAGCTTGTCGAGCGCGGCGAGGAAGCCGCCACCAAGCTCGATCTGGACGAAGCCCAGACCCGCGCCCTGATCGACCAGCAGCTACGCGACAATGGCTGGGAGGCCGACACCAAGACCCTGCGCCACAGTGCGGGCATCCGACCGGTCAAGGGCCGTAACATGGCTATTGCCGAATGGCCGACCTCGAACGGTCCCGCCGACTACGCGCTGTTCGTTGGCACCATGCTGGTCGGCGTGGTCGAGGCCAAGCGCAAGCGCAAGAACATCTCGGCGGCAATAGACCAGTCTGAACGATACTCGGTCGGGATCAGGGCCAGCAACGACTTCTCGTTCTCGGGCGGGCCGTGGGGAGAACATCGCGTCCCGTTCGTGTTCGCCGCAAATGGCCGATCCTATCTCAAGCAGATCGAGACCGAGAGCGGCATCTGGTTCCGCGACACGCGACGAGCCGCCAATCATCGCCGGGCGCTCGTCAACTGGCCGACGCCGGAGGGTCTGAGCGGGCTGCTGGAGGTCGATCAGGACGCTGCGGATGCGGCACTCAAGACCCAGCCTTTCGAGTTTGGCTTCCCGCTCCGGCACTATCAGGAAGCGGCCATCCGTGCCGTCGAGATGGCATTGTCCGCCGACCAGCGTTCGATGCTGGTGGCGATGGCGACCGGCACCGGCAAGACCAAGCTCGCCATTGCGCTGCTCTACCGCCTGCTGGTGGCGAAGCGGTTCCGCCGCATCTGTTTCGTCGTGGATCGCTCGGCTCTCGGCCACCAGACCGAGGGCGAATTCTCGACCACCAAGGTCGTGTCGGGCAAGACCTTCGCCGAGATTTTTGGGCTGAAGGGTCTGGGCGACGTGTCGCCCGACATGGAGACTAAGGTGCATATCTGCACGATACAGGGCCTCGTGAAGCGGGTGCTCTATGCGGCGGACACGTCCGAGGTGCCGCCCGTCGATCAGTATGACCTTATCGTCATAGACGAATGCCACCGGGGTTATCTGCTCGACCGCGAGATGTCCGACGCCGAGCTGTCGTTCCGAGGCCAGGACGACTACATCTCGAAATACCGGCGTGTGCTGGAGTATTTCGACGCCGTGAAGATTGGCCTGACCGCCACGCCCGCATTGCATACCACCGACATATTCGGCGAGCCGATCTTCCGCTACTCCTACCGCGAGGCGGTGATCGACGGGTTCCTGATCGACCATGAGCCGCCGGTCAGGATCGAGACGGCGTTGGCGCGTGCCGGGATCACCTTCGAGAAGGACGAGCAGCTCGAACTCCTCGATACCAAGAGCGGCGAGATAGACACTTCCACTCTGCCCGACGAGCTGCACTTCGAGGTCGAGCAGTTCAACAGGCAGGTGATCACGCCGGAGTTCAACCGCGTCGTCGCCGAGGAGCTAACCAAGCACATCGACCCCGAGCTTGGTGGCAAGACACTGATCTTCGCCGCGACCGACGCCCATGCCGACATCGTGGTCAGCGCCATCAAGACGGCGTTCGCCGACGCCTATGGCGAGATCGACGATGCGGCGGTCAGGAAGATCACCGGCAGCGTGGACAAGGTGCAGACGCTGATCCGCTCCTTCCGCAATGACGCCAATCCGAAGATCGCCGTCACCGTCGATTTGCTGACCACCGGCATCGACGTCCCTAAGATCACCAACCTCGTCTTCCTGCGCCGGGTCAACAGCCGCATCCTTTACGAGCAGATGATCGGGCGGGCGACACGCCGCTGCGACGAGATCGGCAAGGAGGTGTTCCGCATCTTCGACGCCGTGGACCTCTATCCGCATCTGCAAAACCTTACCGACATGAAGCCGGTCGTGGTCAATCCGTCGATCAGCTTCGAGCAGCTTGTCGGCGAGATGATCGGTGCGACCGACGACGCCCAACGCGAGACGATCCGTGATCAGATCGCGGTAAAGCTGCGCCGTCGTCTGTCGAGAATGCCGGAGGAGGCACGGCAGCGGTTCGAGGCCGTCGCGGGCGAAACGCCCGAGGCGATGTTGCAGCGCCTGCTGTCAGGCAATGCGCCCGACCTCGCCGCATGGCTGAAGGACCGTGCCGCCATCGGCCCGATCCTCGATTGGCAGTCGGACGGCGACAATCCCCGTTACGTGCCGATCTCGCACCATGCCGATGAGGTGGTCGCCGTCACCCGAGGTTATGGCGATGCGCAAAAGCCAGAGGACTTCCTCGACAGCTTCTCCGCCTTTGTGCGCGACAACGTCAACACGATAGCCGCTCTGAAGCTGGTGGTGCAGCGTCCGCGTGACCTCACTCGTGCTGACCTGAAAGAGTTGCGACTTGCACTGGACCGCAAGGGCTACTCCGAGGCGAACCTGCGCCGGGCATGGGCGGATGCAAAGAACGAGGAGATTGCCGCCTCGATCATCGGGTTTGTGCGTCAGGCGGCCATCGGCGATCCGCTCGTGCCGTACGAGGATCGTGTCAGGACCGCCATGCGGTCGATCATGGCGAGCCGCCAGTGGACGGAGCCGCAGAAACGGTGGCTGAAGCGGATCGGCGAGCAGATCGAGAAAGAAGTCGTCGTTGATCGCGAGGCCATCGACAAGGAGCCGTTCATCGCCGATGGAGGGTTCAACCGGCTCAACAAGGTGTTCGGCGGCGAGCTTGAGACGATCCTCGCCGGGATCAACGAAGAAATGTGGAAGAAGACCGCCTGATGACCAGCACCACTGACATCGTCGCCAAGCTCTGGGGCCTGTGCAACGTGCTGCGCGACGACGGCATCACATACAATGAGTATGTGACCGAGCTGACCTATCTGCTGTTTCTGAAGATGCTGGAGGAGACTGGTAAGGAAAGCCGTCTGCCGGACGGCTACCGCTGGGGCCTCCTAGCCAAGACAGCAGGAATGCAGCAGCTCGACTACTACAAGTCGATGCTGCTCGACCTCGGCAAGGCCAAGGACGGTCTCGTCAGCGCCATCTTCACCGATGCTCAGACCCGGCTGCGCAAACCGACCAATCTCAAGGCGCTGACTTCAAACATCGACCAGCTCGACTGGTTCTCGGCCCGCGAGGAAGGGCTGGGCAATCTGTATGAGGGCCTGCTGGAGAAGAACGCCGCCGACAAGAAGTCGGGCGCTGGCCAATACTTCACACCGCGTCCGCTGATCGACTGCATCGTGCGTCTCATGCAGCCAAAGGCGGGCGAGACAGTTCAGGACCCGGCGGCGGGCACGGCGGGCTTTCTCGTCGCCGCCGACCGGTACATCAAGGATCACACCGACGATCTCTACAAGCTGACGCCGGATCAGGCGCATTTCCAGCGCAACAGTGCCTTCGTCGGGGGTGAGCTAGTGCCGGACACGCATCGCCTCTGCATGATGAACCTGCTGCTGCACGGCATCGAGGGCGGGGTGGAGTTGATCGACACGCTGTCGCCAGACGGGGAGGCGCTGCCCCTGTCCAACCTGATCCTGACCAACCCGCCCTTCGGCACCAAGAAGGGGGGCGGTCGCCCGACCCGCTCCGACTTCTCGGTGACGGCGGACACGTCGAACAAGCAGCTTGCCTTTGTCGAGCACATCGTTCGCGCCATGAAACCCGGTGGCCGTGCTGCTGTCGTGGTGCCGGACAACGTGCTGTTCGAGGACAACACGGGCCGTCGCCTGCGCACGTGGCTGATGGACCTGACCAACCTGCACACGATCCTGCGTCTGCCGACCGGCATCTTCTATGCGCAGGGCGTGAAGACCAATGTGCTGTTCTTCCAGCGCGGCAAGGCGGATAAGGTCAACACCAAGGCCGTCTGGGTCTATGACATGCGGGCCAACATGCCCGCTTTCGGCAAGACCCGCCCGCTGACCGTCGCTGACTTCGCCGAGTTCGAGACCGCCTATGGCTTCGATCCGAACGGCGGTGCCGAGCGCGCCGATCAGGGCGAGGATAGCCGCTGGCGCATGTTCAGCCGCAAGGCCATCGCCGCCCGCAATGACAATCTCGACATCGCATGGCTGCGTGATACCGAGGCCGAAGCCGAGGAGGCGCTGACCGAGCCGGAGGACATCGCCGCCGCCATCATCGGCCACCTCAAGGCTGCGCTGGAAGAGATCGAGGCGCTGTCGGAGGAGATTGAGCCGGACAGTGTCGAGGAGGCCGCTGAGATCGCGGAAGCTGCGGAATGAACGAACTGCCGCTGGGGTGGGTGGACGCCGCCTTGGATGACATCGCCATCGTCAATCCGGGCAGGATCGAGGGACTTGTCGCTGACACCAGCGTCTCCTTTGTCCCGATGCCAGCAGTGAGTGATGTTGATGGCGAGATCGTCAACCCGACCGTTCGACCATTCGCCGAGGTGTCGAAGGGCTATACGCAGTTCCAAGTGGGCGACGTGATCTTCGCCAAGATCACGCCCTGCATGGAGAACGGCAAGATCGCGGTCGCACGCTCACTCGAAAATGGCGTGGCTTGCGGTTCGACGGAGTTCCACGTGGTGCGTCCGCTCGGTCAGAACTCACCCGACTACATCTGGCGGTTTTTGCGCCAGAGCTCGTATCGCGCCGATGCCGAGGCGGTAATGACCGGGGCTGTTGATTTCCGCTGGGAGCTGA
>DDFA01000108.1 GCA_002336975.1 Phyllobacteriaceae bacterium UBA1940
TCGGGAATGTCGGCGATGGTGCGGATATTGGCGGTGACGTTCTCTCCCGTCTGGCCGTCGCCGCGCGTCGCCGCGGTCACCAGCCTGCGGTTGACATAGCGCAGCGACATCGACAGCCCGTCGATCTTCGGTTCGGCGGTGAACACCAGCGGCGCGTCGGCGGCAAGGTTGAGATAACGCCTCACCGAGGCGACGAAATCGGTCGCGTCCTCGTCGGAGAAGACATTGTCGAGCGACAGCATCGGCCGGGCGTGCTGCACCTGGGCGAACGCGCCCGACGGCGCCGCGCCGACCGACTTCGACGGCGAATCGTCGCGGATCAGTTCGGGAAAGCGGGCCTCGATCTCGGCGTTGCGGCGCTTGAGCGCGTCATAGGCGGCGTCCGAGATCGTCGGCGCGTCCTCGGTATTGTAGCGATAGTCGTGCCCGGCGATATCGGCCGCCAGCCGGGCCAGTTCCTCGGCCGCCTGTTCCTCGGTGAGTTTGTCGACCGCAATGTTTGATGTGCTGCTCATCTTTTCGCCGGATCACGATGTCGGCGGAAAATCGGCGATTGGAACACGAAAGTAAACCGTCGAGATCGGTTTGACGCGACGTTGCTGACGACGTTAGCGCGCGCTTTCCTCGATCAGCCGGCGCGCCGCCGCGCGCGCCTCCTCGGTGATCGTCGCGCCCGCCAGCATGCGGGCGATCTCCTCGCCGCGCGCCCCCTCGTTCAGCACCGCCACCCCGGTGGATACCCGGTCGGCGCCGCCCGATTTCGAGATCAGATAATGCGCCCCGGCGCGCGCCGCGACCTGCGGCGCATGCGTCACCGACAGAACCTGCACCTTGGCCGCCAGCCGCGCCAGCCGCTTGCCGATCGCGTCGGCCACCGCCCCGCCCACCCCGGTGTCGATCTCGTCGAACACCAGTGTCGGCGCCGACCCCCGGTCGGCCAGCGCCACCTTCAGCGCCAGCAGGAAGCGCGACAGTTCGCCGCCCGACGCGATCTTCATCATCGGCCCGGGCCGCGCGCCGGGATTGGTCCGGACCGCGAACTCGACATGGTCGATCCCGCTCGGGGCGCGGTCGGAGGGATCGGACGTCAGTTCGACGAGGAATTCGGCGCGTTCCAGTTTCAGCGCCGGCAGTTCCGCCATCACCGCGCGCGCCAGTCCGGCGCCGGCCGCCTGCCGCAAGTCCGACAGCCGCGCCGCCTGGCGGTCGAACAGCGTCATCGCCTCGGCCGCCGCCTTTTCAAGCGCCACAAGGCGTCCCTCGCCGGCGTCGAGGTCGGCCAGGTCAGCCGCCATCGCGTCGCGCAACGCCGCCAGTCCCTCGACCGGCACGGAAAATTTTCGCGCCGCCGCGCGCAGCGAAAACAGCCGCTCCTCCGCCCGTTCCAGCGCCCGCGGATCGAACTCGAGCGCCCGCTGCGCCGCCGCCGCCGCCTCCTGCGCCGTATCCAGCGCCACCAGCGCCTCGTCGAGCGCCCGCACCACCTCGCCGAGCAGTTCCGGCGCCTCGGCTTCCTTGCGCTGCAGCCGCCGCAGCAGCGCCGACAGCGGCGGCACCGGCGACGTCGTCCCCGACAGCGCGTCGGCGGCGTCGTTGATCTCGACCGCGGTCTTTTCGGCGCGCATCATCCGGCCGCGCAGTTCCGCCAGTTCCTCTTCCTCGCCCGGCTGTGGATCGAGCTCGGTCAGCTCCGCCGACGAGGCGCGCAGATAATCCGCCTCGCGCGCCGCGGCCTCCACCTTGGCGCGATGCCGCGACAGGTCCTGCTCGGCAGCCCGCCAGCGCCCGAACAGCTCCGCCGTCCGCGTCGCCTCGCCGCCATGGCCGCCAAAAATGTCGAGCAGGTCGCGATGCATCGCCGGGTCGACAAGCGCGCGCTCGTCATGCTGGCCGTGCAGTTCCACCAGCAGCCGGCCGATGTCGCGCATCAGGGCGACGCTTGCCGGCTGGTCGTTGACGAAGACGCGCGTGCGCCCGTCGGCGCTTTGCACCCGGCGCAGGATGATGTCGCCGTCAGCGTCGAGCGCGTTGGCCTCCAGCAATTGCCGCGCCGCGTGGTTGCGCGGCAGGTCGAACACCGCCGTCACCTGGCCCTGGGCGGCGCCGTTGCGCACCAGCGAGGCGTCGCCGCGCCCGCCGAGCGCCAGCGACAATGCGTCGAGAAGGATGGATTTTCCTGCCCCGGTTTCACCGGTCAGCACCGACATGCCGCTCGAAAAATCCAGGTCGAGCCGCTCGATCAGAACGATATCGCGGATCGACAGTTGTGCGAGCATCCGATGGCGATTGCCTTGCTGTTGGGGTCAGCTTGCGCCGAGCAGCTTGCGGCCGGCATTGGCCAGCCACGACCCCGGGTGTTCGCGCGGCTCAAGCCCGCCGGACTGAAGCAGCGCGTAGGAATCCTTGTACCACTGGCTGTCGGGATAGTTGTGGCCAAGCACCGCCGCCGCCGTCTGCGCCTCGGTGGTCAGCCCCATCGCCATGTAGCCTTCGACCAGGCGCGCCAGCGCCTCTTCGATGTGCCGGGTGTTGGAATAGTTTTCGACCACGATGCGGAACCGCTTCATCGCCGCGATATATTCGCGCCGCTCCAGATAATAGCGGCCGATCTGCATTTCCTTGCCGGCCATCTGGTCGCGGGCGAATCGGATCTTGGCCTTGCCGTCCTCGACATATTCCGAATCGGGCCAGCGCTGCACCAGTTCGTCCATCGCCTCGATGGTGCGGCGGGCTTCCTTCTGGTCCTGCGTCACGTCGCGGATCTGGCGGTAGTAGGACAGGCCGATCAGATATTGCGCATAGGCGGCGTCGGGGGTCGAGGGATAGAGCTGGACGTAGCGTTTGCCGGAATTGATCGCATCGTCGTAGTTGCCCTGCCGGTAATTGGCGAAGGTGCCCATGATCAGCGATTTGCGGGCATATTCCGAATAGGGATGCTGCTGGTCGACGGCGTCGAACTTGCGCGTCGCCTCGTTCAGGCGGCCGGAATTCAGGTTGGCCAGGCCTTCATTGTAGAGCTTGTCGGCGGGATCGGTTTCTTCGACATAGGTGGCGAGGTCGATATCCTTCTCGCCGAACATGCTGCTGCAGCCGGACACCGCCATCGGCGCGAGAATCGCCGGCACGATCAGCCACGACAGGTGGCCGCGCCTTTTCCCCTCACCTGCACGCATCGAAACCATAAGAACTGCCTCTCCGGGATGTCCGGAACACCATGCCAGGACCGGCTTCATAGATCATGATCGCCCCCATGGGCAACGCATTGGTCAACCAATGGCGCTTTTTTGTGGCGCGCTGTGGCCGTCAGATCATCCAGGGCGCATAGACGGGTGCGGCAACCGCAACCATCTCCATCGCCCGGCCGCGCTCGCGGCGCGACGTCTCGACGATCTCGAACGCCGACTGGTCCGACAGCAGCCGGCGCAACGCCGCGGCGTTCAGGCGGTGGCCGCCGCGATAGGACCTGAATGCGCCGATGAAGCGCGCGCCCGCAAGCGCCAGGTCCCCAATTGCGTCCAGCGTCTTGTGCCGGACGAATTCGTCGACATGGCGCAGGCCGCCCAGATTGATCACCTTGTGGTCGTCGCCGATCACCACCGAATTCTCCAGCGACGAGCCGAGCGCGTAGCCGGCGGCCCACAGCCGTTCGACATCCTTCATGAAACCGAAGGTGCGCGCGCCGGCGATATCGTCGCGAAACCGCATCGGGTCGAGGTCGTTGGCATAGGTCTGGCGGCCGATCGCCGGGCTTTCGAAATCGATCTCGACCTCGAAGCGGGTGCCGTTGTAGGGGCGGAATTCGGCCCATGACGCGCCGCTCTCGATCCGGATCGGCTTCAGCACGCGGATATAGCGGCGGCGCACGTCCTGCACGACGATGCCGGCCTGGTCGAACGCGTCGACGAACGGCTTGGCGCTGCCGTCGAGAATCGGCACTTCCGGCCCGTCGATCTCGATCGACACATTGTCGATGCCAAGGCCAAACAGCGCCGCCATCAGATGTTCGACGGTCGCCACATGCAGGCCCGCAGGATCGCCCAGAACGGTGCACAGATCGGTCGCGCCGATTTCGGACACCAGCGCGCGCAGTTCGCGCTGCGACGGGTCGTCGATGCGGCTCAGGATCACGCCGGTGTCGGCGTCGGCGGGGTTGAAGTGGACCGTGACCGGCTTGCCGCTGTGAACGCCCGTTCCGGTAAGGCTGACCCGCGCAGCAAGCGTTGTCTGAAATTCCTGCAAGTCGGTCCCCGTTCGGTCAGTCGCGCCTGTTCCATTCGATTGCGGAACTTCGGCCTTGTGCGAAGGATCGACCGTTCGGCGTCCCCAACCACGCCGCGCCCGCTCCCTCAAGCGTGTCAGGAACATAGTTTGTGCGACCGGGGTCGCCAAATCACGCTTTCTTACCCCGTGTTACGACATTATGACATTTCGTTAACTCGCAACACGCTGAAATCGTTCACCAAAATGAATCGCCCGGAAACCGCCGCAACGGTTTCCGGGCGATGATGCAACGACTGCGCGCGATCAGTTGGCCTGGCGGCGCAGGAAAGCAGGAATATCGACCTGGTCTTCGTCCGGTTGGCGGGCGAGAGTCGTGGGCCGTCCGTGCGGGTCGAGCTGGCCGCGGCGCGGCGCGTAGAGCGACGGATCCTGCGACGTCATGCGGCGCGCATCCTGCACCGGCTGCAGCTTCGGCTCGCGCAGCGGCGCGGGCTGGGCGCGCCCGGCTTCCTCTTCCTTGCGCGGCGTCAGCATCGACGACAGCTTGTTGAGCAGGCCCTTGGGTCCGCGCTCTTCATGATCGGCGACGCGGGCGCTCTGCGCCTCCATTTCCGCCCGCATCACCGGCGGGAAATCCTCGACGCGGGGCATGCGGGGCGCTGCCTGCACCGGCGCCGGAGCGGGACGCAGCGCCGGTTCCGCTACCGGCTGCTGGAACAGCGCGCTCTTGGGGCGGAAAGCGGCTTCGTCGTGCGCGTGGTCGCGGACGGCCGGCGCGTGTTCGGCGGCGCGGATCACGTCGGCGATCGGGTCATGAGCGACGGCGCGTTCCACCTCGGCATGAACCGGGGCAGGCGCAACCGGGGCGCGGGCTTCGACGGGCGCTGCGGCCGGGGCCGGCTTGGCGACCGGCTTGGGCGCGACGCGGATCGGCTGCGACGCCATTTCGATGGCGGCCTTGTCGATGCCGGTGGCGACGACCGAGACGCGGATGACGCCTTCGAGTTCCTCGTCGAAGGTCGCACCCAGGATGATGTTGGCGTCCTGATCGACTTCCTCGCGGATGCGGGTGGCGGCTTCGTCGACCTCGAACAGCGTCAGATCCTTGCCGCCGGTGATCGAGATCAGCAGGCCCTTGGCGCCCTTCATCGAGGTTTCGTCAAGCAGCGGATTGGCGATCGCGGCTTCCGCGGCGGCCATCGCCCTGCCCTCGCCCGAGGCTTCGCCGGTGCCCATCATCGCCTTGCCCATCTCGCGCATCACCGAACGCACGTCGGCGAAGTCGAGATTGATCAGGCCTTCCTTGACCATCAGGTCGGTGATGCAGGCGACGCCGGAATACAGCACCTGGTCGGCCATGGCGAAGGCGTCGGCAAAGGTCGTCTTGTCGTTGGCGATGCGGAACAGGTTCTGGTTCGGGATGACGATCAGCGTGTCGACGCTCTTCATCAGGTCCTCGATCGCGGCTTCCGCCGTCTTCATCCGGCGCTGGCCTTCGAAGTGGAACGGCTTGGTCACCACGCCGACGGTCAGGATACCCTTTTCGCGCGCGGCGCGGGCAACCACGGGCGCGGCGCCCGAACCGGTGCCGCCGCCCATGCCGGCGGTGACGAAGCACATATGGGTGCCGGCCAGATGGTCGATGATCTCATCGATGCATTCTTCCGCCGCGGCGCGCCCGACTTCCGGCTGCGAGCCGGCGCCAAGGCCCTCGGTCACATGCGCGCCCAGCTGGATGATGCGCTCGGCCTTCGACATCGTCAGCGCCTGGGCATCGGTATTGGCGACCACGAATTCGACGCCCCGCAGGCCCGCCGAGATCATGTTGTTGACGGCGTTGCCGCCGCCCCCGCCAACGCCGAAAACGGTGATGCGCGGCTTGAGTTCGGTAATGTCCGGCTTTTGCAGATTGATCGTCATGGTCTTCGTCCTTTGCCTTTCTTGCCGCCTCGCCAAGCGGCTGATTGTTCCGGGCTGTCGCCCGATCTCAGAAACTGTCCCTGATCCATTGAGACATGCGCTGAAGCCTGCCGCCCGTCCCGGTCGCCCTGACGCCCGAACCCGCACTCACGCGCCTGCTCTCGAAACCCGCCACCTGCGGATAGATCATCAAACCCACAACGGCCGAGAAGGCCGGCCCCTTGGCCGCCTCCGGCAGTCCGGCAATGCCCAGCGGCCGGCCGATGCGCACATTGCGCCCGAGAATGCGGCGCGCCGCATCCGGCAGCCCGGTCAGCTGGCTGGCGCCGCCCGTCAACACGACGCGCTTGCCCACCACATTGCCGAAACCCGACCGGTTGAGCCGGTCGCGAACCATTTCCAGCGTCTCGTCGACGCGAGCGCGGATGATGCGGCTCATCACCGCGCGGGGAATCTGCAGCGGCACGTCATTGTCGTCGCTGCCGAGCGCCGCCACCGTGACGATGTCACGGTCGTCGGCCGCCGTCTGCATCGCCGAGCCGTGCATCACCTTCAGCCGTTCCGCATCCTCGATGCGCGCCGACAGGCCGCGCGCCAGATCCTGGGTCACATGGATGCCGCCGACGGGAATAGCGTCGGCAAACATGAACTTGCCTTCCGAAAACACCGAGATCGTCGTCGTGCCGCCGCCCATGTCGATGCAGGCCGCGCCCATCTCGGCCTCGTCGTCGACCAGGGCCGCGAGCGCGCTTGCGTAAGGCGTGGCGACGCGGCGCTCCACCGACAGATGCGCCCGGTTGATGCACAGTTCGAGATTGCGCAGCGGCGCCACGTCGCCGGTCAGCACATGCATGTCCACGCCCAGAGCGTCGCCGATCATGCCGCGCGGATCGCGGATGCCGCGCTCGCCGTCGAGCGAAAAGCCGACCGCCAGCGAATGGACGATGTCGCGCTCCGACTGCAGCGCCTGCCGCGATCCCGCCGCCAGCACCCGCTTGATGTCCGAGGATTCGACCTCGTGGCCGCCAAGATTGATCGAGGCCTGCACGATCGAGCTTTTCAGCCGCCCGGCGGAAACGTTGCACACCAGCGATTCGACCGTCAGCCCGGCCATCCGCTCGGCCGCGTCGACCGCCAGACGGATCGCCTGTTCCGCCTTGTCGAGATCGACGATGACACCGCCCTTGACCCCTTGCGATTTCTGGTGGCCGATGCCGATGACCTGGATCTGGTGGGTGCGGCCGGGCAGCCGCGCGGTTTCCTCGCGCGGCTTCAGCTTGGCGATGATGCAACACACTTTCGACGAGCCGATGTCGAGCACCGTGACGACGCTCGATTTTCGGGCCGGATGTGCGGCGGAATGTCCGAACCAGCTCATGTCGGGTTTCCTGGCCGGCTGGCCTTGCGCTTCTGTTCGGTCAGCGCCGCGGCGCGGCGCACCGCCGCCTCCGGCGTCAGCTTGACGACGATCCTGTCGTCGAGGCGCATGTCGACGGCGTCGAGATCGCGCGACAGGATGCCCTGCTCGGCGTCGAGCGCCACCAGTTCCTGGATCGCGGCTACCTCGCCATGTTCCGGCAGCTTGACGGTCACGCCGTTCTCCAGCCGCAGGTCCCAGCGGCGGTCGGCGACGCGGATGAACGCCTTGACCCGCGACGCCAGGCCGAGCGACTTGGCGATTTCGGCGGAAAACTGCGACGCGCGCTCATTGGCGCCTTCGCCGATGAACAGCGGCAGCGTCGCATAGCGTTCGCTGCGCAACGGCACGATCCGCTGGCCGTCGGCTCCGATCAGCGACAGTTCGCGGCCGTGCTGCCAGATCGCCAGCGGTTTCTTTTCGACGATCGTAACCTCGATCGCGTCCGGGTAGATTTTACGGACCGACGCCTTTTCCACCCATGGCAGTTCGGCGATGCGCTGCCGCGCTTCCTCGGCGTTGAAGCCGATCAGCGACGTCCAGCCGTTCAGTTGCAGCTTGTCGAGCACGTCGATTTCCGACGTCTCCTTGTTGCCCGCCATGCGCACGTCTTCGATGGCGAAGCCGCTGCGCGCGGTCAGCGCCTGCACCACAGCGTCGGTGTGGCCGCCCATGGCCATGCCGTAAACGCCGGCCGCCGAAAGATAGACGGCCGACAGCACGGTTGCGGCAAAGCGCGGCGGCGTCACGTCGCCGGCAAAAATTCGCCCCAGCACCCGCGCCGGCTTGCGCAGCGGACGCGGCAGCACCAGGCCCTCGCCCGCAAGGGTCGAGGCGCCATGCCCTGCGTGGGCAGCCTTTCCACCACCGAAACGCCGGATCAACGCGAACACGAAGCGTCCTCCACCATCCAACTCAACAGCTCGCCGAAACTGTGGCCCGCATTGAGGGCGATGTCCGGCACGAGCGATGTCGGCGTCATGCCTGGCTGCGTATTGACTTCAAGCCACACGACCTCCCCGTTTTCCGAGTGGCGGTCGTCGTAGCGAAAGTCAGAACGGGACACTCCCCGGCAGCCGATTGCTTGATGAGCCTTGAGCGCCAATGTCTGTATTTTTTGGTAAATATTTGGTGAAATTTTTGCAGGGATTTCGTGTTTTGATCCGCCCTTCACATATTTCGAGTCGTAATCGTAGAACGAGTGGCCGACCGGGATGATCTCGCACACCCCCAACGCCACGTCGCCCATCACCGCGCAGGTCAGCTCACGCCCGTGAACGAAGCGTTCCACCATCACCTTGTCGCCGTAGCGCCATTCCGACGAGCCGATCACCTGTGGCGGATGCGCCTGGTCTTCCTTGACGATGACGACGCCAAAACTCGACCCCTCGCACACCGGCTTGACCACATAGGGCGGCGCCATCGGGTGCCTGGAACCGACGTCGAATCGGCTCATGGTCTTGGATTCGGCGACCGGAATGCCTCTCGATTTGGCGATCCGCTTGGCCTGTTCCTTGTTCATAGCCAGCGCCGACGCCAGCACCCCGGAATGTGTGTAGGGGATTTGCAGATATTCCAGCACGCCCTGGATCGCGCCGTCTTCGCCGAACGGTCCGTGCAGGGCGTTGAAGGCGACGTCGGGCTTGAGCTCGGCCAGCACCTGGGCGACGTCGCGGCCGACATCGACCCGCGTCACCCGGTAGCCGGCGGCCTCCAGTTCGTCCGCGCACGCCTTGCCGGACGACAGCGAAACCGGCCGCTCGGACGACAGCCCACCCATCAACACGGCGACGTGTTTGCCGTTCATCTCCCGATTGACCCTTTCGTCCAGGATTGCGCCGACGTTTCAGGAATCGAAATCCGAGCCTCCCTTGAGCTTTCCCCAGGGCCGTTACGCGCCGCACGCGCACGCGACTCAAAATCACAAGAAAACGTTCAACGTCAGGGAATCAGAGGTTCCGCTCCCTGGCAACGATCAAAGCGCACGGAGCTTGCGCCGGCCATGCCAATCCGGCCAGGCGTTGCATTTCGGACTCAGTCGAAAACGCCGCCGCCGCCTGCCTGAAGCGGCTACAGCAATTGCCCGAGGAACGGGTCGACCTCGCGGCCGGGCTTGAACAGGCCGAGCCGCTTGATCTCCCATTCGAGCCTTACGCCGGAATTTTCCAGCACCCGGCCGCGCACCGTTTCGCCAAGGAATTCAAGATCGTAACCGGTTGCGTTGCCGGTGTTGATCATGAAATTGCAGTGCATCGGGCTCATCTGCGCGCCGCCGATCATCAGCCCGCGTCCGCCGGCCTTGTCGATTTCTTTCCAGGCCGAGGTTCCGGGCGGATTCTTGAAGGTCGATCCGCCGGTCTTTTCCTTGATCGGCTGCACCGTCTCGCGGTGCAGCTGCACCGCGTCCATCGCCGCCCTGATCTCGTCGCGGTCGGCCGGCGGCCCCTCGAATTCGGCGAAGGTGAACACCAGGTCCGCCGGCGCCGCCGAATGCCGGTAGGCGTAGCCCATGCCGGCGTTGGACAGCACATGCAAATCGCCCTTGCGGTCGATGGCGCGCACCTCGACAACCCGCTCGCGCGTCTCGACGCCGTTGGCGCCCGCGTTCATCCGCAGCGCCCCGCCGATGGCGCCGGGAATGCCGTGGTAGAAATGAAAGCCGCCGATGCCCGCCTCATGCGCCAGCGCCGCCACCCGCTTGTCGGGAACCGCGGCGCCCGAGCGGATGCGGGCGTCGCCGACCTGGCTGACCTCGCCAAAACCCCTGGCCGACAGCCGGACGACGAAGCCGGGAATGCCGCCTTCGCGCACCAGCAGGTTGGAGCCGACGCCGACCGGCAGCACCGGGATGTCCTCGGGCACGGCGCGCATGAACGCCGCCAGGTCTTCCTCGTCGGCCGGCTGGAACAGCGCCTGCGCCACGCCGCCGGCGCGGAACCAGATGATCTTGTCCATCTCGGCGTCGGCGATCAGCCGGCCGCGCAATGCCCCCAGCCGTCCTTCCAGCTTCTTCAGCAGTTCGACGCCGTTCATTCGACCGCCAGTTCCTTCGGCAGCGCATAGGCCCATTGGGTGATGTTGCCTGCGCCGAGAAACACAACGAAATCACCGGGTTTCGCCAATTCCCTGACAATCGGGGCGATCGCTTCGGGACCCGCCACATAGCGCGCGTCGCGATGACCGCCGGAGCGGATGCGCGACACCAGCGCTTCCGAGGTGACGCCCTCGATCGGGTCCTCGCCGGCGGTGTAGACCGGCGCCACCATCACCGTGTCGGCGTCGTTGAAGCACGAGGCGAAATCGTCGAACAGATCGTGCAGCCGGGTGTAGCGATGCGGCTGGGCGATGGCGATGACCCGGCCGCCGGTGGAATCGCGCGCCGCCCTCAGCACCGCCCTGATCTCCACCGGATGGTGGCCGTAATCGTCAAAGATCTCGACGCCGTGCCAGGTCCCGGTGTGGGTGAAGCGCCGCTTCACCCCGCCGAAGCCGGCCAGCCCCGCCTTGATCGCCTTTTCCGACATGCCCAGTTCATGCGCCACGGCGATCGCAGCGGTCGCATTGGAGACATTGTGGCGGCCCGGCATCGGCAGCCGCAAATCGGCCATCTGCGTCACCTTGCCGGTCTTCCTGTCTCGGATCTCGACGTCGAAGGCCGACACCGCGCCGTCCATGCGGTGGTTGAAAAAGCGCACATCGGCCTGCGGGTTCTCGCCATAGGTGACGACGCGGCGATCCTCGATGCGGCTGACCAGCGCCTGCACCTCGGGATGGTCGATGCACATCACCCCGAAGCCGTAGAACGGCACGTTTTCGACAAACTGGGCGAAGGCGTCGCGCACCTTGTCGAAACTGCCATAATGGTCGAGATGTTCGGGGTCGATATTGGTGACCACCGCGATGTCGGCCGGCAGTTTCAGGAAGGTGCCGTCGCTTTCGTCGGCCTCGACCACCATCCAGTCGCCCGCGCCCATGCGCGCATTGGTGCCATAGGCGTTGATGATGCCGCCATTGACCACGGTCGGGTCGAGCCCGCCAGCCTCGAGCAGCGTCGCCACCATCGAGGTGGTGGTGGTCTTGCCATGGGTGCCGCCGATGGCGATCGCCTGGCGGAACCGCATCAGCTCCGCCAGCATCTCGGCGCGGCGCACGATCGGCAGCAGTCTTTCGCGCGCCGCCATCAGTTCGGGATTGCTCTTCCTGATCGCGGTCGACACCACCACCACTTCGGCGTCGCCGAGATTTTCGGCCTTGTGGCCGACAAAGCACTCGATGCCCTTGTCGCGCAGCCGCTGCACATTGGCGCTTTCGGACTGGTCAGACCCCTGCACCTTGTAGCCGAGATTGTGCAGCACTTCGGCGATGCCGCTCATGCCGATGCCGCCGATGCCGATGAAATGCACCAGGCCGATTGTATGCGGCATCTTCATGCTTGGGCGCCCCGTTCGTAGTCTTGGACAGTCATGCCGGAGGCAATAGCCTCTGTCAGGTCGGCGAGCAACTGCGCCGCGTTGGGGCGGCCGACGCTGCGCGCGGCGGCCGCCATCTTCGCGCTCATCGCCGGATCGTCCATATAGCCGGCGATCTTCGCCGCAAGCACGTCAGGCGTCAGCGACGCCTGCGGCGCCACCTCGCAGCCGCCGACGCTGGCCAGCGCCTCGGCATTGGCCGCCTGGTCGTGGTCGAGCGCATGCGGATAGGGAACCAGCACCGCCGGCCGGCCGATGACGGCGATTTCCGACACCGTCGATGCGCCCGAGCGCGAGATCACCAGGCTGGCGCGGGCCATGCGTTCAGCCAGGTCGCCAAAGAACGGCGACACCTGCGCCTCGACGCCAAGCCCGGCATAGGCGGCGCGCACCGCCGCCTCGTCGCCCTGGCGCGCCTGCTGCACGATGCGCAGCCGCTGGCGTTGCTCGGGCGGCAGCAGCGCCACGGCGGCAGGAACCGCCTCGGAAAAGAACTGCGCGCCCTGGCTGCCGCCAAACACCAGCAGATGGAACGGCTGCCCCGGCCCCGACGGCGCATAGGCGCGGTCCGCGGCCTCGATCACCGCCGGGCGCACCGGATTGCCGGTCACCACCGTCTTTTGCGGCGCGCTTGAGGTCTGCTTGGTCAGGAACCCTCCGGCAATAGCGTCGACGCGCCCGGCCAGCGCCTTGTTGGCGCGGCCCATCACCGCGTTCTGCTCATGGATCAGCGTCGCCGCGCCGCGCCGCGTCGCCGCATAGAGCGGCGGAAGCGTCGGATAGCCGCCAAAGCCCACCACCGCCTTCGGCTTGATCTCGGCGATCACCCGCGACGCCTGCCGCACCCCGCCCCAGATGCGCCAGAAGGTCCGCGCCAACGCGATCGGGTTCTTGCCGCCGACCGTCGCCGACCGGATCTGGTGGATTTTGGCGGCCGGAAATTTTCCCGCGAACCGCTCGGCGCGGTCGTCGGTGGCCAGATGGATCTCCCAGCCGCGCGCCGCCAGTTCATGCGCCAGCGCCTCGGCGGGAAACAGGTGCCCGCCGGTGCCGCCGGCGCTCAGGAGAATAACGCCCTTCGACAATCTCTACTCCGCCGGCAAGATGCGTTCGTCGAAGCGCGGGCGCGTCGCCTGCCGCGATTCGGGCCGGGTGCGGGTCAGCGCCAGCACCATGCCCATCGAAATCGCCATCGCCACCAGCGACGAGCCGCCATAGGAGATGAACGGCAGCGTCATGCCTTTCGCCGGCAGCAATTGCAGGTTCACGCCGATATTGATGATCGATTGCAGCCCGAACAGGATCACCAGCCCCGACACCGCCAGCCGTGTGAACTCGTCGCGCTCGCGCAGCGCGATCGCCAGCCCGCGCAGCACGATGAAGGCGAACAGGCCGACCAGCAGCATGCACAGGATGATGCCGAACTCCTCGCCGGCCACGGAGAAGATGAAGTCGGTGTGGCTATCGGGCAGGATGCGCTTTGCCGTGCCCTCGCCCGGCCCTCGGCCGAACCAGCCGCCATTGATGATCGCCTCGCGGCCGGTCTCGGTCTGGAAATTGTCGCCCTCGCCGGTCAGGAAGCGGTCGACGCGGCCCGCCACGTGGGGGAAGAACGTATAGGCGCCGAACGCCCCGGTGACGCCGATCACGCCGAACACCGCGATCCACAACCACGGCATGCCGGCCATGAAGAACATCGTCGCCCAGGTCGCCGTCACCAGCATTGTCTGGCCAAGGTCGGGCTGCGCTACCAAGAGCGTCACCACCAGGCCGACGAGGATGATCGCAAACAGATTGCCGGGAATTTCTGGCTGCCTGGCGTGTTCGGCGAACAGCCAGGCGCAGATCACCACGAAGGCCGGCTTGAGGAACTCCGACGGCTGGAGCGACACCCCCGCCAGCGACAGCCAGCGGCGCGAGCCCTTGACCTCGACGCCGACGAACAGCGTCAGCACCATCGCCGCGATCATCAGCACCAGCATGATCGCCGCCAGTCGCCTCACCTGCCGGTGGTCGAGAAACGAGATCGCCAGCATCACCCCGATCGCCGGCAGCATGAACACGATCTGGCGGGTGACGAAATGGAATTCTTCCAGCCCGATGCGCTCGGCGACCGCCGGGCTGGCGGCGAACGACAGCACGATTCCCAGCACCATCAACGCCAGGAAAGAGGCGAGAAACCAGCGGTCGATCGTCCACCACCAGGTCGATACGAGTCCACGGTCTGTGCGACTGGTCATGTCAGGCTCCTGAGCGCGGACGCATCTTCTCGATATACGAAGCGAAGACGAAGGAACTGTTAACCATCATTCAGCCTGTTGCGACGCGCGGCCATCCGCGCGGTCATTTTTTCGTTTACCGCGGAACGCTCCGCCGATCGTTACGCCGCCCAGGCCTCAGATCGGCTCTACTCCATCGAGGCAGAGAACGGCGGCGCGGAACGCGTCGCCCCGGACCTCGAAATTTTTGAACTGGTCGAAGCTTGCGCAGGCCGGCGACAGCAGCACCACCGCCTCGCCGGCGCTGTCGCGCGCCGCATCCGCCGCCGCGCGCGCCACCGCCACGGCCAGCGTGCCGGAAATCTCGTACGGCACAGACGTTCCCAGCGTCGCCGAGAACGCCGGCGCGGCCTCGCCGATCAGATAGGCGCGCGCGATGCGTGGAAAAAACGGCCGGAGCGGCTCGATGCCGCCCTGTTTCGGCAGCCCGCCGGCGATCCAGTAGATGCGCCCAAAGCTCGACAGCGCCGGCGCAGCCGCCTCGGCATTGGTCGCCTTGGAATCGTTGACGAACAGCACATTGCCCTTGCGGCCGACCTGCTGCATCCGGTGCGCCAGGCCCGGAAAACTGTTCAGCCCGGGCTGCAACGCCTCGCGCGGCATGCCGACGCGCAGGCAGGCCGCGATCGCCGCAAGCGCGTTCTGGGCGTTGTGCTGGCCGCGCAGCGAGCCGACGCCTTCCAGCGAAGCGACGCGGGAATACTTGCCGTGGCTTGCATGCATCAACGCCTGGCCGTCGGCGAAGTAACCGTCGGTCAGCGCCAGCCGCTTGGAGATGCGGATGACGTCCTGCCCGGCCCGTTCGAGCCGGTCGGCGATGTCGGCGCAGAAAATGTCGTCGACCGCGACGATCGCTGTCCGGCTTCCCGCCACCAGCCGCTCCTTGATCGCGGCATAGTTCTTCATCGTGCCGTGCCGGTCGAGATGGTCGGGCGTCAGGTTGAGCAGCACGCCGGCGGTCGGATCGAGCGACGGCGCCAGGTCGATCTGGTAGGACGAGCATTCGACCACGTAGTGACGCTCGGGCGTGGGCGGATCGAGCGTCATCACCGCCCGGCCGATATTGCCCCCCATCTGCGTGTCCAGCCCCGCCGACGCCAGCAGATGCGCGGTCAGCGCCGTCGTCGTCGACTTGCCGTTGGTGCCGGTGATCGCGATGAACGGCGCGTCGGGCGCCCGCGCCCGCCGCTCGCGCGCAAACAGTTCCACGTCGCCAATGATCTCGACGCCGGCGCCACGCGCCAGATCGACGCTCCAGTGCGGCTTGGGGTGGGTCAGCGGCACGCCGGGCGACAGCACGAAGGAGGCGACCCCGCTCCAGTCGACGTCGCGCAGGTCGGCTACCTTGATGCCCTCACCGCGCGCCCGCGCCACACTGTCGGGATTGTCGTCCCAGGCGACGATGTCCGCCCCGCCGTCGGCAAGCGCGCGCGCGGTCGCAAGGCCGGAGCCGCCGAGGCCGAACAGGGCGACGCGTTTGCCGGAAAAGGTCGAGGCCGCAATCATCTGAGCTTCAGCGTCGACAGTCCGACCAGCGCAAGGATCACGGCGATGATCCAGAACCGGATTACCACCTGGCTTTCGGTCCAGCCGAGTTTTTCGAAATGGTGATGGATCGGCGCCATCAAAAACACCCGCTTGCCGGTGAGCTTGAAATAGCCGACCTGGATGATCACCGACATCGCTTCCATCACGAACAGGCCGCCGATTATCGCCAGCACGATCTCGTGCTTGGTCGCCACCGCGATCGAGCCGATCAGGCCGCCGAGCGCCAGCGAGCCGGTGTCGCCCATGAAGATCGCCGCCGGCGGCGCGTTGAACCACAGGAAGCCGAGCCCCGCCCCGATCACTGCGCCGAGCACGACGGCGAGCTCGCCGGTGCCGGGGGTGAAATGGATCTGCAGATAGTCGGCAAACACCGCGTTGCCCGCCAGGTAGGCGATGACGCCGAACGAGGCGGCGGCGATCATCACAGGCACGATCGCCAGTCCGTCCAGCCCGTCGGTCAGGTTCACCGCATTGCCGGCGCCCACCATCACCAGCGCCCCGAACGGAATGAAGAACCAGCCGAGATTGATGATGAAGTCCTTGACGAACGGGAATGTCAGCGACGACGAGAACGGCGCCTGCCCCGCCTGCATGATCGTATAGGTGGCGATGCCGGCGACCAGGAATTCGATGGCCAGCCGCACCCGGCCCGAAACGCCGAGATGCGATTGCTTGGTCACCTTCATGTAGTCGTCGTAGAAGCCGATCGTGCCGAACGACACGGTGACGAACAGCACCACCCAGACATAGACGCTGCCGAGATTGGCCCACAGCAAGGTCGAACCGAGAATGCCGCTCAGGATCATCAGCCCGCCCATGGTCGGCGTGCCGGCCTTCTTGAAATGCGTCTGCGGTCCGTCGGCGCGGATCGGCTGGCCCTTGCCCTGCCTGAGACGCAGCGAATTGATGATCGCCGGCCCGAACATGAAGGTGATCAGCGCCGCCGTGATCAGGGCGCCGCCGACGCGGAAGGTGATGTATCGGAAGACGTTGAACGCCGAAATGTGGTCCGCGAAGGCGGTGAGATAGATCAGCATGCGGCCTCGCGGGTGAAGATAAAGCGTATCATGCGCCGGCCCCGCCGTCGCCGTCTGCGGGGAATTTGGCGCGGATCGCCTCGACCAGCCTGGAAAAACCCATGCCGTTCGACGATTTGATCATGATCGTGTCGCCGGGTTTCAGCGCCGCCAGCAGCACCGGCTTCAGCGCCTCGGCGTCCGGCAGGTGGCCGGCCAGCCTTTCGGGCGGCAGCACCGCGGCCAGCGCCGACATTTCCGGTCCGCCCAGAAACACCATGTCGATCTTGGTCGGCTCGATCATCGCCGCCAGGCTGGCGTGCAGCTTGGCGGAATGGTTGCCCAGTTCCCGCATGTCGCCCAGCACCGCGATGCGGCGGCCCTTGTCGGCGACCGGCGTCTGGTCGAGCAGGTCGAGCGCCGCCTTCATCGAGGCGGTGTTGGCGTTGTAGCTCTCGTCGATCAGGGTGATCCCGCTGGCCAGCTGGTGACGCAGGCCGCGGCCGCCTTCCGCCTGCAAATCGCCGAGCGCCACCGCCACCCGGGCGACTTCTGCGCCGGTCAGTCTGGCCGCGCCGAGCACCGCCAGCGCGTTCTGGGCGATGTGGCGGCCCGGCACGCCGATGCGCACCACCACTTCCGACTTGCCGATCGCCGCCGAGATCGTCGAATGATCGGCCGCGGGCGTGTATTTCAGCAGCCTGAACTCGGCCTTTGCGTTCTCGCCAAAGCCGTGAATGTGCTTGACCCCGGCCTCCTTGGCCAGCTTTTCCAGCAATTTGTAGCGCGCGTCGTCGCGGTTGATCAGCGCGTGGCCGTTCTTTTCCAGCCCTTCGAAGATTTCCGCCTTGGCGCGTGCAATCTCGTCAAGGTTGCGGAAATGTCCGAGATGCGCCGCCGCGATCAGCGTCACGATCGCCACATGCGGGCGCACCAGCTTGACCAGCGGCCGGATTTCGTCGGCATGGTTCATGCCGATCTCGAAGATCGCGTATTGCGCGTCCTCCGGCAGCCGCGCCAGCGACAGCGGCACGCCCCAGTGATTGTTGAACGATTTGTCCGAGGCGTGCACCTTGCCGACCGCCGACAATGTGTGGCGCAGCGCCTCCTTGGTTGTCGTCTTGCCCGCCGATCCGGTCACCGCGATGATCTGCGCCTTCGACCTGGCGCGCGCCGCCCCGGCGAGGCGGATCAGCGCCGCCAGCACGTCGTCGACGACGATCAGCGGCGTGGTGATGCGCCCCAGCCCCGGCAGTTTTCCGTCCGCCACCACCAACAGGCCGGCGCCCGCCTTCACCGCCGCGGTCGCAAAGTCGTGGCCGTCATGCACATCGCCCTTGATGGCGAAGAACGCGTCGCCCGGCGACAGCGACCGGCTGTCGATGGAAATGCCGCCAATTCCCTCGGGCAGATTGCCCACGGGACGGCCGGACATGGCCGCGACCAGGTCCTGCGAACGCCAGAGCTGCTCGCTCATGCCCGCGCCTCGAGCGCGGCGCGCACTTCGGCATGGTCCGAGAACGGATGCGTCACGCTCCCGACGGTCTGGCCTTGCTCGTGGCCCTTGCCGGCGACGATCAGGCTGTCGCCGGCGCGCAGCAGCCCGACCGCGTGGCGGATCGCCTCGCGGCGGTCGCCGATCTCGGTTGCGCCGGGCGCATTGGCCATGATCTCGGCGCGGATGGCGGCGGGAACCTCCGAGCGGGGATTGTCGTCGGTGACGATCGCCACGTCCGCCAGCCTCGCCGCGATGCCGCCCATGATCGGCCGCTTGCCCTTGTCGCGGTCGCCGCCGCAGCCGAACACCACCACCACCCGGCCGGTCGTATAGGGCCGCACCGCCTGCAGCACGTTTTCAAGCGCCTCGGGCTTGTGGGCGTAGTCGACATAGACCGGAGCGCCGCCATGCGTCTGGCCGACCAGTTCCAGCCGTCCCGGCGCGCCGGTCAGCCTTTCCAGCGCCGCCATCGTCGTGGCGATGCGGGTCCCCGTCGCGATCGCGACGCCGGCGGCCACCAGCGCGTTCGACATCTGGAATGCGCCCGCCAGCGGCAGGTCGACCTCGAACAGTTCGCCGCCCGCCATGATTTCGGCGCGCTGCCGGTTGCGCTCGTGCTCCAGCCGCTTCAGCGTCAGAAAATTGCCCCTGCGGCCAACGGTCAGCACCTCCAGCCCGGCGGCGCACGCCGCTTTTTCGGTCGGCGCCGACCACGGGTCGTCGGCAAAGATCACCGCCGGCGCGCCCTTCTTCATCAGCGTGTCGAACAGTCTGAGCTTGGCTCGGTGATAGTCCTCGACGGTCGGATGATAGTCCATATGGTCGCGGCCGAGATTGGTGAAGGCGCCGACCGCCAGCCGCACGCCGTCGAGGCGGCGCTGGTCGAGCCCGTGCGACGAGGCTTCCATCGCCGCGTGGGTGACGCCGCCGGCCGCCAGCTCGGACAACAGCCGGTGCAGCGCCACCGGATCGGGCGTCGTCAGCGTGCCGTAATCGTTGCGGCCGGGCGCAACCACGCCGGTGGTGCCGATCGACGCCGCGCCATAGCCGGCCCTCTCCCAGATCTGCCGCGCAAACGACACGACCGAGGTCTTGCCGCTGGTGCCGGTGACGGCCGCCATGATCTCCGGCTGGCCGGGATAGAACCGCGCCGCGATCAGCGACAGCGCCCGGCGCGGGTCTGCGACGCGCAGGACCGGAACCGAAACGTCGCCGAGCGCCGCGTCGGGGCCGGCGACGATGGCGGCGGCGCCGCGCGCCGCGGCGTCCAGCGCAAACGCCGCGCCGTCGGCTTTTGTGCCCGCAAGCGCGACAAAAATCGACCCGGCCTGGACGGCGCGCGAATCGGCGCTGACGCCCTTGACGTCAACGTCGCCAGTCGCATCGTCTCCAACCGGGAGGATCCCGTTGAAATCCCTGAGCTTCATTGTCCCCCTTGACCGAACCGCCCCCCAGGCGGCCCGCAAGAATCACTGATAGGAAACCAGCATCGCACCACTTTCATGGCCGAATTCCGGCTTCACGCCAAGGAATGACGCGGAACGGCGGATAATGCCGGCGACGATCGGCGCGGCGTTCAATCCGGCGGTCGCGCCCATGCCCGGTTTTTCGGGTTTCGGCTCGTCGATGATCGACAATACGATGTATTGCGGATCGTCCATCGGGAACGCGGCGAGGAAGGCGTTGAAGCGTTTGTCCTTCGAATAGCGGCCGTTGACCACCTTTTCGGCGGTTCCGGTCTTGCCGCCGACCCGGTAGCCTGGAACCTCGGCGCGCTTGCCCGAACCTTTTTCCGCGTTGAGACGATAGAGGTAGCGCATGTCCTCGCTGGTCTTTTCCTTGATGACGCGATGCTCGTCTGCATTCAACTCGTCCGCATTGCGCGGCAGCAGCGTCGGGTCGAACAGCAGACCTCCATTCATCAGCGCCGCCGCCGCAACCGCCGTCTGCAATGGTGTGGTCGTCATGCCGTGACCGAAGGAAATGGTGATCGAATGCACCTTCTTCCACACTTTCGGTTCGGTCGGCGTGCGCACTTCCGGCAGCTGGATCTTCATCTTGTCCAGCAGACCCATGCGCTTGAGGAATTCCCGGTGTCCCTCGATGCCGACCACGTCGGCCTCGCGCGCCGAGCCGATATTGGAGGAATAGATGAACACTTCCGGCACGGTCAGCACCCTGCCCTTGCCGTGAAAGTCGCGGATCGTCTGCCGGCCGATGGTGATCGGCCGCGTCGCGTCGAACTTGCTGGCCATCGTCACCTTGCCCGAATCGAGCGCCATCGCGGTGGTGAAACTCTTGATCGTCGACCCCATCTCGAACGTGCCGGCGGTCATCCGGTTGAACCGGTCCTTGTCGTGCGCGCCGGCCGCCGTGTTCGGGTCGAAATCCGGCAGCGACGCCATGGCGACGATTTCGCCGGTCTTGGCGTTCAGCACCACCGCGCCGGCTGCGATCGCGTGATATTTCTCCATCGCCGTCGCCAGTTCGTCGCGCACGATGTGCTGCACCCGCAGGTCCAGCGTCGTCTTCACCGGCGCCAGGTTCGTCGCCGTCGCCAGGCCGGTGGCGCGCAGGTCGGCCAGGCCCTGATTGTCGATCCAGCGTTCAAGCCCGGCAATGCCCTGGTTGTCGATGTTGACGAGGCCGAGAATGTGCGAGGCGGTCGGCCCGCCGGGATAAAAACGCTTGATCTCGGTGCGGAAGCCGATGCCCGGCAGGCCCAGCGCCATGATGTCGGCCTGCTGGGCCGGCGTCAGCTGCCGCCGCAGCCAGACGAAGCCGGTGCCGCTCTTCAGCTTGTTGAAGGTGGATTCGGGGTCGAGGTCCGGCAGCACAGTCGACAGAAGTTCCAGCGCCTCGTCGGCGTCGACGATGTTGCGCGGTTCGGCGTAGAGCGACGCGGTCTTGATGTCGGTCGCCAGCACCTCGCCGTTGCGGTCGACGATGTCGGGCCGCGCCGCCAGCACCCGGCCGCCCGGCGTCGCGGTGGTCATCGGATCCTGGATGCCGAGATAGACCAGCCGCCCGCCGATCACCGCGTAGATGCCGAGAAAGATCGCGATCGTCATGCCGATGCGCGTCTTGGTGCGGTCGCCACCCGACATCTTGCCGGCGTTGACGACGATCGGGCCCGGCGCCGCGGCGGCAGGCTTGCGTTTCACGAACCGGCCGATCATCGCACCACTCCGCTGGTCGTCGTCTTGTCGGTGTTGTCACGGGCCAGCCCCTGGCGCGGCCGCGCGATGATCTCTTCGATCTCGACCGGGCGCGCCGGCAGCTCGTCCGCATTGACGATCTGCCTCGCCTCAAGCGGCGCCAGCTGCAGTTCGCCCTGGTAGATTTCGGCCAGTTTTTGCAGCCGCGCCGGCTGGGTCAGCAGACTCCAGTCGGCCTTGAGGATCGTCAGCGAATCCTCCTCGAAGCGTATCTTGGCCTCGATCCGGCGCACTTCGGCCAGTTGCGCCTCGACCTTGTGCTTGGTCGTGTAGGTGAACGCCGCCGCCGACACCATGGCTGCGATCAGGACGATATCTGCTGTACGGAACACGGGCAGGCTACCTTTCGGACGTCGAATGAAGGTCGGGAAGTCTGGGCAGGCCGAAATCGGCGAGGCTGCCCGAGCGGGCGGGCGCGGCCGTGCGGGTCGCCGCTCTCAGCTTGGCGGAGCGGGCGCGCGGATTGCGCTCGGCTTCGGTCTCCGACGCGGCGACGACGGCGTCTGGCCGCTCGAATACCGGAACCACGGCCGCCACCTGCGGCAGGTGCCGCGAACCGCCGCCGCTGCGGCCCGAACGGTCGGCCAGGAACGTCTTGACGATGCGGTCCTCGAGCGAATGGAACGTCACCACTGCGAGACGGCCGCCCGGTTTCAGCGCCCGTTCGGCGGCCAGCAGCGCCTGCGCCAGTTCGCCCAGCTCGTCATTGACGTAGATGCGCAGCGCCTGGAACACCCTGGTCGCCGGATGGATGCGGTCCTTGGGGTTGCGGCCGACCGTCGTCTCGATCGCGTCGGCCAGTTCCAGCGTCCGCTCAAACGGCCGTGTGTCGCGCCGCCGCTCGATCATCCGCGCGATGCGGCCGGCGTGGCGTTCTTCGCCCAGCAGCCCGAAGATGCGGGTCAGGTCGCCCGCCTTGACGGAGTTGACCACGTCGGCGGCGCTCGGTCCCGCCTGCCCCATGCGCATGTCGAGCGGCCCGTCCTGGCGAAACGAAAAGCCGCGGCCGCCCTGGTCGAGCTGCATCGACGAGACGCCGATGTCGAGGACCACCGCATCAACCGGGCCGCCGGCGAAGACGTCGAGTTGGGAAAACCGTCCGTGCACCAGTTCAAGCCGCCCGCCGGCTGCGGCGACCATGTCCCGGCCGGCGGCGATGGCGTCGGGGTCGCGGTCGATGCCGACGACGCTGGCGCCCGCCGCCAGGAAGGCGCGGGTATAGCCGCCCGCGCCGAATGTGCCGTCGACAATGCGTTTGCCGGGCGCGGGCGAAACCGCCGCCAGCACCTCGTCGAGAAGGACCGGAATGTGGCGGGCCGGTCCGCCACCGGCGTCGATGTCGCCGGCGCCCGCCATCATTCCGGCGTTCCTTGCGGCCGCCGCTGCGCCGTCGCCTGTCGAAGCGCCAGCATGCGCGCGCGAACTTGCGCCATATAGCGGCTCATCGCGCCAGGCTCCCAGATCTGGAAGAACTGGCCGCGGCCCAGGAAACCGACCTCCGTCGTCAGGCCGGTGAATTCGCGGATCTGTTCGCTGATGGTGATGCGTCCGTCCGCGTCCAGCCTCAGGAACATGCCGTCGCCGTGCAGATAGGCGCTCATGTCGTCCGCCTGCTGCAGGAACGGGTCCTGCATCGCCAGTTGCCTCTCGTACAGATCCAGCAGGTCCGGCCCTCCGACATTGAGCGCGGGCTCCTCCAGCGCCCGAAGCGCGTACAGGTCCTGATATCCCCGCTTCGCGGCCAGATTCCGGAACGGCCCCGGCACGGAAACCCGTCCCTTGGCGTCTATCCGGTTCACTGAACTCGACAGGAAGCGGTCCATCAAACCCCAGACCCGATACGCCTCTCACGATTGCACCTTCAGCGCATCCGCGCCGCATTTCACCGCTCAGGACCAGCCCCGCAAACCGACGCGCCGCGCCATGGCGAGCGGCCGAACCGGCCTCTCTTGCGCAACGCGCGTTACCCGCGACCACCGCCAGATCCTGAATGAGTTCATGGGATATCATGGGACTACATGGGCGTCAAAGGGAAAGGGTCACACATTTCGGGTTTTTGGTCTCCATCGGCGGCCGGTTTCCCTCGCCTTCCTTTATCGGACATTAAGGCTAACGAAGCGTTTAGAGCCTCGTGCCGGCCAATGCCCGCCGTCGCCCGGCCGTTGCCGTCGGGCGCGCGCGCGACTACGGTCGCCTGCGAATCTCCAGCGTCTGCGCCAATGACCCCGGTGTCCGCAAAATTGTCCGCAAAATCCGCAGCCTGTTTCATGGCCGCCCTGCTTGCCGCGACCGCCGGCGCGCGGGCCAACGTCACCGTGCTCGAGGACAAGGTCGCGTGGTATGAGGTCTCCGGCGCCACAGTCTCCGAGCTGCGCGCCAGCCTCGACGCCAACACGCCGGTCAAGGGTTTTGACGCCGAGACCAAATGGTGGGTCGACTGGCGCTACCGCTGGAAACCCGACGGTCAAAACTGCGCCCTGACCAATGTCGAGGTCATGCTGCGCGTCGAGACCACCTTTCCGCGCCTCGGCTCCGAACAGCGCCCGCCGGTCGAGGTGCTGGGCAAATGGCGCGACTACAGCGACCGCCTGATGGCGCATGAGCGCAACCACGCCCGCCATGGCGCCCAGGCGGCGGCCGACATCTACGCCACGCTCGCCGCCTTCACCGTCGCCGGCGCATGCAGTGGGATCGAGGACAACGCCAATGCGGCGGCGATGAAACTGATCCGCAAGGCTAACCAGGCCGACGAAGACTATGACCGGCGCACCGACCACGGCGCCACCGAGGGCGTCGTGCTGCAATGACAAGGCGCCTGCATTGAATCATTTTGTCAGCGACATGAATCAGGAGCGCAGGCTTTCGCCGCAACCAATTGAAACAAAAGCGCCAGCCGGCCTGTAAGCCGGGTTCTGTATGGCCTCTCGCCCTTTCGGGCCAAAGACGTGGCGGCCATTCATCTGCGGCCCGCATTGCTGCGCGCCTGATGCAACCTACCCGGATGACTGGGCCGGAAATCGCCTGAGGGTTTCCCCTCGCGCCATCCCTATTTGGTCTTGCTCCCGGTGGGGTTTGCCGTGCCGCACCCGTTACCGGGATGCGCGGTGGGCTCTTACCCCACCTTTTCACCCTCACCCCGCCGGCGCACCGGTCGCCTCACGGCCGGTCGGCAGGCGGGGCAGTCTGTTTTCTGTGGCACTTTCCCTGGGGTCGCCCCCGCCGGCAATTGACCGGCACCGTATTTCCATGGAGCCCGGACTTTCCTCCCCGCGTGAAGCGGAGCGGCCGCCCGGCCGACTGGCAATGCGCTTTAAGGGCGTTGTCGCGCGAAACGCAAGAGGGGCGGCCATGCCGCCCCGCTTTTTGCCACCGTTCTGGCCGCTTCCGGCCGGTTCGGCAAACGCTGGCCGTCAGGACGCGAGGTGGCGCTTCACCTTGGCGCAATAGTTCGCCGAGACCGGGTTCATCCGCTTGGCGCCGTGGCCGGCATTGTATTTCAGGATGGTGCCGCAGGTCGAACCGCCGCCCAGTCTGTGCGCCATGCCGAGATACTTCATGCCGAACTTGATGTTGGTCTCGGGATTGAACAGCCCGGCGATCGAGCCCGAATAGCCAAGACCGCGCGCCGTTGACGGCTTGATCTGCATCAGGCCGACCTCGCCGGCCGAACCGCGCGCATTGACGCGGTAGTTGCTCTCGACGCGGATGACGGCATGCGCCAGCGACACCGGAACGCCATAGGTCGCGGCGTAGCGGGCGATAATCGCGCCATAGGCGCCCTTGGGCGCGGCGTCCGCCCTGGATGCAACCTTGGGCCCGGACTTGCGTTCCTTGACCGTCAGGTTCGGCTTCACCGTGGCGACCGACGAGGTCTTGACCGGGTCGACGCCCGGCGTCGACTGGACCTGGCCGCGGTCGGTCATCGCGACCGTGAACGGCTTGCGGTCGGCGGCTTTCGCCTTGGTTTCGGTCTTCTTGTCGGCCTTGGCCGGCTTGGCGGCGGTGATCTGGACGTTCGACGTCCTGGTATTGGCGGGGGATTCCTGCGCCTGGGCAACAACATGTCCCATTGCGGCGAAACACATCGCCGCGAACAAAAGCTTCTTCATTTACAAACAGGTCTCTTTGTTAACCCGGGATCCAGCTATCCCACCCGGATATACTCAGTAAGCCGGTTCGGAATTTCCTGTTATCTCCGGCGGTGACCGGAGCCGTTTCGCAGGACATTTTGCGGCAATGTTGGCGGCGGAAATAACTTTGGATTTCGCACTGCAACATGAATTTATCGAACAAAGCCCGCCGCCGGGCATTGTCGGGGCGCGTGCGCCGTCGATCAGCCGGCTGGCGGCCCGACCAGGCTCGAGATCAGCGCCTGGGTTTCGGCGTCGGCGACGCCGTCGACCTGACTGCGGCGATAATGAAGTTGGAACGCTTCCACCACCGATCTGGTTGTCGCGTCGAATGCGCCATTGATTTCAATGCCGTAGCCGAGCATCTGCAGCATCGATTGCAGCATTTCCACCGGCTCGCCGCTGTCTCCTGGCTGGATCGGCGCCACGTCGGGCCAACTGTCTAAGACCGGCATCCGCCCGATCCCCGCCTCCGCGAGCGCGTCCCAGGGAAATGCCGGGCCGGGATCGATCTTGCGCCCAGGCGCGACGTCGGAATGGGCCAGCACAGATTCGGGCGCGATGCCGTTTCGGGCGCAAATGTCGCGGCAAAGGTCGATCAGCGACGCGATCTGGACGTCGAAAAAAGGCGGGTGGTCCGCCAGATTGCCGGGATTGACGACCTCGATCCCCACCGATCGCGAGTTGATGTCGGTGTGGCCGTGCCATGAACTCTTGCCGGCATGCCAGGCCCGGTCGGCCTCGCGCACCATCTGCACCACGGCGCCGTCCTCGTGCACCAGATAGTGCGACGACACCTCGCTTGCCGGGTCGCACAGCCAGGATTCGGCCAGTTCGCCCGACCGCATGCCGGTATAATGGAGGATGATGATACTCGGACCGTCGACCTCGCGCCTCCCCCCGAAATTGGGCGATACCCTGACCTCCGCCCTGGCATGGTCGGGCGCGAAACCGCTCATCCCCTGTCGTACGCCTTCTCGATGGTTTCATAGGCAGAATTCAGCGCCGCCACCCGTTCGGTGGCGATGGCGATGAATTCCGGCGGCACGCCGCGCGCGATCAACCGGTCGGGATGGCTGGACGAAATCAGCTGCCGATACTGACGCCTGACCTCGTCGAAAGACGCCGACGTCGCCAGCCCGAGGATCTTGTAGGGGTTCTGCACCGGATCGACCGCGTGCCGGGCGAGGATTCGCTCGAAATGCGTCTCCTCGAAGCGAAAAATTTCCGCCGTGCGGCGCAGGAAGCCGACCTCGCGCTCATGCACCATCCCGTCGGCCTTGGCGATGTGGAACAGCCCGTCGAGAATATCCTCCAGCACCGCCTGCTCACCCTCGTCCCTGAACAGCGACGCCATCTTGGCGGCGTAGGTCTCGAAGCCGGCAATGTCGCCCTTGGCGAGGTCGTAGAGTCGCGAGACATTCTTCACTTCGGCCGCGGGCACGGTGAAAATCTGCTGGAACGCCCGGATCTCGTCCTGGGTGACGATGCCGTCCGCCTTGGCCATCTTGGCCGACAGCGCGATCATCGCGATCGAAAACGCCACCTTGCGGCGCAGCGCCGGATCGCCCTCGAAGACCGTGCGCAAGGTCTCCACCAGCCCGCTGACGGCGGCGCATGATGTGCGGCTGATGAAATCACCGACGCGGGACCAGATCGACATGTTGTCGTTCATAGAGGGAAAGTCCCGCAATTGCGAGCGATGATCAAGCCTTGGCGGCCGCGCCGGTTCCGGCGTGCAAAAAACGGAAGGGCCGGGGCTGGCCCGGTCCTTCCGCGTCACATGCTCGGCCGTCTATTGGGCTGGCGCGACAGGCGCCGGGGCGACCGGCTTGATCTCGTCGGCCGGCGCGCCTTCATCAGCCGGCGCCTGCGGCGCCGCGGCCGGATCGGACGGCGCCATCGGCTGCGTCTGGGCCTGCAGCTCGACGCTCTGGGTCTTGGTTGAATCGGTGTCGCTGCACGCGGCGACGCCGAACAGGGCGATGGCGGATGCGGTTGCGAGGATCAGTTTTTTCATCGCATTTCTCCTTCAGAAATTGCTTTCTTTCGGAACGCGCCCCGTTCGACCGAGCGGTCGAACGGAAAATGTCTGAACCTTCGGGTCGTTGCGTAACGTTATGTTTCGGGCGTTAGCGATCGTGAACGCGGCCGGGCCCAGCCCGCGTAATAGCGGCTCAGAACCGCCGGCGTCAGATACATCGGCGCCTGGAAACAGCCGATGAACAGCAGCAGCGGATCGACCGTGTCGGCCGGCAGCACCGACAGGAACAGCGCAATGTTGCGGTTGCCCGCCAGGATGCCCTGCGCCACCGCCCGGTCGGCGCGCCAGCACCGTCCGGCAAGCTCCGCCGCCGCCATCTGGACGGCGAAATTGACGCCGCTGACCAAAGCCAGCACGCCAAGCACACGCAGCGGATCGACCCTGAGCGCCGGCCCGACCGCCGACATCAGCCCGATCACCACCACCGCCATGACGATCGCCGACAGGCCGTCGACGGCGGCGATGGCGTCGCCCGACAGCGTCCGCCACGCAAGTCCGCGCAGGACGAAGGCCCCGCCGCACGCCGCCACGATCAGCAGCATCAGGCCGCCAGCGGCTGTTAGAACGTCGGAGGGATCCCCGAACGCCGGGGTGAGCCAGAAAACCGGCAGCACGGTCAGCGGCAGCAGCGCCGTGCCGACCACCAGTTGCCGCAGAACCGGGGCCGGATCCACCCCGCTCATCACCGCAAGATTGGGACCGCCCGAAATCGGCGCGGCCGCCAGCATCAGAACGAAAAAGGTCGCCGCCACTGCGCCGCCGGCCCCCAGCGCCGCGGCAATGGCGATCGCCGCGATCGGCATCGCGATCTGCAGCAGCGCCGTGATTGCGACCGAATTTCCGACGTCGCCCAGCGCCCCGATGGCCTGGCGCGGGCCGATGCGGAACGCCGACAGGAACAGCAGGCTGGCGATCAGAGGCCCGATCCACGGCCGCATCGCCAGCGCCAGGCCCGGCAGCGCAACGCCGGCGACGAGCCCCAGGATCAGCACCAGCCGCCCGTGCCGCGCCGCGGCTCCAAGCAACTGCGTCATCAGATCGAGGCCGCGGCCCGCGCCGCCTGGTCGTAGTGCCCCGATAGAGCGCGCAAGGTGGCGGCGACGTTCGACACCGCCTGCGGGTCGAGCCCCAGTCCCCTGACCGACTGCACCAGCACCGCCTCGCGCACCGAACGGTAGCGCAGGCAGACCTCGACGCCTTTCGGCGTCGTGCCGATCAGCTTTTCCTTGCCCGACCGCGTGCTTTTCAAGAGCCCCCGCTTTTCGAGCTTCTTCACTGCATAGCCGACGACATGGGTGTCCTCGATGCCGAGCACGATGCACAGATCGCTCAGACGCTTCGGCCGGTCGCGATGGTTGCACGAATGCAGCACCAGCACGTCGATCGACGCCAGGCCCGGCTCGCCGGCCGCCGTCATGCAATGAACCATCCATCGGTTGAAGGCGTGCCCGGCCAGGATCATGCCGAACTCCAGCTCCGACAGCGCCGGCAGCGCCCCGTCGGCCAGATGGGCCGACGACACGATCGGGCCGATTTTTTCCGTCTTTTCCATTGCGCCTTCCCTACCCCGCCGCGAACATGGTCCGCGGCAGCCACAAGGCGATGTCCGGAAACAGCGCCAGCAGCACCACCATCGTCATCAACAACAGGAAGAACGGCGCCGTCGCCGCGGCGATGGCGAACAGGTTGCGCCCTGTCAGGCCCTGGATGACGAACAGGTTGAAGCCGACCGGCGGCGTGATCTGCGCCATCTCGACGACGATGACCAGATAGATGCCGAACCACACCAGGTCGAAGCCGGCCGCCGCCACCAGCGGCATGATCACCGCGGTGGTCAGCACCACCATCGAAATGCCGTCGAGGAAACAGCCGAGGCCGATGAACAGGATCGTCAGCGCCAGCAGCAATTGCATCGGCGACAGGCCGAGCCCGCCGATCCAGGCGGCGAGTTCGCGCGGCAGGCCGGTGAACCCCATCGCCGTTGTCAGCACAGCGGCGCCCGCCAGGATAAAGGCGATCATGCAACTCGTCGCCGTCGCCGACAAAAGGCCGTCGCGATAGGTCTGCCAGCTGAGCGCGCCCTGCAGCCGCGCCAGCACCAGGCTGAGCGCCACGCCGATGACGGCGGCTTCGGTCGGCGAGGCCACGCCGCCATAGATCGATCCGATGACGCCCGCAATCAGCAGCATCACCGGCAACAGCCGCCGTGCGGCGCGCAGCTTTTCCATCCACGGCGTGCGAGGCTCCATCGGCGGCATCCGCGACGGGTTCATCAGCGCCCAGACGATGATGTAGCCCATGAACAGCGCCGCCAGCATCAGGCCGGGCACGACGCCGGCCACGAACAGCCGCGCGATCGATTCCTCGACCGCCGCGCCGTAGACGATCAGGATGATCGACGGCGGGATCAGCAGGCCGAGCGTCCCCGAACCGGCCAGCGAGCCGATCGCGAGCCGGTCGTCATAGCCGCGCTTCTTCAGTTCCGGCAGCGAAATCTTGCCGATTGTGGCGGTCGTCGCCGCCGACGAGCCGGAGACGGCAGCGAACACCGCGCAGCCCAGCACGTTGACATGCGCCAACCGCCCCGGCAACCGCCGCACGAACGGCGCGATGCCGGCGAACATGTCTTCCGACAGGCGCGAGCGGAACAGGATCTCGCCCATCCAGATGAACATCGGCAGCGCCGTCAGGTCCCACGAGGTCGAGGAGCTCCAGAACGAGGTCGCCAGCACCTGCGCCGCCGGCAGCGCCGGCTTTGTGGCGAGCGCCGCCAGCGCCACCAGCGACAGCGAGAACGCCACCCACAGGCCGAGCGCAAGTGCGCCCAGCATCACCACGATCAACAGCAGCGAGAGTTCGAACACGCCCATCTCAGACCTCGCTGGCGCCGGGCAAGGGTTGGCCTCGCGTCGCCGTGCGCCAGGTCACGTCGACCAGCGCCACTGTCAACAGCAGCAGGCCGAGCGCCATCGCCGACTGCGGCAGCCACAACGGCGCCGGCACGAAGCCGTACGACACGTCATTGTAGCGCCAGCTCTTCAGCGCCAGTTCCGTGACCGCATAGGTGAAATATCCGGCCAGCAGGGCGGCAGCCACGCCGGAGGCGGTTTCGACCACCCTCCGCAGTCCGGCCGGCAGACGTTCGACCAGGATGCCGACGCGGATATGACCGCCAATGGTCAGCGTATGGGACAGCGCCAGAAAACTCGCCGCCGCGAGCAGGAAACCACAGATTTCGGCGATCGACGGCACGATGAAGCCAAGCGGCGGCAATCCGGCCAGACGCATCGCGCTGTCGGCCAGCCGCGCGCCGACCTGGATCAGCACCAGCATAAAGATCAGCACCAGCGCGACCGCCGCGGCATAGCCTGCCAAGCGATACGCGCCGTCGAGCAAAGTGCGCACACGACCCTCCCTGAAGATGAAGCGGCCCCGGACGCCATGTCCAGGGCCGCAGATCGGCTGATTATTGACCGTTGAAGGTCTTCAGCAGCGCCTCTCCATCGACGCCGGCGCGCGTCTTCCACTCTTCGGTGATGGTCTTGCCGATTTCGGCGAAACCGGCCTTCAGTTCGTCCGAAGGCTCGACGATGACGATGCCGTTGTCCTTGAGCACCTGCATCTTGGCGTCGTTCTCGACCCGCGAGGCTTCCCAGCCGCGGGTTTCGGCGGCCGCCGCCGCATCCTTGACCGCCGACTTTTCGGCATCGCTCAGCTTGTCGAAAGCCGCCTTGTTGACGATCACCATGTTGCGCGGGATCCACGCCTTGGTGTCGTGATAATGGGTCAGGAAATCCCAGACCTTGGCGTCGACGCCGGTCGACGGCGAGGTGATCATCGCCTCGACGCGGCCAGTCGCGAACGCGGTGGCGATGTCCGACGCCTCGATCTGGGTCGGCACCATCTTGGCCAGCGCCGCAACGCGTTCCGTGCCGAGATTATAGGCGCGGAACTTCAGGCCCTCGAGGTCGGCGATCGCTTTGACTTCCTTCTTGGCGTAGATGCCCTGGGTCGGCCACGGCACCGAGAACAGCAGTTCGAGCCCCTGATCGCCGAGCAGCTTCTCCATATAGGGGCGCTGGGCGTCGTAGAGCTTCTTCGACAGTTCATAGCTCGATGCGAGGAACGGCACCGAATCGACGCCGAAGATCGGGCTTTCGTTTTCGAGACGCGACACCAGCAATTCGCCGATCGGCACGATGCCGTCTCGAACCGATGTCTTGATGTCGGGATGCTTGATCAGCGACTGGTTGGAATGGACCGTGATCTTGAGCGAGCCATTGGTCTTGGCGTCGACCTCCTTGGCGAACTCGGCAATGTTCTTGGTGTGGAAATTACCGTCGGGATAAGGCGTCGGCATATCCCATGCGGTCTGGGCGAACGCCGCCCCGGTGGCGAAAACGCCTGCGAGCACGACACTCGCCGATACAGTCATATGTTTCATCAAAATCCTCCCGTTTGCTCTTCTTACATGGCGAAAAAAACCATGCTCCGGGCCGCGCAATCGACCCGGTTGACAATTACGTTGACAGTTTATCGATAAATCGTCAATAAAAAATGCGAATGCCAGGGAGGAACACCATGACGGCGCGTTGGGATTTCTGGATTGATCGTGGCGGCACGTTCACCGACATCGTCGGTCGCGCGCCTGACGGATCGCTTCATCCGCGCAAGCTACTGTCGGAAAATCCCGAGGCCTATCGCGACGCCGCCGTGCGGGGCATCCGCGACCTGCTTGGCGTCGAAACCGGCGCTCCGGTTCCGCCCGACGCCATCGGCGAAGTCAAGATGGGCACCACGGTCGCCACCAATGCGCTGCTCGAGCGCAAGGGCGACCGCACCCTGCTCCTCATCACCAAGGGGTTCCGCGACGCGCTGAGGATCGCCTATCAGGCTCGCCCCGACATTTTCGCCAAGCAGATCATCCTGCCCGAACAGCTTTACGAGCGCGTCATCGAGGTGCCTGAGCGGGTCCGCGTCGACGGCTGCGTCGAAAAACTGCTCGACCCTTCGGCGATCCAGGACGAGATCGCGGCGGCGCGCGCCGACGGCATCGATTCCGTTGCGATCGTGCTGATGCACGCCTGGAAATACCCGACGCATGAATTGGCGGTGGCGAAACTGTGCCGGAAACTCGGCTTCTCCCAGATTTCCACCAGCCATGACGTGTCGCCGCTGATCAAGCTGGTCGGGCGCGGCGACACCGCCGTCGTCGACGCCTACCTGTCGCCGATCCTGCGGCGCTATGTCGAGCAGGTCGGCAAGGAACTCGGCCTCGCGCCCACCTCCGCTGCGAAGGCGGCAGGTCGCGCCGCGGGCGAGGCCGCGAGCGATGGCCCAAGGCTGATGTTCATGATGTCGTCGGGCGGACTGACGGCCGCCGACATGTTCCAGGGGAAGGACGCGCTGCTGTCGGGGCCCGCCGGCGGCGTCGTCGGCATGGTCGAAACGGCAAGACTTGCGGGCTTCGACAAGGTCATCGGCTTCGACATGGGCGGCACNNGGGTGCGCGCGCCGATGATGCGCATCCACACGGTGGCCGCCGGCGGCGGCTCGATCCTGCACTACACCGACGCCCGCTTCCAGGCCGGCCCCGATTCCGCCGGCGCCAATCCCGGCCCCGCCTGCTACCGCCGCGGCGGCCCGTTGGCGGTGACCGACGCCAATGTCATGCTCGGCAAGCTGCAGCCGGATTTCTTCCCGGCGATATTTGGTTCCAACCAGGACCAGCCGCTCGATGTCGGCGTGGTGCGCCAAAAGTTCGAGGCGATGGCCGCCGAAATCGGCGACGGCCGTTCGCCCGAGCAGGTCGCCGACGGATTTATCACCATCGCCGTGGAAAACATGGCCAACGCCATCAAGAAGATTTCCGTCCAGCGCGGCTATGACGTCACCGAATATCTGCTCAACTGCTTTGGCGGCGCCGGCGGCCAGCACGCCTGCCTGGTGGCCGACGCGCTCGGCATGGAAGCGGTGCTGGTGCACCCGTTCTCCGGCCTGCTCTCGGCCTATGGCATTGGCCTGGCGTCGGTCTTCGCCTCGCGCCAGCAGGCGGTGATCAAGCCATTGGCAAAAGGCTCGCAGGCCGACATCGACATCGTCATTTCGGCGCTGATCGAAAAGGTCTTCGCCGAGTTGGAAGCCCAGGGCGTCCCGGCCGACGCCGTCAGCTGGCGGCCGGTGCTGATGATCCGCTACGACGGCACCGACACCGCCTTGCCGGTCGATTTTTCCGGTCGCGACCTCGCGGCCGCCGGCCGGGATTTCGAGGCGGCGCACAAGGCGCAGTTCGGCTTTGTCTATGACAACAAGCCGATGATCGTCGAATCGATCGACGTCCAGGGCCAGGATTCCCGCGTCACCGGCCGCGACGAGACCGACAAGACCGTCGCCGTCGCCGAGGTCGCCGCCGGCGAAAGCCGAAAGATATTCTTCGACGGCGAATGGCGCGACGCCGCGGTCGTGCGCCGCGCCGACATGGCGCCCGGCGCCTTTGTGATGGGCCCGGCGCTGATCATCGAAACCCACCAGACCATCGTCGTCGAGGCCGGCTGGCGCGCCGAGATCACCGCCAAGGACCACGTCCTGTTGCGCCGCGTCGAGAAGAAGCGCCGCGCCGCCGCCCTCGGCACCGAGGCCGATCCGGTGATGCTGGAAGTGTTCAACAACCTGTTCATGTCGATCGCCGAACAGATGGGTGTGACGCTGCAGAACACCGCCTATTCAGTCAACATCAAGGAACGTCTCGACTTTTCCTGCGCCGTGTTCGACCGCGACGGCGCGCTTGTCGCCAACGCCCCGCACATGCCGGTGCATCTCGGCTCGATGGACCGGTCGGTGGAGACGATTATCCGTCTCAATCAGGGCGACATCCGCCCCGGCGACGTTTTTGCGCTGAACGCCCCCTATAATGGCGGCACCCACTTGCCCGACATCACCGTGGTGACGCCGGTCTTCTCCGACGACAATTCCGAGATCCTGTTCTACTCGGCCTCGCGCGGCCACCACGCCGATGTCGGCGGCACCGCGCCAGGCTCGATGACGCCCTTGGCCACCACCGTCGACGAGGAAGGCGTGCTGTTCGACAATTTCCGCATCGTCGAACGCGGCAGGTTCCGCGAGAAGGAACTGCATGCGCTGCTGACCGACCACCCCTACCCGGCGCGCAATCCCCACCAGAACATCGCCGACCTCAAGGCCCAGATCGCCGCCAACGAGCGCGGCGTCGCAGAATTGCGCAAGATGGTCGACCATTTCGGCCTCGATGTGGTGCAGGCCTATATGGGCCACGTCCAGGACAATGCCGCCGAAAGCGTGCGCCGCGTGCTGGAACGGCTGCCCGACGAATCCGCCTACGAATATCCGACCGACACCGGTCAGGTGATCAAGGTCCGCATCACCGTCGACCGCGCCAACCGCACCGCCAAGGTCGATTTCACCGGCACTTCGCCGGTGATGAAGAACAATTTCAACGCCCCCGAGCCGGTGGCACGCGCCGCCGTGCTCTACGCTTTCCGCGTCATGGTCGAGAACAACATCCCGATGAACGCCGGCTGCCTGCGGCCGATCGAGATCGTCATTCCCGACGGCTGCATGCTGCGTCCGTCCTACCCGGCGGCGGTCGTCGCCGGCAATGTCGAGACCTCGCAGCACGTCACCAACGCCATGTTCGGCGCCATGGGCGCGCTGGCCAACGCCCAAGGGACGATGAACAACCTGACCTATGGCAACGAGCAGTATCAGTATTACGAGACGATCTGCTCGGGCTCGCCCGCAGGCCGCTTCAACAATGGCAAGGGGTTTGACGGCACGTCGGGCGTCCACACCCACATGACCAATTCCCGGTTGACCGACCCGGAAATCCTCGAACTGCGTTTTCCGGTGCTGCTGGAGGATTTTCACATCCGCGAAGGGTCTGGCGGCAAGGGCAAGTGGAACGCCGGCGACGGCACCCGCCGCACCGTGCGGTTCCTGGAAAAGATGGAATGCGCCATCCTGTCGTCGCACCGCGCCGCCCCGCCGCGCGGCGTCTTGGGCGGCGGCGACGGCCAGGTCGGCAAGACCGAGGTCCGCCGCCTCTCCGGCAAGGTCGAGACCCTGAAAGCCTGCGACCAGACGGTGCTGGAAGCCGGCGAAGCGGTGATCGTCACCACGCCGACAGCGGGGGGATTTGGACGTTCCTGAGCGCCCTACTCCAGGTTCGTCTGGATCCACCTCGGCGAGTGGTGGATGTCGACGGTCTGCAGTCGCCCGGGTCCGAGATTGATGAACCGGTGCGGCACGCCGGCGGGCCCGAGCACGGTCTCGCCCGCCTCGGCGTCGATCGTCTCGTCGCCGACGAAGAACCGGGCGCGCCCGGCCGTCACCAAAAACACCTCGTCATAAGGGTGCACATGCAGAACCGGGCCGACGCCCGGTTCGTCATTGCCATAGGTCAGCACCGTCACCTGACCGCCCAGCGCCTCGCCATTGACGAAGCCGCGCCACGGTCCGCCGCTCGCCGCATCGTAGAGCCGCGCCTTTTGCGGCCTGCGCCCGTCGGGCTTGACGGTGGCGGGGTCGAAATCACGTCGAACCATCTGCGTCTCCAGTCGAGGCGGAGCATGGTCGAAACCCGGCCCGCGCGCAAGCAGCCTGCCCTCTAAAGCGCGTCGCGCCTGATGGGGTTCATTCTGCTGGCGACTGTTCGGGTCAAGGTCGAGGGCTTCGGCGATGCTTGGGCTGGTGGCCCGGGCGAGCCGGAGATCAACGGATTTGCCCCGAACAGGCCCAGCCCCTCGGGTTTCCATTTGGCGGAAGCCCACTTTGTCGGACGGACTTGGCCGATGAACCAAATCGACCTTCGCCGTCCTTCGCGTGGATCGTCTCGCCAAATGCGAAACAGAATGAGCCCGATCAGGCGCGACGCGCTTTAGGACAGGACCCCGGTCGCCAGCATCTGCTCCATCCGCTCGTAGCTCGCCTCCATGCCGTCTTCCATGCCGGTTGCCAGCATCGCCGCGCGCGCATCGGCGTCAGGCAACGTCATCCGCATGGTCAGCAAGGTTCCCTGCCCGTCGGCCTTGAATTGGGTCTCGACGTGGTTGTCGGGCGTCGCCTCAGGCAAGAACATCCGCTCGACGTGAACCGTGCGGCTATGGGGCTCAACCGCGATGTATTCGCCGGTCATGTAAAAGCCGCCGCCATTGCCGTCGACCCATTCGCAGCGGATTCGCCCGCCCGGCCTCGGCTCACTGATGCACACCGGCATGGTCCAGGCGTCAGGCCCGAGCATCCATTTCTGCATCAGTTCCGCCTCGGTATGGGCGCGGAACACCGCCATCGGCGCCGCGGCGAAGCGGCGGGTGACCACGACATGAGTGTCGCCTTCGGTCTTCAGCGTCAGTCTGCTCATTTTTCTCCCTTTCCATCGTCCATCGTTGCAAGAAGTGCGTCGAGCCGGGCGTAGTTGCGCGTCAGCGCCTCACGCAGGCCGACCAGCCAGCGGTCGAGTTCGTCGACCGCCTCGGGCGCGATGCGGCAATGCCGCTTCGTTCCTTCCGCCCGCCTCAACACCAGGCCGGCGTCCTCCAGAACCTTGATATGCCGTGAAACCGCCGGCTGGCTCATCGCGAACGGTTTCGCCAGTTCCATCACCGTCGCCTCCCCCGTCGCCAGCCTGGCGAGGATGGCGCGCCGGGTCGGGTCGGCGAGCGCGCCGAAACCGGCGTCGAGATCTCTCATAAAGAACCCCTCATTTATATAACCACTATATTATATAAATGAGGGGTTACATTCAAGCGGTTTTCGAAACCGTCATCGCCGGCTTTCCTGGATTGGGTCGCGCTGCTCCGGCCCCTGTCGCGGGGCCGGATTGGCGGCGCGCGCCTACGGCAGCGCCTTGGCCAGCGCCTCGACCATTTTCTGCGGCTTGTAGCGCAGCTTCGACGGCGTCAGGCCGAGCCGCACCACGATTAGCTGGTGCGACGGGATCACCGCCATCGACTGCCCGTCATGACCGTTTGCCCAGACCGCGTCGTCCGGCAGTGCAAAACCTGCATCGGGGTCCTCGCCGTCCGGCGTTCCAGCCTGCGGTCCGTGCAGCCACATCTGACCGCGCGTATAGTCGTTCGGCGCAGCCTCGGACGGTTGCCGCATCGTCGCGACATAGCCCGCCGGCAGCAGTTGCTGGCCGTTCCAGACGCCGTCCTGCAACAATAGTTGCCCCAGCCGCGCCCAGTCGCGCCCGGTGGCGTAGAGATAGGACGAGCCGACATAGGTGCCGCGCGCATCCGCCTCCAGCACCGCGCTGCTCATGCCCAGCGGCCCGAACAGTTTCTGGCGCGGCCACGCCAGCGCCGCCGCCTTGTCGCCGACCACGTCCTGCCAGATCCGCGACAGCATCACCGTCGTGCCGCTCGAATAGGAGAACATCTTGCCGACATCGTGGACCAGCGGTTTCGACGCCGCGAACGCCGCCATGTCGGGTTCGAGATAGAGCATGCGGGTAACGTCGGTGACGTCGCCATAATCCTCGTTGAACTCCAGCCCGCTCGACATCGACATCAGGTCCGAGACCTTGATCGCGTTGCGCCCGTCGCCCTTCCACGCCGCAAACAGTCCGCTCTGGTCGAGCGACAGCTTGCCCTCGCCCACCACCGTGCCGATGATCGACGCCGTCACCGTCTTGGTCATCGACCAGCCGAGCAGCGGCGTGTCGGCGGAAAATCCCTCCCCGTAGCGTTCGCCGACGATCCGGCCGTTCTTCACCACCACGATCGCGCGCATGCCGGGTCCCGCCATCGCCGCATCGTCGAGGATCGCGGCGATAGCCGGGTCCTGCGACGGCTGCACATCATTGCCTTGCGGCCACAGCCCGGCCGCCGGCGGCGCCAGCGGCGCGACTGCCGGCAGCGCGGCGGCTGCGATATCGCCGTCGGGAACCGACGCGCAACCAAGCCCGTCGCGGGCGATCGCCACGCCGCCGCCAAATGCGCCGAGCAGCCGCGCCGTCACGGTTCCGGCGCTATCGTCGACCTTCTTGGAGATCAGCCCGAGAATCGGGTGTCCCGGCGCCTGCACGTCCACCTTCAGCACTTGCGATGCGTCGCGTTTGGCGATGAACACATTGGAGCAGATAATCTTTGCCGAATATCCGGCCGCCACCTGGATCAGTGCCGGCGGCGCGATCCACAGCCAGCCGGCCACGGCGACGACGACGGCGACCGCCGAGATCGCCAGCCATTTGATGATCTTGCCCACGATGCGCATGCCCGCCCCCGCCTTATGTTTGCCGGATTCCACCGGCCACGCTGGCGTGTAGTTGTGAGCATTGCCGGCGCGAAATGCAACGGCGTCGCTGTTCGCCCGAGAGTGAGTCCCGCGCAAGCCAGACTGTGGCATGCTTGTCCCGATTTGAATCAGGGTGAGACTGATGCGACGCTTGTCGGCCTTGTTGCTTTTGCTGTTCCTGGTCGCCTGTTCGACCGGCGAGACGCTCGACAGCCTGGCGCCGACTTCGGCCAACGTGCCGTCGGCGTCCGGCGGCGGGCCCAGATTCGCCGACCGCGACCCGTATGAATGGACCGGCGCCAAACCGTGGAACTACACCATCCACGGCACCGACGTCTCCAAATATCAGCGCGACGTCGACTGGCGGCGCAAGCGTGGCTCGAGCGTCTCCTTCGTTTTCATCAAGGCGACCGAAGGCGGCGACCGGGTCGACGACATGTTCCAGCAGCACCGCGCCGGGGCGCGCGCCGTCGGCATGCCCTGGGGCGCATACCATTTCTTCTATTTCTGCCGCCCGGCCAGCGAACAGGCCGCCTGGTTCATCCGCAATGTGCCGCGCGAAACCGGCATGCTGCCGCCGGTGCTCGATATGGAATGGAACCATGCCTCGCCCACCTGCAAGCTGCGGCCGCCGCCCGAGACGGTGCGCTCGGAAATGCGCGTCTTCCTCGACATGGTGCAGCGCCACTACGGCAAGCGCCCGATCATCTACACCGACCCGCTGTTTTTCGACCAGAACGACCTGTCGCAGTTTCGCGGCTACCCGTTCTGGCTGCGCTCGACCGCCGGCCACCCCAGCGAAAAATACGGTCCGCATCCGTTCGTCTTCTGGCAATATACCGGCACCGGCGTGGTGCCCGGCGTCTCCGGCGACATGGACATCAACGTCTTCAACGGCAGCGCCGCCGCCTGGCGCCGATGGCTGGCGGCAAACCGGCTGTAGCCGCCACATTTAGGCCCGCGCGGCATGATGGGAAGAGCGAAACTTGGGGCCCTGACCAGATGATCCGACTTTCCGCGACGCTCGCCGCTTTGCTTGCCGTTTCCCCCGCTTTCGCCCAGGACAACCAGTGCGGCGGCGAACTCTCGACCTGGCTCGATGGCATGACCGCCGAGGCCCGCGCCGCCGGCGTCGGCGACAGGGGCCTGGCCGCGCTCGCCAATGCGCGCGACGACAAGAAGGTTTTGGGCCGCGACCGCTCGCAACAGGTTTTTGCCCAGAATTTCAACGAATTCGCCGGCCGGATGATCTCGGACTACCGTCTGAAGCAGGGCGTGGCGATGTTGAAGCGGCATGCCGATGTCTTCACCCGCGCCGAACAGGAGTTCGGCGTGCCCGCCCCGGTGATCTCCGCCTTCTGGGCCCTCGAGACCGATTTCGGCGCCGTGCAGGGCGATTTCCACACGCTCAACGCGCTGGTGACGCTGGCGCATGACTGCCGCCGCCCGCAACTGTTCCGCCCCCAGATCGTGCCGCTGCTCAAACTGATCGACAACGCAACCCTGCCGGCCGATGTCGAGGGCGCCTGGGCCGGCGAACTCGGCCAGACCCAGATCCTGCCGTCTGACTATCTCAACAAGGGCCGTGACGGCGACGGCGACGGCGTGGTCGATTTGCGCGGCAGCGCCCCCGACGTCATCATGACCACCGCAAATTTCCTCAAATCGCTCGGCTGGAAGGCAGGCCAGGCATGGATGGAGGAGGTTCGCGTTCCAGCCGAAATGGACTGGTCGGATTCCGGCCGCGAAAACCAGCACCCGCGATCGCACTGGGCCGCCGCCAGCGTCGTCGCCGCCGACGGCTCGCCGCTGCCCGCCGACGACCAGCCCTCCAGCCTCGTCCTTCCCATGGGCCGCAAGGGCCCCGCCTTCCTGATCTACCCCAATTTCGACGTCTATCTCGAATGGAACCAGTCCTTCGTCTACACGCTCACCGCCGGCCATTTGGCGGCCCGCTTCGCCGGCGCAAAGCCCTATGATCCGATGAACCCGGACCGTGCGCTGACGATCAACGAGATGAAGCAATTGCAGGAAAAACTCGTCGCCCGTGGCCACGACGTCGGCAATATCGACGGCGTGCTGGGCACCGGCACCCGCACCGCGCTGCAAAAGGTTCAAAAGGAAATGGGCCTGCCCGCCGATGGCTGGCCCACCCAGCAATTGCTGCAGGTTCTCTAGGCGGGACGGATGAGCGACGCCCCGCCACAACCCGCGAAAGACGAAACGCCCGAAGCGCCGGCGTCGCAGCCGGTAGATCTGGTGGCGGCGCTGACCGCTCTCCTGCTTTGCCAGCTTGCGGGCGAGGTCATCGTGCTCGGCCTGCGCCAGATCTACCCGGCGCTGGCCTTTCCCGGCCCCGTCATCGGCATGGCGCTGATGTTGGCGGCGCTGGTCTGGCGCGGCGTGCCCGGCGCCGACCTCGACGCCACCGCGTCGGCCATCCTGCGCAACCTGTCGCTGCTGTTCGTGCCCGCCGCCGTCGGCATCGTACAATACGGTTCGGCGCTGGCCGAGTTCGGGCTGGCGCTGGCGGTCGCGCTCATCGTCTCCACCGTGCTGACGCTGGCGGTCACAGTCGGCGTCTTCGTCCTGCTGGCGGGCAATGCCGATGACCGCTGATCCCCGCGACATCTGGGTCTATCTTGCCGCCTCGCCGCTGGTGTGGCTCACCGTCACGCTGGCCGCCTATGCCGTCGCCCGGCGCATTGCCGGCCTGTTCGGCAACCATCCTCTGGCCAATGTCGTGGTCATCGCCGCGGCGCTGATCGTGGCGATGTTGCTCGCCACCGGCGCCAGCTACCAGACCTATTTCGAGGGCGCGCAATTCGTCCATTTCATGCTCGGCCCCGCCACCGTGGCGCTGGCGATACCGCTGTGGCGCAACCGCGCGCTGGTGCGCCGTTTCCTGCTGCCGATGGGCGCGGCGCTGGTCGCCGGGTCGCTGACGGCCGTCACAAGCGCTGTCGCCATCGCCTGGGCGCTCGGCGCGCCGCCACAGGTGCTCGCCTCGCTCGCGCCGAAATCGGCGACCGCGCCCATCGCCATGGAACTGTCGAAATCGCTCGGCGGCATGCCCGCACTCACCGCCGTGCTGGTGGTGTTGACCGGCATCATCGGCGCGGTGATCGTCACCCCCCTCATGAACGCGCTCAGGATCAGGAATTTCGCCGCGCGCGGCTTTGCCGCCGGCGTCGCCTCGCACGGCATCGGCGCCGCCCGCGCCTTTCAGGTGTCGGAAGTCGCCGGCGCCTTCGCCGGCATCGCCATCGGCCTCAACGGCGCGCTCACCAGCCTGCTGGTGCTGCTCTGGCTGGCGTTCGGCGGCTAACGGTTGCTCGCACGGTTCTGCGTTTCACGCAATGATCGCTCAGTCCGCCATCGTTTCCAGCGACGCATATCCGTGCGGCCGCTCGCCATCGTCGAACGGCGTCATCACCTCGACGAACCTGTCGGGATAGAAGCCGTTGAAGCGGGTTCTCAAGGACAGCGAATAGGCGCCGATATGGCCGATTTCGATCCAGTCGCCGGTATCGACCGTCTCCGGCAGCCAGAACGGCCGCGACAGGATGTCGACGCTGTCGCAAGTCGCGCCGCACACCTTGAACGGCACGATGTTCGCAGCGTCGCCATTGCGCTGGCGGATCGCCGGGTCGGGAATGAACTTGGCCGGCAGCGTGATCTTTCCGGTCCACGAATCCGACAGCGACGCCCAGATGCCGTCATTGATGTAGAGGCGACGCCCCTTGCGCAGCAGCACCCGCACGATCAGCGAGAAGGCGCGGGCCACGATTACCCGGCCGGGCTCCGCCACCAGCGGCGTGTCGCCAAATCCCCATTCCTCGATGTCGGAGCGAAGCCGCGACATCAACTGCCCGATCGACGGCATATCGGGGACCTTGCGGTTCGGGTCATGGCCGTATTCGGCGGGAAATCCGCCGCCGACATCCAATCCCACCAGCGGAACGCCGGCGCGGTTGCGCACCCAGTCGGCGCTTTTCAGCGCCCGGTCGTAGGTGTCGGGATCCTCGATCTGGCTGCCGACATGAAAACAGATGCCGACCTTGAAGCCGGACCTGTGCAGCCGTTGCAACAACTCGACCCCCTGCGCCGGCCCGGCGCCGAATTTTTTCGACAGCTCGTAGGCGGCGTGGCCCTTGGTCTGGATGCGCACATAGATGGTGATCTGGCCCGGATCGATGTCGAGCGCGCGCACAACCCGCACGACCTTCGTCACCTCGTCCTCGTGGTCCACCACGGTGACGCGGATGCCGTATTGCTCCAGCGCCAGCCTGATGTCCGACTGCGCCTTGATCGGATGCATGTAGAGCATTTCCGCCTTGGGCGCGAGTTCGCGCACCGCGCGGATTTCGCCCGGGGACGCGACGTCGAAACAGTTGACGCCGATCTCGGCCAGCGTCTTCAGCACCATCGGCTCGCCATTGGTCTTCACCGCATAGGCGGTCTTGCCGGGAAACATACCCATGAACGCCTGCGCGTCGGCCTTCAGCACGCTTGGATGGAAACAGTAGACCGGCTCGTCCGGCCTCAACTCAAGGGCTGCGGCCTTGGCGGTGTCGAATCGTTGCATGGCAGGCTCCGGATTTGCCGCAGCAGTAACAGGCGGGCTGTCCGCCGCAAAGCGCGGCGCTCGTCCGGGAGTCGCCTGTTTCGGGTCGCAGGTTTCGGGTGGCCGCCGCCGTGCGGACCCGCTACGGCTGCGGTCGAACAGGACGATCGGGCATGGCAATCGGGCAAACGACGGCGGCAGGACCGCAGCTTTCGGCCAACAGGATGACGGCGGCGCTGTGGCTGCAACTGGTCGTGCTGTCATGCCTGTGGGGCGGCTCGTTCTTCTTCGCCGGCGTCGCCGTCCGCGAATTGCCGCCGCTGTTGCTGGTGCTGCTGCGCGTCGGCGTCGCCGCTTTGGCGCTCAACCTGTTCCTGGCGCTGCGCGGCCCCTCGATCCGCGTCGCCTTGCCCTATGCCGGGCCGTTCCTCGCGCTCGCCATCCTCAACAACATCGTTCCGTTTTCGCTGATGTTCGCCGGCCAGACCGCCATTGGCTCGGGCCTCGCCTCGGTGCTCAACGCCACCACCCCGGTGTGGACCCTCATTCTCGCCGGCTATGTCTTTCGCAGCGAAGCCCCGTCCTGGAACAAGCTGCTCGGCATTCTGCTTGGCATCGCCGGCGTCGCCGTGATGATCGGACCTGGCCTCGTCGCCGGACTCGGCGGCCCGGTATGGGCGAAGTTCGCGCTGATCGGAACCGCCGTCTCCTACGGATTTGCGGCCATCTACGCCCGCCGCTTCGCCGCCCTGGCGCCGATCGTGGTCGCCGCCGGCCAGTTGACCGCCTCCACCCTGATCATGGTTCCGGTCGTTGTCGCCACCGCCGGTTTTTCCGCGCTCACCACCGCCACCGTCCCGGTGTGGACCTCGGTCATCTTGCTGGCGCTGTTGTCGACGGCGCTCGCCTACATCATCTATTTCAACCTGATCGCCCGCGCCGGCGCCTCCAACGCCTCGCTTGTCACCCTGCTGATTCCGGTCAGCGCGCTGGTGCTCGGATCGGCGTTTCTGGGCGAGCGGCTGGAACTGTTCGAACTCGCCGGCATGGCGCTGATCGGGCTCGGTCTGGTGGCGATTGATGGCCGGCTGCTGCGGCGCCGGTAACCGACTACCGCGCCAGGGCTCCGCGTCGCGCGTCGCGCAGAAAAAGACGTTTTTGGGACGTCCGCATTTTGGGGAACGATTTCCGCCACTTGCCCGATGCTTAGGATTCACATTTTCACAGGCCGTGACATCCATGCAACAAAACGGCTTGTCTAGCGTTGAATTTCGCCTACACTTTCGCTCATTGACCGCAGAGGAGGCTCAAATATGGGACTGACACGGCCAATCAATGCACTGGTGATTTGTGCTGCGTTCGCTTTTATAGGCGCCATGATCCTGGGGGTTCTGCCCTGATATTTGGGGCGACGAGGAACTCGCAATCCAGGAAATACTCCTCCGATACTGAGGCAAACTGAATGGAAAAGGCCGGGATCAGATCCCGGCCTTTTTCATGGTCATCGGCAGGCGTCAGGCGGCCGACGCCTGCACCGCCGGCTGGCCGGGCGCCGTCGGCCGGATGCCGATCATATGGCAGATCGCGAACCCCAGATCGGCGCGGTTCATGGTGTAGAAATGGAAGTCGTAGACGCCGCGCTCCACCAGGTCGAGCACCTGCTCCGACGCCACCGCCGCAGCCACCAGCGAATGGGTCTGCGGGTCGTTGTCGAGCCCGTCGAACCGTTCCGCCAGCCAGGCCGGCAGATGCGCGCCGCAGCGTCCGGCGAAATTGGTCACCGCCCTGAAATTGTGCACCGGCAGGATGCCCGGCACGATCGGGATGTAGATGCCGGCGCGGCGCACCCGCTCGACATAACGCTCGTAAACGTCGTTGTCGAAGAAGAACTGGGTGATCGCCCGCGTCGCTCCGTTGTCGACCTTGCGCTTCAGCATCTCGATATCGGTGGCGAAATCCGGGCTTTCGGGATGTTTGTCGGGATAGGCCGAGACCGAAATGTCGGTCGCGCCCTGCGCCGAGATCGCGCCGACCAGTTCCGCGCCATTGGCGTAGCCCTGCGGATGCGGCGCGTAGCGCGCGCCCACGCCTGCCGCCGGATCGCCGCGCAGCGCCACGAAGCGCTTGACGCCCATCGCGATAAAGTCGGCGATGACCTTGTTCGATTCATCGCGGCTGGTGTCGACGCAGGTCAGATGCGCCGCCGGTTGCAGCGTAGACTGCTCCAGAATGCGCTTCACCGTGCGCGCCGTGCGTTCGCGCGTCGAGCCGCCGGCCCCGTAGGTCACCGAGACGAAGCTTGGATTGAGCGGTTCGAGCCGCTGCACCGTTTCCCAAAGCCTCATTTCCATCTCGTCGGTCTTCGGCGGGAAGAACTCGAAGGAGACGCGCACCTTGTCGCCGATGTCGGGGCGGCGAGAGAGGCGGAACTGGGACATCAGGCGGTCTCCGTGACACTGGTTCTGGAAGGTTCGGCGATCAGCAGCCGGCGGTCGCGGCCGAGCCACAATTTGACGGTCAGGCCGGCCGGTTGGCCCGCGGCCGGGGCGAATGTCCGGGTTTCGACATGTTCGAGGCCGGCGTCCTGCATCCAATCGACGATCTGCCTGTCGGAAAAGCCGAGCCTGAGATGCGCATGGTCGTCGCGCAGAAATTCCAGCGCATGCGGCGCGAAGTCGACGATCGCCAGCCGCCCGGCATGGCGCAGCACCCGCGCCGCCTCGCGGATCGCCAGCGCCGGTTCGTGCAGATAGTGCAGCACCTGATGGATGGTCACCAGGTCGAAACTGTCGCGTTCGAACGGCAGCGCCAGCAGATCGCCCTGGCGCACCTGCGCATTTGCGACGTCGGCGCGTTCGAGATTGGCCCGCGCCACCGCCAGCATCTCCCGCGACATGTCGACGCCGACGCCGCGCCGGTAGAGCGGCGCGAATAGTTCCAGCATCCGACCGGTGCCGGTGCCGAGATCCAGCATTGCCTGGAACGGCTGGTTGCCGATCGCCTGCGTCAGCGCCGCCTCCACCGCAGCATCCGGCGCATGCAGGGCTCGCAGTTGGTCCCAGCCCGCGGCGTTGGCGTCGAAATAGGACGACGCTTTTTCCTGATGCCGGCGCTTGACCGAGGCCAGCCGTTCGAGATCGCGGCCGATGGCGCCGTCATGCGCGTCGATACGGCCGATCAGTTCGGCGACGAATTCGCGCGCATTCTCATCGTCGGACAGGCGGAAATAGGCCCAGGAGCCTTCCTGGTAGCGGCCGATCAGCCCGGCTTCGAGCAGCAGTTTGAGATGACGCGAGACGCGCGGCTGCGACTGGCCAAGAATATCGGTCAGGTCAGACACGGTCAGGTCGCCGCGCGACAGCAGGGAAAGAATACGCATCCGGCTGGTTTCGGCAGCCGCCTTGAGCGTATCGACCATCCGGTCCAGACTGAGCCTTGTCAAAGACGCCTCCAATCAGACATAAACATATCTTTATATCCACTATCGGTCTCACACAAGCACCAATGTCGCGTTCTGAAAACAAAATGGCGCAAGCCGCCCACTCCGCAGGCTTCGAGGTTCGCAACGGCGAGCGCAGGCTCGCGCTCGATCCGGCCTCGATGCCGCCGGACGCCGGCCTCGTCTTCATCGGCCGCGTCGCCTCGCCCTGGCTGCGGCGCGAGGACTGTCCGAAGAATATCGCGCAGGCGCGCGAGCGCGGCGCACCGGCCGAAATTCACGTCGATCCGGCTTTTCGCGACGGGCTTGACGGTCTGGCCGTCTGCAGCCACCTCGTCCTGCTGACCTGGCTCGACCGCGCCCCGCGCGACCTGATCGTGCAGAAGCCGCGCCACGCCGAAGCGCCGCGCGGCACCTTCGCCCTGCGCTCGCCGGTGCGGCCGAACCCGGTCGGCCTGCATGTCTGCGCAATCCTGTCGGTCGACGTCGAGGCCGGGATCGTCGCCGTCGACGCCATCGACGTGCTCGACGCCACGCCGGTCATCGACATAAAACCCTATTTCGCGTCGACCGACGCGGTAGCCGCCGCGACCCGGCCGCAAGACGCCTGACAATGGCCACCGAACGCCAGAAGGCCATCGCTCGCGGCCTGACGCTGCTGATCCCCGGCGCGCCCTGGGCCGACGCCGAGCCGATCCGCCAGGCGGCCGCCGGTCGTCAGTTGAAGACGCTGCCGCCCTCGGTGGCGCTATGGCTGTCGACCGTCGCCCATATCCGCCATGTCCACACCGACTACGACGCCCTGCTGGCCGAAGGCTACGACCAGCCGTCCGCCCGCCATTTCGTCGTCGACCAGATCAATGAGGTGCTGACGACGTGGCGCGCCACCCGCCTGCTCAACCCCGACAGCGACGACGAGTAAGCGCCGGTCACGGCCAATTGAAGCACTTATGTCGCCAGACGGACGTGATATGAGTGCAGTCGTGTGACCGGTTGGGGTTTGGGGCGCTCGATGCCGCGTGAAAAGAAGGTTTCGTCGCAACCGGCGTCGCCATGGCGGCGGTTTATCGGCCGATTTTCGCTGCCCGGCTTCGAAAGCTGGTCGACCACCGTCCGCACCCTGGTCCTCAACCTGTTCTTCCTGCTGATCGTCATCATTCTGGCGCCGCTGATTGTCGGCCAGTTCCGCCGCGATCAGGTGATCATCGAGCCGATCGGCGTCCCCGCCGCCATGGCCGAGCGCGGCATGACCGCGGACGTCGCCGCCAGCCGTATCTGGGACGGGCTGCTCGACGTGTCGCTGGCGGCGAAGACCACCAAGCAGTCGATCGCCGCCTTACCCGATTCGCGCCATGTCGAGTTTTCCTTCCCCGATTCCGGCCTGTCGATCGAATCGCTCGTCTACCATGTGCGCAAACTGTTCAATGCCTACGAGACCCGCATCGCCGGCGAGTTCGTCTGCGCCGATCCCGCCTGCGCGCCGGCCGACGCGCGGCTGCGGCTGCGCGTTATCCGCGACGATGTCGAACTGGTCGACCTGCCGCCGGTGGGCGATCGGTCGGAGCGCGCCTATTTCGCCGACGCAGCCTCGGGCGTGCTGGCGGTGCTCGACCCGTTCGTCGCCATTTCCGCCAACGCCGAGACCCAGCCCCTGAAGGCCACGGTTCTGGCGCGCCGGATGATCCGCGCCCACCACCCGGACGCCAAATGGGCGCACAACCTCATCGGCCGCATCCGCATCGACCACAATGACCTGCCGGCCGCGATCGGCGAATTCCGCGCCGCGCTGGCGCTCGATCCGGCGTTCCGCCCGGCCCGCAACAACCTCGCCAATTCGCTGTTGGCAAGCGGCGACATCGCCGGCGCAAAGGCGGAGTTCGCCGAAGTGCGGCGGCTCGACCCGCGCGACGTCATCGCCGCCGAGGGCGTCGCCGACATTGCGCTGGCGGAAAATCGGCCCGACGAGGCTGTCAGGCTGCTGGAATCAGCCGCCGAACTCGATCCGGTCAATCCGCGCTATTTCACCCGCGCCGGCACGATCCTGCTTGAACGTGGCGAGCAGCAGGCCGGCGTCGCCCAGCTGAAAAAGGCGCTGGAGCTCGATCCAGGCTACCCTGCCGCCTTTGCCCAGCTTGCCGCCATCCCGCTTGCAGCCGGCGATTTCGCCGCCGCCGAACGGGTTTATCGCGACGCAGCCGACTATGCGCCCGACGACGCGACGGCAATATCGGCCCACGGCCGCATCCTCGCCATTCTGAAGGACTGGTCGGCGGCCGAAACCCGCTATGCGCGCGCCGTCGCGCTTGCGCCTGCCAGCGCCGACTACCGTCTCGAGCACGCCCGCGTCCTGCAGCGCCTGGGACGCCACCGCGACGCCCTGTCCGAACTCGACCAGGCAAAGGCGCTGGCGCCCGCCAATGCCGATGTCTGGATGTCGATCGGCGACAGCCAGCGCGATCTCGGCGCACGCGCCGATGCGGTCGCCGCCTACCGGAAATTTCTCGAATTCGCCCCATCCGACGCGCCGATGCGGCCGGTCGCCGAACAGTTCATCCGGCTGCTGTCGGGCTGAAGCTTCGGATCAGCCCGGATAGACCCACTGCTCGCCGATCCGCACCGACACGTCCTCGCCGCGCGCGATCCGGCCGGGCTTTTCCACCCAGGCCACCAGTCCGCGCAACCTCTGCGCCGACTGCGGGAAGCGCAGCGCGCTGTCGGCGATCTCGGGCAGTCCGGCGCGCCTGGCCACCAACCTGCCGGCCACCTGGCACGGCGCGTTCTGGCCGTCGACCTTCAGCACCGCGCCGCCGGCGAAGAACAGCCGCGTCCCCGGCGGGATCATCGACAGCATCGGCACATTGTCGATCACCAGATTGGCGCCGATCCATTCCGGCAGTATCTCCGCCAAACCCATCCGGTCGGCGATCGTCCGCAGTTCCTGCGACGACACGATCGATATCTGCCGTTCGTTGCGCATGTCTGTTCCGCGCCCGTACCAGGGCTCGCGCCCGCCGGATTTGCGCGTCAAGCCGCGATGATGGTCGCCGGCGATGCCCTCGAAATCGACATCGAACCCGTCGACCGCCCGCGTCTCGAAGTCCTCGCCCGGCGCCACCAGCGTCGCCGTCACCTTGCCGAGCAGTTTCTTGCCCTTGACGATTTCGGGAAGTTCCTCGGGCCGTTGCGCAAACAGCGGTTCGAGGTCGCGCATCACATCTTCCTCAACAACGCGCTCGCAATCGAATAGCCGGCGCCGAAGGCGCACAGCAGCCCGTAATCGCCGGGCTCCATGTCCTCGTGATACTGCTTCAGCGCGATCACCGCGCCGGCGGCGGCGGTGTTGCCGAGCTTTTCCAGCACCATCGGCGCGGTGTCGGCGTCGGCCTCATGGCCGAGCGCCAGCTTCATGATCATCGCGTTCATCCGCCCATTGGCCTGGTGCAGCCAGTAGCGCCGCACGTCCGCCGGCGCCATCTCGTGGTCGGCGAGGAAGGCGGTAATGAAGCGGTGCGCCGCATGCGTCACCTCCTTGAACACCTTCTGCCCGTTCTGCTTGATCATCTTGCCGTCCATCGGCACCACATAGGGGTCGGGCTCGGCCGTGCGCGACAAAAAGCCGAAATTGGTGCGGATATTGTTGGAGAACTGCGTCCACGAGCGGGTGTCGATCACCTCGAAGCGGCCGGGCCGCGTCTCGTCCGTTTCGATCGCCTCGACCACCATCGCCACCGACGCGTCGCCGAAGATGAAATGCGTCTGCCGGTCGCGAAAATTCAGCTGGCCGGTAATGATCTCGGGCGTCACCACCAGCACACGTTTATGCGCGCCCGAGCGCGCCAGGGCGGTCGCCACATGCAGCGCCGCGCCGGCCGATGAGCAGCCCAGCCCCATGTCGAACGCCGCGCCGTTTATCCCCAGCGCGTTCTGGATCTCGATCGCGATCGCCGGATAGGGCCGCTGCTGGTGCGAGGCCGAGCAGATTACCATGTCGACCGACGACGCCTCGACGCCGGCATGCGCCAGCGCCCGCGTCGCCGCCGCGATGCCGAACTCCGCCATCACCGACAGTTCGTCGTCGGCGCGCTGCGCGATCACCGGCGCCATCCGGTCGACGTCCAGAATGCCCTCACGCGTCAGCACATGCCGGTTCTTCACCCCAGACGCGTAGACGATGAACTCGCTGTCGGATTTCGGCAGCGCCACTTCGCCGCGCGCCGCGCGCGCCACGTTCTCATGGTCGATCCACTGGTTGAACGAGGCGACAAGTTCGTCATTAGTGATCGTCGCTTCGGGTATCTCGACGCCGATCCCGCTGATGATGATGCGTTTCATGCGTATGCGTTCCAGCCCCGGCTGCCGACGGACAATATCGCGGCGGTGTATGTCAGTTTATTGGGCGTGCAAAGCCGCAAGGCGCGAAAAGTGGCGGCGCGCCGATCACTTGGTCTTTCGCCTCTTAACGTTGCCGTGTGTCGAAAGAACGCCGCTACCTGAGCGCGACGATGAACAGGCGCGGAAAACGCAGCAGCGACTTGCCGTCGACCCGCGCCGGATAGGCCGTCGCGATCCGCTCGAGATAGGCGGCGAGAAACCGGCTTTTCTCGTCCGCCGACAGCGGGTCGAGAAACGGCTTCAACCCGGTCGATTTCAGCCATTCGACGATCGCGTCCGGCCCGTCGAGCGGATGGTTATAGAAAGTATGCCAGATGTCGATCCGGCTCGATGCCGGCCTGAGCAGGTCGTAATAATCGCCGACCGGCGGCAGCGGGTCGCGCGCCGCGTCCGCTATTTTTTCCGAAAACGGCATGGCCAGCGCCGCCTCGCGCATCAGCTGGTGCGACGGCTCGGCCAGATTGTCGGGCATCTGCACCGCCAGCGCGCCGCCTGGCGCAAGAAAACCGATCAGCCGTCTCAGCAGGCGCGGATGCTGCGGCAGCCACTGGAACACGGCGTTGGCGAAGATGACGTCGACCGGTTCGACCGGCTCCCAGTTCGCCGCGTCGGCAAGCGAAAACGCCACGCGCGGCAGCCGCTTCCTCGCCTTGTCGATCATGTCGGGCGAGGTGTCGAAGCCGGAAACCTCCGCATCCGGCCAGCGCTCGACCAGAAGCTCGGTCGAATTGCCCGGCCCGCAACCGATGTCGACCACCCGCTTCGGGCTCTCCACCGGCACGCGCGCCAGGAGGTCGCGCGCCGGCCGCGTCCGCTCGTCCTCGAACTTGAGATATTGCGCCGCCGACCAGTCGGATTTTTGCGGGTTGCTCATCCCCCGCCTATACGCCGGCCACACCCGTTTGCCTATCGGCTTCAGGCGGCTTCGCCTGGCTCGGCGGCCGGCCGAAGCGGCGGGCGAAGGCGCGCGAAAACGCTTCGGCGCTGCCAAAGCCGGCCTTGCGCGCCACCGCCTTGATCGCATCGCCGCGCACAAGTTCGCGCCGAGCCAGCGTCAGCCGCCATTGCGCCAGATAGGCCGCCGGCGTCACGCCCACCGCTCGCGGAAACGCCTTCATGAACTGGCTGCGCGACTGGCCGGCCAGAAGCGCCAGATCCTCGACCCGCCACGCCCTGCCCGGTTCGTCATGCATCGCCGCCAGCGCCCGGCGCAGCGCCGGATGCGACAGGCCGGCCAGCAGGCCGGGCGTCGAGGCGCCGCGGTCCACCGCCCGCCTCAGCAGCATCAGCACCGCCACCTGCGACAGCCGGTCGATGCCGACCTGGCGGCCGCAGCGCCGCTGCCGCATTTCCTCCACCAGCGCGCCAGCCACGCCCGCGAGCGCCGGCTCGTCGCCAAGGTCGGCGGCGATCTCGCCAGGCAGCGCCGCCATCAGCGGATTGTCCATGCCGCCAAAGCAGATGCCGACGCCGACCGCTTCCGGGCTTCGCTCCCGCGCGACGCCATGGGGATAAAGCGCGATCCGTCGCGGCCCGTCCGGGTCTGTTTCGATCGCCAGCCACGCCGTATCCGGCGCCGCCGCATCCTCCAGAACCGACACGTCGAAGGCGCGAAAGAACACCGCCAGCCTGTCGACTTTTTCAGACTGCGGACTTTCGATCATGGATTCCGGACCACTCATGATCGAAATTCTGGCATTTGCCGTCCGATCCCGTCAACAGCCCACTTGAAAGGACTTTTCATGCTGATCCCCCGGCAGCCCGCCCCCGCCTTGCGCCTCGCAACGCTCGACCACGGAGCCTTCGACCTCGCCGCCGAGTCCGCCGGCCGCTTCATCCTCATCGCCTTTTATCGCGGTCTGCATTGCCCGATCTGCGCCGGCTATCTCAAGGAACTGGAGCGACAGGTTCCAGCTTTCGCCGAACGCGGCGTTTCCGTCATCGCCGTCAGTTCCGACGGCGAACAGCGCGCCCGCGCCATGGCCGACAAGATCGGCGCCTCGGCGCTGCGCATCGGCCATGGCCTCGATCTCGCCAAGGCGCGCGAATGGGGTCTCTACATCTCCGCCTCGCGCGGCGTCACCTCGATCGGCATCGAGGAGCCGGCGCTGTTCTCCGAGCCCGGCGTGTTCCTGCTGCGCCCCGACCGCACCGTCTACTGGCTGTCGGTCCAGTCGATGCCGTTCGTGCGGCCCAATTTCGGCGAGATCGTCAAGGCGCTCGATTTCGTCATCAAGAACGACTATCCGGCGCGCGGCGAACAGGCCTGACCGGCCGCCGACCCGGCCTCACAAACCTGCGGCGATCGCCTGGAACGCGGCGATCGTCTCGCTCTCCATCTTTTCCCAGCTGTTGTTGTAGTCGGCATAGGCGCTGGTCTTGGCGATCACCACCCGTCGCTCGGGATTGACGTAGATGAACTGCCCGTAAATGCCGATGCCGGTGAAGTCACCGCCCTGCCGTTCGGCCGGGATCCACCACTGATAGCCGTAGCCGAGCGCCTTGCCGCCATGGCCGTCGTCGCGGCCGGGCATCAGATGCGGCGCGTCCGGCGTCACCGAGGCGCGCACCCACTCCGCCGGCACGATCTGTTCGCCGGCGAAATTCTTGCCCTCGTTCAGATAAAGCAGCCCGAAGCGGGCATAGTCGCGCAGCACCGCGTTCAGCCCGCCGGCCGCCACCGCCTCGCCCTTTTTGTCGACCAGCCAGTAAGCGTCGGCCTGGGTTCCGAGCTTTGACCACAGCCGCTCGGAAAAATACTGCGCCAGCGGCTTCTTCGTCGCCCCTTCCAGCACCATGCCGAGCACCTGGGTGTCAGCCGAGACGTAGCGGTTGATCGTGCCCGGCGGGTCCTGGTTCTTCAGATTGGCGGTAAAATCGTTCACCGACCCGGTCAGGATCTGGATAATGTAGCGCACGATGTCCGACGACAGGTCGCCATAATCCTCGTTGAAGCCGATGCCCGACGACATCTGCAGCACGTCCTTGACCTTCACCCCCTTGTAGCCGCCCTGCGCCAGCAGCGGCGCATAGGTATCGACCGGCTGGTCGAGCTTGACCAGCCCGTCGGCGACCGCATTGCCGATCATGAACGACACCGTCGATTTCGACAGGCTCATGGCGATCGACTGGGTGTCGGCGGTGTTGCCGCGCAGATATTCCTCATGCACGACCGTCCCGTCCTTGATGACGATCAGCCCCGTCGTCTGGGTCTCGGCGATCCAGTCGGCGATTGTCTTGGTTTCGCCCTTGTAGACGAAATTTTGCGGCAGTGGCCGCTCGGCCCTGGGCAGGTCGCTCGCCGCCGGGCTTTTGTCGACCCTGGTCGAGGCATAGATCTTGTAGAGCGAGCGGAAATTTCCGTCGATCACGTCCGGCTCGAACAGACCGGCATATTCGAACGCCGCGCGATATTCCGAAATCTGCTTGCGGAACGCAAATGCGCCGATGGCGCCGACGACGACAAGCGCGATGACGATGCGAAAAACCCAACGCCAGACCGTGCGCATGAAAAAATCCCCTCCCTCAATCCGGTGACACATATTGCAGGAAGCGCGCGGGCGAGGAAGTGACGTGAAGCCGCAATTGCCTGAAAATGCCGGAGCGAAAATCCAGCACGAACAGGGCCCTTGGGCCAAGTGGATGGCGATGCCAGGCACGCGCCTGCTTCAGCAAAGCTAAGGCGGGATTTCTGGACTGGCGGCAGGCGAATGGCAAAGCGCGCGGACGACCGCGGGACCGTTTGCCGCGCATCCGGCAGCCGAGGGCGACCGGGACGCCGATAGCAATACATCCTCGCGCGACCTGTCGCGGAATGCGCGCGGAAACATCGACAAGATCAGCGCCAGCGACACTGCGATCTGCCGGTAGGAAGCGGCCATTCGGGCGAGTTCCGCGCTGCGGTCGATGGTCTTGTCGTCCGAAGCGAACGCGTCGAGGCCGGGGACCAGCCCGCGCGTGTCGACATTGCCGAGAATGCCGCCAAGCACGACGAGCATGGCGTATTCGGAACGGCGAAGCGACGAGACAAGCCGGTCGTCCGCGGGACAGCCGCGCGCGACGATGCCGATGACGAGATTGGCCAGCGACGCCAGCTGCGCGATGAAGAGCAGCATATCGTCCCGGCTGATCTGATAGTCGTCCTGCCTCTGCATGTCCATGTCCCGATGGTCGAACGGGAAGTATGGGGGCGGCTGGGAGGGAGGGGGACAAGAAAAATCTAGCCTGGGAAGCGGCGCCGAGACGTGATGAAGGCCAGGCGCGTGGCCGAGGAACCAAGATGGGACCGAAGCCGGCCGCATCTGGCGCTGCGGACTTTCTGGACACCCTGAAGCGATTGCGGCCTCGCCGTTTTATTCACCGTCAACACGACCATGTTGACGCAAGGTATCTATTCAGAACGTTAGATCTCGCCTACGGCTAAGCGTCCGATGCGATCGGTGGCGACACGCAGGTAGGCTGCGGGACTTACCATGCTTGAACAATACGCGCCCTATGCGCAGGGTCTCTTGCGCTTTGTCGTTGGCCTATTCTTCCGGTGCCACGGAACCTCAAATATCCTGAATTTACCGGCGCGCTCTGAACCGTTGAAACCCTAGGCGATCGAGTGGTATTCGGGCCTGATCGAGTTGATCTGCGGATTTTTGCTGACCGTCGGCCTGTTCATCCGGCCCGCCGCTTTCATCGCATCGGGCGAAATGGCGTTTGCCTATTTCATGGTCCACGCCAAGAAGATCTTCTACCCTCCGCTCAATGGCGGAGACGCCGCCATCCAGTTCTGTTTCGTCTGCCTGTTCCGGTTTTTTGCGGGTCCGGATGTATTCAGCCTCGATGCCTGGCTTGGGCGTTAGGTCCGCTCACCGAAAAGCCTTGGGCGGGATTTTTCCGTTCTGAACACACGAAAGAACGCCGCGTTGCGATAGGTCTGCGAGGTCGAGGGCCCTCTTGCATACCCCACCGTGGCGCAAGCTTGTGAAGTTATGCAGGGAAAATTGCCGCTGCCAATGGGACTCGGCAAACAGAATCGGTCACACTTGACATTTACCGTTTGTTGCTATTTTGTTCTCATTTAAGCGGGAGCTTGTCCAAATGAACGCCGAACCTTTGGATCCAGCTATCGACCTGGTGAGAAAACTTCAGGGCAAGCGTTTTCAAACGATCCTTGCCGATCCGCCATGGCGGTTCATCAATCGCACGGGCAAGGTCGCGCCCGAGCATCGTCGCCTGTCTCGCTACGGCACGATGACCACTGACGAAATCTGTGCCCTGCCGGTCGAAGACCACCTCAAGAGCACGGCCCACCTATATTTGTGGGTTCCCAACGCCCTGTTGCCTGACGGGTTGAAAGTGCTTGATGCCTGGGGTTTCCAATACAAATCGAATATCGTCTGGCACAAGGTCCGCAAGGATGGCGGCTCCGATGGCCGTGGCGTCGGCTTCTATTTCCGCAATGTCACCGAGTTGCTGTTGTTCGGCGTTCGCGGCAAGAATGCGCGCACCGAAGCGCCCGGCCGCAGTCAGATCAACTATCTGGCCACCCGCAAGCGCGAACATTCCCGTAAGCCGGACGAACAATACAAGCTGATCGAGGATTGTTCCAAAGGCCCTTATCTGGAATTGTTTGCCCGAGGCACACGTCCCGGCTGGACCTATTGGGGCAATCAGGCGGACGAAAGCTACAAACCGACTTGGGCGACCTATGCCTACAATTCAGGCGTCGAGGCTGCGGAGTGAGCGACCTAGCCTGAAAAATTCGTGGGGGGT
>DDFA01000059.1 GCA_002336975.1 Phyllobacteriaceae bacterium UBA1940
ACCTGGCTCGACGTCAACTGCGCCCATTGCCACCGGCCCGAGGGGCCGGCGAGCAATTCCGGCCTGTTCCTGACCTCGGGCGAACAGGACCGGGTGGCGCTGGGCGAGCGCAAGCGCCCGGTGGCGGCCGGCCGGGGCAGCGGCGACCGGACCTATGACATCGATCCCGGCAATCCCGACAATTCGATCCTGGTCTATCGGGTCGAGAGCGCGGAACCGGGCGTGATGATGCCGGAATTGGGGCGAAGCCTCACCGACAGCAGGGCCGTGGCGTTGCTTCGCGCCTGGGTTGAATCGCTGCGCTAGACGTCGTTCAAATTGGCGACAAGCCGTTAACTAGTTTCACTATCAATAGTTTAACCGGATTTGATGCAATCTAAGCGGGTTCGGTCGCGCGCTGACGGTTACATTCGATTATACAATGTGATCCCGTTCCCGGGCGCAATATGGCAAAACGCCGGCAAGAAAACGCAAATCTCTCGGGGGCATGGAATCCGAATGTCCAAACGTTATTTTGGCACCGACGGCATCCGGGGGCGGGCAAACAGCTTTCCGATGACGCCGGACGTGGCGATGAAGGTCGGCATGGCCGCNNCGCGCCTGTCGGGCTACATGATCGAGAACGCCATGGTGGCGGGATTCTGCGCCGCCGGCATGGACGTCTTCCTGCTCGGACCGGTGCCGACGCCGGCGGTGGCCATGCTGGCGCGCTCGCTGCGCGCCGACATCGGCGTGATGATCTCGGCGTCGCACAATCCGCATTACGACAACGGCATCAAGCTGTTTGGGCCCGACGGCTACAAACTATCGGACGAGATCGAGGCGCGGATCGAGCAGTTGCTCGATTCCGACCTGTCGACCCATCTGGTCAGCGCCGATGCGCTCGGCCGGGCCAAGCGCATCGACGGCGTGCATGACCGCTATATCGAGTTCGCGAAACGCACGCTGCCGCGTTCGATGACGCTGTCGGGCATGCGCGTGGCGATCGATTGCGCCAATGGCGCTGCCTACAAGGTCGCGCCCGCCGCGCTGTGGGAACTCGGCGCGGACGTCGTGGCGATCGGGGTCGAGCCCAACGGCACCAACATCAATCAGGACGTCGGTTCGACCCATCCGATGGCGCTGTCGAAAAAGGTGCACGAAGTACGCGCCGACATCGGCATCGCGCTCGACGGCGACGCCGACCGGATGATCATTGTCGATGAAAACGGCACCGTGGTCGACGGCGACCAGATCCTCGCCATGATCGGCGAGTCGTGGCACGAGAACGGCCGGCTGGCCGGCGGCGGCGTGGTGGCAACGGTGATGTCAAATCTCGGGCTCGAGCGCCATCTGGCCGAACTGGGCCTGTCGCTGCACCGCACCAAGGTCGGCGACCGCTATGTGGTCGAATATATGCGCGCGCACGGCTTCAATGTCGGCGGCGAACAGTCGGGCCACACCATCCTCTCGGATTTCTCCACCACCGGCGACGGACTGGTCTCGGCGCTGCAGGTGCTGGCCTATGTCAAGCGGGCCGGCAAGCCAGCCAGCGAGGTCTGCCGAAAATTCGATCCGGTGCCCCAGGTGTTGAAGAACGTCCGTTTCAACGGCGGCAAGCCGCTGGAGAGCGAGCCGGTGAAGGCGCTGATCGAACATTCGCGCAGCAAGCTCGGCCCCTCCGGCCGGCTGGTGATCCGCCCCTCGGGCACCGAGCCGCTGATCCGGGTGATGGCGGAATCCGACGACAAGGCGCTGGTTGAATCGGTCGTCGACGAAATCGCCGACGCGATCTCGGCGATGCGCACGGCGGCCTGATTCGAACCACTCCAGTTTTCACGGCAAATAAAGGCGGCTTGCGGGCCGCCTTTTTTGTGTTTCTCGCGTCCCTGTAGCGTCCAACGTGGTTAAGTTTCTGGGTTAAGCGCGTTTTAACCTTTGCGATTCATTATCCAAACCCGAGTTCAAGCACAGCCGGTGAAAAGAGCGACCGGGTGAGAGGGTAATGATCATGAACGCGAAACTCCCGATTGCGTTTTTCGGTGCGGCGCTGCTGGCGAGCGCATCGATCCCGGCCATGGCGGCCGATATGTACGAACCGCCGGTCGTCGAGGCCCAGCCACCGGCGCCGATTTCCGTTTATGAAGAACCGGCCTCGGATTTCGGCGGCTGGTATATCCGCGGCGACGTCGGCTACGCGGCGACGGACTTTCGCGGCGGCTACTACATGACGCCCGGGCCCGGCATGAACAGCTTCCAGTCGGGCAGCCTGAAGAGCTCCTGGACCGGCGGCGTCGGCGTCGGCTATCAGGTCACCCGGTATCTCCGCACCGATCTGACGCTCGACCATCTCGGCAAGACCGATTTCCGCGGCTCGACCCGCGGCGCCTGCGGCGTCGCCCTCGACTGTATCTCCAATGACGTGGCGACCTTCTCGGCCTGGAGCCTGCTCGCCAACGCCTATGTCGATCTCGGCACCTGGCACGGCATCACGCCCTATGTAGGCGCCGGCATCGGCGGCACCCGCGTCAAGTGGGGCGACCTGACCAACACCGCCTGCGACGCGGCCAATCCGGCCAATTGCGATCCTTCGGTGGTTCACGGCGGCATGGCCAAGTGGCGCTTCACCTACGCGCTGATGGCCGGCGCGTCCTACTGCCTGACCGACAAGCTCAAGCTTGACGCCGGCTACCGCTATCGCCGCGTCGAAGGCGGCGCGATGTTCGACCTGGCTGCCGGCAACGGCCCGGGCTTCGACAGGGGCTTCAACATCCACGAGGGCCGCGCCGGCCTGCGCTACCAGTTCGGCGGCGCCACCGAATGCGCTCCGGAGCAGGTGGCCTACCAGCCCGAGCCGATCGAGCCGCCGGTCTACAAGTAGTCCCGGCGATCCAGCCCGATTGAACAACCGTCCGGTGAAAGCCGGGCGGTTTTTCTTTTGTTTCAAATATTTCGTCAGATTTCGCGCGCCGCCAAACATACTTAACCGCCGTTTAACCTCTATGGTTAACACTGGGTTCCATGTCGTTCCGAAGCGAATTGCCGCTTCGATCAGTTGTGGAGTTGGGGCTGATGAACCTGATCGCGCGCATGGCCATCCCATGCCTTCTTGCATCTGTTGCCTGGGTCGGTCCGGCCGCGGCCGCGGACTACGATCCGCCGCTGGTCATCGATGCGCCCGAGGCGGTCGACGATTTCGTGCCGGTCGAGGTCGGCACCGGTTGGTATCTCAGGGGAGATGTCGGTTATGCCGTGAACAAGCCGTTCGAGCACCGCTATTCCTCCTTTACGACGCCCGGCGGTTTTCCCGGCGAATACCGCGACAATGCCAGCCTGCTGACCGGCTCGATCGGCATGGGCTACCAGTTCAATTCCTTCCTGCGCGGCGAAATGAATCTCGCCTTGCTGCCGACAAACCAGACGTCTGCCAGCGTGGTCGATGTCTGCCAGGGCACCGGCCTCACAACGGTGGGCAACGGCGTCATCGAAGACCCGACCGCGACGTCGCCGTGCGACGTTTCCAATTCAGCGCGCAACAAGGCCTATGCGCTGTCGGCCGCCGGCTTCGTCGATCTCGGCACGTTTGCCGGATTCACGCCCTATGTCGGCGCGGGCGTCGGGCTGACCTACACCAAATCGCAGCGGACCCGGGGCGAGAAGGACTGCATCGACACTCCGACCTTCCGCTGCGACGACGTGATCGACTATCGCGGCGTGCGCGACTCGGTCGGCGGATACAATTTCAACTACTCGCTGGCTGCCGGCGTCGCCTATCAGCTGTCGCAGAACGTCAAGCTCGATGTCGGCTACGAGTTCATGTCGACGCCGTCGGCGGAATGGGTCAGCTTCGATCCGGACCAGACGTTCCGCTGGCACAAGGGCATCGACTATCATCAGATCAAGGTCGGCCTGCGCTACGCGCTCTGGTAGGTCCGGGGACAATTCGGCATCTGGACGGGCGGGCTTCGGTCCGCCCGTTTTCGTTGCGCAAACGTCGCAGTACGGCCGGCGCGTGGCGCAGCCGCGACATTGCACTTGACGACGCGAACGCCTTCCAATATCGCCGTCCGTGGGCCACCCCTCCCCAACGAGCGGGCTAACTATCTGGAAGGATAGACCACGATGACGACAAGCGTCGCCACGCCGGCAGTGCGTCCGGCAAACCCCAATTTTTCATCCGGACCCTGCGCGAAACGACCCGGCTGGTCGCTCGACGCCCTGGCCAATGCGCCTCTCGGCCGTTCGCACCGGGCCAGGATCGGCAAGGACAGGCTGGCGCTCGCCATCGAGCTGACGCGCGAGGTTCTCCAGGTTCCCGCCGGCTACCGGATCGGCATCGTGCCGGCGTCCGACACCGGCGCGGTCGAGATGGCGCTGTGGTCGCTGCTGGGGCAGCGCGGCGTCGAAATGGTCGCCTGGGAATCGTTCGGCTCCGGCTGGGTGACCGACGTGGTCAAGCAGTTGAAACTGGCCGACGTGCGCACCTTTGAGGCGGCTTACGGCGAACTGCCGGACCTCGCGAAAATCGACTTCGACCGCGACGTGGTGTTCACCTGGAACGGCACGACCTCGGGCGTGCGCGTCGCCGATGGCGACTTCATTTCCGCCGATCGCAAGGGGCTGACGATCTGCGACGCGACATCGGCGGCGTTCGCGCAGCGGCTCGATTTCGCCAAGCTCGATGTCGTCACCTTCTCCTGGCAGAAGGTGCTGGGCGGGGAGGGCGCGCATGGCGTGCTGATCCTGTCGCCGCGCGCGGTGGAGCGGCTGGAAAGCTACAAGCCTGCCTGGCCGCTGCCAAAGATTTTCCGTCTCACCTCGGGCGGCAAGCTGATCGAGGGCATTTTCAAGGGCGAGACCATCAACACGCCGTCGATGCTGTGCGTCGAGGACTATGTCGATGCGCTGACCTGGGCGAAGTCGCTCGGCGGCCTCGATGCGCTGGTCGCCCGCGCCGACGCCAACGCCAACGCGCTCAACGCCTATGTCGACCGCTGCGGCTGGCTGGCCAATCTGGCCGCCGCGCCGGCGACGCGCTCGAACACGTCGGTGTGCCTGACCATCACCGATCCCGACGTGCTGGCGCTCGACGCCGACGGCCAGGCGGCGTTCGCCAAGGGCATCGTCTCGGCGCTCGACAAGGAGGGCGTCGCCTATGACATCGGCGCCTATCGCGACGCGGCGACCGGCTTGCGCATCTGGTGTGGCGCGACCGTCGAGACCGCCGACATCGAGGCGCTGACCGCCTGGCTCGACTGGGCGTTCGCGCGCCAGAAGGCGACGCTCAAGGCCGCGGCCTGACCGATCTCACCCTCCCCTTGAGGGGGAGGGTCGATGCGAAACATCGGGGTGGGGTGATCTCCCCCATCCCTATCCAACAAATTCACCCCACCCCGGACCTGTGGTCCGACCCTCCCCCGCAAGGGGAGGGTGACAGAGGAGCCCTCCATGAAACCCCGCGTTCTCGTTTCCGACAAACTGTCCCCCACCGCCGTGCAGATCTTCAAGGATCGCGGCGTCGACGTCGACTACCTGCCGGATCTCGGCAAGGACAAGGACAAGCTCGCCGAATTCATCGGCCAGTATGACGGGCTGGCGATCCGCTCGGCGACAAAGGTCACCGAAAAGCTGATCAACGCCGCGACCAGGCTGAAAGTCGTCGGCCGCGCCGGCATCGGCGTCGACAATGTCGACATCCCGGCCGCCAGCCGCAAGGGCATCATCGTGATGAACACCCCGTTCGGCAATTCGATCACCACCGCCGAGCACGCGATCGCGCTGATGTTCGCGCTGGCGCGCGAACTGCCGGAAGCCAACAAGTCGACCCATGACGGCAAGTGGGAAAAGAACCGCTTCATGGGCGTCGAGGTCACCGGCAAGACGCTCGGCATCATCGGCGCCGGCAATATCGGCTCGATCGTCGCGGCGCGCGGCGTCGGGCTGAAGATGCATGTGATCGCCTTCGACCCGTTCCTGTCGGAACAGCGGGCGCAGGAACTGGGCATCGAAAAGGTGGAACTGGACGAATTGCTGGCGCGCGCCGACTTCATCACCCTGCACACGCCGCTGACCGACAAGACCCGCAACATCATCGACGCGGCGGCGATCGCCAAGATGAAGAAGGGCGTGCGGATCATCAACTGCGCCCGTGGCGGCCTGATCGTCGAGGCGGATCTTCTGGAAGGCCTGAAGAGCGGCAAGGTGGCAGGCGCGGCGCTGGACGTGTTCGAGACCGAGCCGGCGACCGAGAGCCCGTTCTTCGGCATGGAAAACGTCATCGCCACGCCGCATCTGGGCGCCTCGACGTCGGAAGCGCAGGAAAATGTCGCGCTGCAGGTGGCCGAGCAGATGTCCGACTACCTGATCAAGGGCGCGGTCACCAACGCCATCAACATGCCGTCAATCTCGGCGGAGGAAGCGCCGACGCTCAGGCCTTTCGTCAAGCTCGCCGAGGTGCTCGGCGCATTTGTCGGGCAGGTGACCGAGGAGCCGATCAAGTCGGTCGAGATCCTGTTCGACGGCGCCACCGCGACGATGAACACCCGCGCTCTGATGAGCGCCGCGCTCGCCGGCCTGATCCGGCCGCAGGTGTCGGACGTCAACATGGTCTCGGCGCCGATCATGGTGAAGGAGCGGGGCATCATCGTGTCCGAGGTGAAACGCGACAAGTCGGGCGTGTTCGACGGCTATATCAAGCTGACGGTGACGACCGAGAAGCAGACCCGCTCGATCGCCGGCACCTGCTTCTCAGACCACAAGCCGCGCTTCATCCAGATCAAGGGCATCAATCTCGACGCCGAAGTCGGCCAGCACATGCTCTACACCACCAACAAGGACGTGCCCGGCATCATCGGCCTGCTCGGCACGGTGCTGGGCCAGAGCGGCGTCAACATCGCCAATTTCCAGCTCGGCCGCGACCGGGCCGGCGGCGACGCCATCGCGCTGCTCTATCTCGATGAGCGCATTCCTGACGACGTGCTGAAGAACCTGCGCGACGATCCGAAGATCGATTCCGCCAAACCGTTGCAATTCGACGTCGGTTCCTAATTCAATTTCAAGGATTTTCCGGCGGTATCAGGCTGCTGGAGATCAACCCGGTCTGCAGCAAGGGCCGGCGTACCCGCGGGCGCGCCGGCTTTTGTTTGTCGGCCGGAATTGATTCAAGCTTTAGCGGTTAAGCCTGTTACCGGCTTTGTGTTTACTGTCCTGCAACTAAATCTATTTTGCGGTGGTAGTGCAGTCCCCGCATCGAACTGGAACCCGAAATGTCGATCATGGACCTGGTCTCGGATTTTTTCGCGCCCGGCGCGAAGTCCGGGAAATACGACCCGCTCGCCAAAAGCGGCAGTTCCGAGTTCGGCTTCCGCGCCAGGCGCTTCGCCAATGTGCAGCGCCTGATCCAGACGGTGCTGGACGAAAAGGGCGAGTGTTCGATCCTCGACGTCGGCGGCACCGAAAAATACTGGCAGGTCGGCGGCGATTTCGTCCGCCGCAACCGGGGCCGGCTGCGGATCACGCTGGTCAATCTGGAAGTGGAGGCGATCGACGACCGCGTCCTGTTCGAGTCGATCGAGGGCGATGCGACGGACCCGGACCTGTGCGGCGCGCGCCGGTTCGACCTGGTGCACTCCAATTCGGTGATCGAACATGTCGGGCGCGACAGGATGCCGGCCTATGCGGATAATGTGCGCCGGCTGGCGCCGCGCTATTTCGTGCAGACGCCGAACTACTGGTTTCCTTTCGAGCCGCATTTCAGGCTGCCGGCGTTCCAGTATCTGCCTGCGTCGGCGCGGGCTGCGATCATTCGCCGGTTCGCCGTCGGCTTCTTCGACAAGGTGCCGGACCCAGCCGAGGCGCGCATGGTGATCAAACATCACGACATGATCGGCGCGCGCCAGATGCGGCGGTTCTTTCCAGACGGCGAGATCAGGTTCGAACGTTTCGCCGGCCTGAACAAATCTGTGATGGCGATCCGGGCGGAGCCGGCCGAGCTCGACCGGTGCGGGCGGTTCGGCATCGCGGATGTCCCGTCGCTGGACGCCTGCGACGACCTTGTGGCGCTCGACCCGGCGGCGGTCTGTCCGGCCAAGGCCGCCGCAAGGCAGTTCGAATGGGACCGGCCGCGGCCGTAAGTCGGGGCGGAATCGCCTGAGCTATCAGGCGGGCGGTGGGTTGCGGACCCGCCGTCCGTTTCGTTCCGCCAGCCAGATGCCGCCGAATGTCAGCGCCAGCGCAACCGCGTGATAGGCCTGGAACCGCTCGCCCAGCAGCAGGATCGACAACAGCGTGCCGAAGACCGGCACCAGGTTGATGAACAGGCCGGCCCGGTTGGCGCCGATCAGTTCGACGCCGCGGATGTAGAAAATCTGCGCCACGATCGACGGGCCGACGACGACATAGGCGAGGATCGCCCAGCCGCGCGCGTCTGGGACGACGCCGGCGCCCATGGCGAATTCGGCGATGGTGAACGGCGCCGAGAACAGGAAGGCCGAAACGCAGAGCACGATCATCAGGCTGAGCCAGTGGATCGGCGGCTTGAAGCGCAGCAAGACGCTGTAGCCGGCGTAGACGATCGCCGCCACCAGCATGATGGCGTCGCCGACGTTCAGGTCCAACGACAGTAGCCGCGTCAGCTCGCCATGGCTCGCGGCGACGACGATGCCGGCGATCGACAGGATCAGCCCGACGATCTGCGCCCAGCTCGCCTTGAGGCGGAAGAACAGGAAATTGAGCAGGAAGATCAGCATCGGAATGCCGGCCTGCTCGATCGAGACGTTGATGGCGGTGGTGTGGTTGAGGGCCGTGTAGAGCGCGACATTGAAGACGGCGAAGCCGATGGCCCCGAGCGCCGACAGCAGGACCATGTTGCGCCTGACCACGGCCCAGTCGGATTTCAGCTGCTTCCAGCCGATCGCCAGCAGGATGAGCGCCGCAAACAGCCAGCGCGCGCTGGTCAGCAGCATCGGCGAGATATGGCCGACGGCCAGTTTCCCGGCGATCGCATTGCCGGCCCACAACAGCGTGGTGGCGATCAGATAGAGGTAAGCGTCGCGATGCGTGCGGTCCATGGAAGGCTCCCAGGTCGCCGGTTAGAGCATCTGACGATGCGAAGTAAATGCGCCAGCGCGTAAAAATGGGCTGTGCGTGCGCTTGCGCGGGCAAACAGATGTCGCGCGACAGCGCCTGTGGCGCTATAGAGACGCGCAACTTCACATCAGCGCGGCTGCGCGGAACGGGACTTTTCAGATGACGAATGTGGTGGTCGTCGGCTCGCAATGGGGCGACGAAGGCAAGGGCAAG
>DDFA01000090.1 GCA_002336975.1 Phyllobacteriaceae bacterium UBA1940
GCCGCGCACCCGGTATTTGAAGGAGACCAACTGGTCGACGCCGACCGGCCCACGGGCGTGCATCTTGCCGGTGGCGATGCCGATCTCGGCGCCCATGCCGAACTCGCCGCCGTCGGCGAACTGGGTCGAGGCGTTCCACAGCAGGATCGCCGAGTCGATCTCGTTCATGAAGCGCTCGGCCGTGGCGGCGTCCGCGGTGACGATCGCCTCGGTGTGGTGGGAGCCGTGGCGCTCGATGTGGTCGATGGCGCCGGCGACGCCGTCGACGAGGCCGACGGTGATGATCGCGTCGAGATATTCGGTCGACCAGTCGGCGTCGGTCGCCGGCGTCGCTTGCGGCCAGGCCTTGCGGACCTCGCCGGAGGCGCGGATTTCGCAGCCTGCGCCGGCGAGCGCGTCGAGCAGGGGGACAAGATGGGTGGACGCAACCGTGCGGTCGACGAGCAGGGTTTCGGCGGCGCCGCAGATGCCGGTGCGGCGCATCTTGGCGTTGACCGCGAGCTTGACCGCCATGTCGAGATCGGCGGACCGGTCGACGTAAAGATGGACGATGCCTTCCAGATGGGCAAAAACCGGCACGCGCGCTTCGTTTTGCACCCGTTCGACCAGGCTCCGGCCGCCGCGCGGAATGATGACGTCGAGATTGCCGCCGAGACCTTTGAGCATTTCGCCGACGGCGGCGCGGTCGGCCACAGGCACGAGCTGGATCGCCTCCGCCGGCAGGCCGCCGGCCCGCAGGCCCTCGACCAGGCAGGCATGGATGGCGAGCGAAGAATTGAGCGAATCCGAGCCGCCGCGCAGGATCACCGCATTGCCGGCCTTGACGCACAGCGCCCCGGCGTCGGCGGTCACATTGGGCCGGCTTTCATAGATCACGCCGATGACGCCGAGGGGCGTGCGCACGCGCTCTATATGCAGGCCGTTGGGGCGGTCCCATTCGGCGATTACCTGGCCGACCGGGTCGGGCAGGGCGGCGATGGCGCGCACGCCATTCGCCATGGCGTGGATACGCGCCGATGTCAGCTTCAGCCGGTCGAGCATGGCGGTGCTCAGCGCGCCTTGCTCGCCAGCGGCCATGTCGACGGCGTTGGCGTCGAGGATCGTTTGCATGTTGCGCTCGATCGCGTCGGCCATGGCGACAAGCGCGGCGGTCTTGCTCGCCGCCGGGGCGAGGCCGAGCGGGCGCAGCCCCGCACGCGCCTTGCGGCCGATCCCGGCCATCAGCGTCGCAGTGTCGGTTCCGGTCCTGGTCAACATGTCCGATCTCCATCGGTGTCGGCTGGCTAGATGTAAAGAGGTCGCGCCGTTACCGCAATGAGCGGCTGGCGGGCGGCTTCGGCCTGACCCGCTAACCCGCTTCGCGCGACATCGCCAGGTCGTCGCGGTGAACCATTGCGGCGCGGGCCTGATAGCCCAGCACCGCCTCGATCTCGGTTGATTTCCGGCCGGCGATGCGGACCGCGTCGGCGGCGTCATAGGCGACCAGGCCGCGCGCTACCTCGCCGCCGTCTGGGCCGATGATCGCGACGGTATCGCCGCGCGAAAAATTGCCTTCGACGTTGCGCACGCCGGCGGCGAGCAGCGATTTTCCTGATTTCAGCGCACCGACCGCACCCGCATCGACGGTCAGCCGTCCGGCCGGTTCGAGATTGCCGGCGATCCAGGTCTTGAAACCCTTGACCGGCCGCGCCGCCGGCGCGAACCAGGTGTGGCGTTCGCCGGCGTCGATCGCCGCCAGCGGATTGAGCCGCGCGCCCTGGGCGATGATCATCGCCGCGCCGGCGGTCGTGGCGATCTTGCCGGCGTCGATCTTGGTGCGCATGCCGCCGCGCGACAGTTCCGACGCGGCGCCGCCGGCCATCGCCTCGATCGCCGGGGTGATGGCCTCGACCACGGGAATGAACCGCGCGTCGGGGTCCCTGGCGGGCGGCGCGGTGTAGAGACCGTCGATGTCGGAGAGCAGCACCAGAAGGTCCGATCCCGCCATGGTGGCGACGCGGGCGGCGAGCCGGTCATTGTCGCCATAGCGGATTTCGGTGGTCGCCACCGTGTCGTTCTCGTTGATGACCGGCACCACCTTAAGGCCGAGCATGGTGGAGATGGTGGCGCGCGCATTGAGATAGCGCCGTCGTTCCTCGGTGTCGCCGAGCGTCAGCAGGATCTGCCCGGATTTGAGGCCGTGGCGGGCGAGCGCGTCGGACCACGCCGTGGCCAGCGCGATCTGGCCGACAGCGGCGGCCGCCTGGCTCTCCTCGAGCCGCAGCGATTTGGCGGTGAGGCCTAGAATCGTGCGGCCGAGCGCGATCGCGCCGGACGAGACGACCATGATCTCGACGCCGCGTTCGGCAAGCGCGGCGATGTCAGCGACGAGCGACGCGAGCCACTCGCGCCTGACGCCGCTGGCGCGGTCGACCAGCGTCGCCGAGCCGATCTTGACGGTGATGCGCCGATAGGAGGCGAGCGTGCGGCTCATGAACGCCAGCGCTCGTCGGGCCGTGCCGGTTCGTCGGCCTGACGGGCCTGTTCGACCTCGCGCATCATTGCCCGCAGCACCGCCTCGACGCCCTCGCGGCTGACCGCCGAGAGCATCATCGGCTCCTTGCCGGCGGCGCGCTTGAGGCTGGCGGCCTTCTTCTTGCGTTCGGCGGGATCGACGGTGTCGATCTGCGACAGCGCCACGATCTCCGGCTTTTCGGCCAGGCCCTCGCCATAGGCTTCCAACTCGCGGCGCACGGTCTTGTAGGCCTTGCCAGGATTGTCCTCCTGCGCCGAGACGAGATGCAGCAGCACGCGCGTGCGCTCGACATGGCCCAGAAAACGGTCGCCGATGCCGACGCCTTCATGCGCGCCCTCGATCAGGCCGGGAATGTCGGCGATGACGAATTCGCGGGCGTCGATGCGCGCCACGCCGAGGCCGGGATGCAAGGTGGTGAACGGATAGTCGGCGATCTTCGGCTTGGCCGCCGTCACCGAGGCGAGGAAGGTCGACTTGCCGGCGTTGGGCAGGCCGACGACGCCGGCGTCGGCGATCAGTTTCAGCCGCAGCCAGATGGTCTTCTCGATGCCTTCCTGGCCGGGATTGGCGCGGCGCGGGGCCTGGTTGGTCGAGGTCTTGAAATGGGCGTTGCCGAAGCCGCCATTACCGCCCTTGGCGAGCAGGAAACGCTCGCCGACATCGGTCAGGTCGCAGATCAGCGTTTCGTTGTCCTCCTCGTAGACCTGGGTGCCGGGCGGCACCTTCATCACCACGTCCGCGCCCTTGCCGCCGGCCTGGTCGCGGCCCATGCCATGCATGCCGGTCTTGGCGCGGAAATGCTGCTGGTAGCGGTAGTCGATCAGCGTGTTCAAACCGTCGACCACCTCCAGCCAGACGTCGCCGCCGCGGCCGCCGTCGCCGCCGTCGGGGCCGCCGAACTCGATGAACTTTTCGCGCCGGAACGAGACGGCGCCGGCGCCGCCATTGCCGGACCGGATATAGACCTTGGCCTGATCGAGAAATTTCATGGTTCGCTCGTTACACGGCGGCGGCGGCGGCGCAAAGGGCCGCCGTCCAATTTCGCATCATTGCGACGTCCTCGACCAGCTGCGCAAGCCGATCCAGGTCTTGCGGTCGAGCCGGTAGCGCACCACCGTCACCTGTCCGGCGGCGATCGAGTTCAACATGCCCTGCCCGCAATACTGGAAGCCGCATTTGTGGATGACGCGCTGCGAAGCGGCGTTGGTCACCCGGCACGATGCGGCGACGCAATCGGCGTCGGACGCCCTGAACGCCAAGTCGACCAGCGCATGCGCCGCTTCGGTCGCATATCCCTCGCCCCAAAACGGTTCGCCGATCCAGTAGCCGAGGTCGAACCCGCCGGCGACCGGGCGCAGGCCGGCGCAGCCGATGAACGCACCGGTGGCGGCGAGGGTCAGCACATAGGAGGCCTCTGCGCGCGCCGGGTCGGTCGCCAGTTCGATGAAGGCGCGCGCTTCGGCTTCGCCATAGGGATGCGGCATGCGCGTCAGCATCTCGGCGATGCGCCGGTTGCCGGCAAGTCGCGTCAGGTCTTCGACATCGTCGACATGCGGCTGGCGCATGACCAGCCGCCGGGTCACCAGAACCGGACAGTCGATGCGGCCGAACGCGCCGCCTGTATCTGTTTCCGCGATCATCTCATCGGTCTCCCCTACCGGTTACGCCGCCGCGCGCCCGGGCGTCGCCGCACGGCTTGCCCAGGCGGCCGCGTCCAGGCGGGTCGTCAATGCATCGACCATCGCGTCGCGCGGGCGGCAGTAGATCTGTGTCAGGCCGGTGGTGACGAAGCCGAGCTTGCGCTGCACCTGCATGGAGGCGGGATTGTCGACGAAGACCGAGGATTCGACCGCCTCGATGCGGCGCGTCGAGATCGCGTGGTCGATCAGCGCGGCGGCTGCTTCGGTCATGAAGCCGCGGCCATGCGCCTCTTCGGCCAGCCAGTAGCCGAGCCGGGGCGCGGGGCCGCCGCCTTCAAGCGAGACGACGCCGATCAGTCTTTCACGATGGATCGTGTAGACGAGATCGTCGGGCCGGAAAGCCAATCCGGCGATCCAGTCATGCGCGTCGGCGGGAAAATAGGGATAGGGCACGACCGCCAGGTTGCGCGCCACCTTCCAGTTGGACAGGGCGGCGGCGATGTCGTCGGCGTCGAGCGCGACGAGGGGCCTCAGCGTCAGTCTCTTGGCGACCAGTATGTGCATGGCGGACTTCCAGAACGAAAAAGGGGAGATGGAAACCCATCTCCCCTGATCCTTTTTCTGGCCTGTCCAGACACCGGCTCCCGAGATGGGCGCCGGTGTTGTGGTGCGGAACCGGCTACTCCGCTGCTTCCTGAATCGGGTTTACCGACACGTAGGTTCGGCCGTTGGCTTTTTTGGCGAACGAAACCGCGCCCGGCTGAAGCGCAAAAAGGGTGTGGTCGGTGCCCATGCCGACGTTGACGCCGGGGTGCATCTTGGTGCCGCGCTGACGAACAAGGATGTTGCCGGCGAGAACGCTCTCGCCGCCAAACTTCTTCACGCCGAGGCGCTTGGATTCGGAATCGCGACCGTTGCGCGACGAACCGCCAGCTTTCTTATGTGCCATGGCTCAATACTCCTATGCGCCCTTGGGCGCGCTTGATCTGTCTATGATCGCGTTTGCGACCGAATTCAAGGCAGGATGGCGAATTACTTCGCCAGCTCCTTCGCCTGGGCCTTCCAGTCATGGATCTGGTCGGCGCTGAACGGCATGTTCGCGTCGATCTTCTCGATGTCGGCGTCGGTCAGCTCGGCGAGCTGCCTGAAGGTGGTGATGCCCTGTTCGGCGAGCTGCTTGGCCGCGACCGGGCCGATGCCCTTGATGTCGACCAGCTTGTCGCCCTTGCCGGCGGGAGCGGTGAACAGCGGCGCTGCCGTTGCCGGAGCCGCAGCTTCAGCCTTCTTGGCTGGCTTGGCGTCGGCAGCCTTCGACGGCTTGGCGCCACCGATCAGGATCTCGGAGATCCGCACGGTGGTCAGAAGCTGGCGGTGGCCGATGCGGCGGCGCGAATTCTGGCGGCGGCGCTTCTTGAACGCGATGACCGTCTTGGCGTGGCCCTGGGCGACGACTTCGGCGGCGACCGAAGCGCCGTCAACGAAGGGAGCGCCCAGCGTGACATTGTCGCCGTCGCCATGCGCCAGCACCGAACCGATGGTGACGATGTCGCCGACAGCGCCTTCGATCTTCTCGATCTTCAATTCCTGATCGGCGACAACGCGATACTGCTTGCCGCCCGTTTTGATGACTGCGAACATTTTTTTTGCCTTTCGCTTGTTCGGTCGGCTCTCAGCGGACAAAGCCGTCGGGCCGTCTTTTTTCAGTCTGCGGGGTTCAAAAAACCAAGCGGCGCGGGACGGGCCCACGCCGAAGGACGTGTGCGACTACCCGAAGCGGGCGATCGAGTCAAGGTGAGAGGCCGTGGCCGGCGCGTCGACCGCAATTGACACGCGCGAAGCCGCTGGCGCATCGTCTGCCGAGACTGTGATCAGGGGAGTGACGCCGCATGACGATCCGCGTTTCGATTTCAACGCTGATGCTGGCGGTGGCGCTGCCGTTTCACGCCGTCGCCGCCGATATTGTCGTCGAGGCGGGCGAGGGCGCGGCCGAACGTCTGCAGGAGGCGCTGATCAGCGTCGAACCGGGCAGCGCGGTGAAGATCGGTCCCGGCCGCTTCGACCTGACCGAGGGCCTGTCGCTCGATGTCGACAATGTCAAGGTGCAGGGCGCGGGCGCCGGCCAGACGGTGTTGTCGTTCAAGGGCCAGACCGGCGCGGGCGAGGGGCTGCTGGTCACATCCGACAAGGTGGTGCTGGAGGATTTCGCGGTCGAGGACACCAAGGGCGACGGGATCAAGTCGAAAGGGTCGGACCAGATCACCTTCCGCAACGTGTCGGTGGTGTGGACCGGCGGGCCGAAGGAGACCAACGGCGCCTATGGCGTCTATCCGGTGGCGTCCAAGAATGTGCTGATCGACGGCGTGTTCGTCTCCGGCGCGTCGGACGCCGGCATCTATGTCGGCCAGAGCGAGGACATCGTCGTGCGCAACAGCCGCGCCGAATACAATGTCGCCGGCATTGAAATCGAGAACTCGAAGCGCGCCGACGTCTACAAGAACACCGTCACTCACAATACCGGCGGCATCCTGGTGTTCGACCTGCCGAATCTGCCGGTGCAGGGCGGCCACGATATCCGCGTCTTCGATAACGACGTGGTGGAAAACGACACCGCCAATTTCGCGCCCAAGGGCAATATCGTCGCCATCGTGCCGAAGGGCATGGGAGTGATGGTGATGGCCAACCGCAATGTGCACGTGTTCGGCAACCGGTTCGACAAGAATGGCACCACGCATGTTCTGCTAGCCGCCTATCCGAACGATTACGACGACGACAACTACATGTTCGTGCCGCGCGGGGTCTATGTGCACGGCAACACCTATGGCGAGGGCGGAGGTTCGCCCGACGGCGAGGTCGGCAAGCTGATCTCGGACATTTCGGGCACGCCGGTGCCCGACATCGTGTGGGACGGCGTCACCCGCATTCCGGAATATTTCTCCTGGGTGGCGGCGGAGAACCGGATTTATGTCGACGAAGCCGAGGGCACGACCTTCGCCAATCTGAAGATGATCTCGAACATGCTGCTGCCGTGGAGCACGGCGCCAGACACCGACATCGCCGGATACAAGGGCTCGCTGCCCGAGCCGCCGCCGGTCAAGCTGCCGCAGGACGGCGGCGCGTGACCGGCCCGGGGCGCTGGCGG
>DDFA01000143.1 GCA_002336975.1 Phyllobacteriaceae bacterium UBA1940
GGTTCGTCGAGCAGCAGCATGCGCGGCGCCGACAGGAGCACGCGGGCAAGCGCGACGCGCGCCTTCTGGCCGCCCGACAGCGTCTCAGGGTCACGCTCGCCCGCGTCCGCCAGACCGATGTCGCGCAGCGCGTCCTCGACCGCCGCCCGGCGCGCCGCCTTGCCCGAAACCGCCTGCGGCAAGGCGAACAGCAGATTGCCGGCGACGCTCATATGGGGAAACAGCAGCGGATCCTGAAACAGGATGCCGGCGTGGCGGCGTTCGGGCGGCAGCGCAAGAATGTCGACGCCGTCGCAGACAACCCGGCCGCCGGCCCGAAACGCCGGATCGAGAAAACCGCCGACAAAGGCCAGCAGGCTCGACTTGCCCGAGCCCGACGGGCCCATCACCGTCAGCGTCTCGCCGGGCGCGACATGATGGGCGATCGCGAGCAGCCGGGTCGGGCCGAGCGATATGGTCACGTCGTCGAGTTTCAGTCCGGCTTCGGTCATCGCATGGTTCAGGCGCGCATCGCGCGGAAACGGCGGAATAACAGCGCCGGCGCGACGATGGCAATCGCAAAGCCGATCGCCGGCAACAGCATCTGGACAAAGGCGTAGACGCCGATGACCCGGCGGTTGCCGCCCGACGCCAGCGCCACCGCCTCGGTGGTGATCGTCGGCAGGCGGCCAGCGCCGATCAGCAGCGTCGGCAGATATTGCCCCACCGACACGGCGAAACCGATCGCGGCGGCGGTCAGCAAGGGCCGCAGCAGAAGCGGCAGGCGAATGCGCCACAGCGTCTCGGTTCGCGATCGGCCCAACCCCGCCGCGATCGCCTCGTAGCGCCGGTCGAAGGCGCGCCACGGATCCGACAGCGACAGAAACACATATGGCAGCACAAACACCAGATGCGCCAGCACCAGCGCGGCAAGCGACGCCTGCAGCCCGGCCTGCACGAACAGGAACTGCAGTCCGAACAGGAAGGCCGCCTGGGGCGCGAGCAGCGGCAGGTAGACCAGCGCCATCGCCGGCCGGCCGGCGGCGCGGCCGGTCTCGTCCTCTCGCATCAGGCACAGCGCCACCAGAACCGCCGCGATCAGCGTTGCGCCGAGCGCAACCAGCAGCGTCGTCGCCATCGGCCAGGCCAGGCGCGGAACCACGCTTACCCATGTGTCGAGCGTGAAGGAGCGCGGCAGCGCCTGGGGAAATGTCCACAGTCCCGCCACCGACCAGACGGCCAGCGCCGCGAGACCGGCGAATACGGCGACGGCGGCGGACGCCATCTTAAGCCGGGCGAGGATCCGCAACGGCCGGTCGCGCCGGAACCGGACGCCTCTTTGCGCCAGCCGCCGCGACAGCCGCGACGCCGCGGCCTCGCCCGCCATCCAGACAAGCAGCGCCAGGGCGGTCACGGCCAGTTGCAGCATCGCGCCGGCCGACGCCTTGAACCGCATCGTCAGGTCCGGGTCGCTCATCCAGCCGACCAGGCGAACCGCCAGGGGCGCCGGCGTCGTCGGCCCCAAGATCGCCGCCACGTCGACCACCGATGTCGAGAAGGCGATCACCGCGAAGACGCCTAGCCTGATCTGGCGGTAGAGCCGGGGCCACACCGCGAACAGGAAACCGGCGGCGCGGCCATATCCCATCGACGCGGTCAGCCGCGCCGCCTGAAACGATTGCGTCTGCGGCAAGGCCGCCAGCGCCAGCAGAAACAGGAACGGGATCTCCTTCAACGCCAGCCCGAGGATCAGCGACAGGCCATAGAGATCGTTGACGATGCGCACGTCCGGCGGCGCCTGCCAGCCGGTCAGTTCGGGCGAGATCAGACGGGCAATCAGGCCCGACGGCGCGATCAGGAACGCCAGACCGAAGGCGGCGGCGGCGTGCGGCACGGCCAGCAGCGGCGAAACGATCCGGCGCAGGCGCAAAAACACCGCCGTGTCGGCCCAGCAGGCGAAAAACAGCATCACCGTCGCCAGCGCCAGCGCCGTCGCCGCCAGGCCGCCGGTCAGGCTCAGCCACACCGATGTCGACAGGCCGGGCTCGGCCAGAAGCTGGCGGAACGGATCGAGCGACAGCGAGGTTCCGCCCAGCGCCGGCAGATAGCCGACGGCCGGCAGGATCGTTCCGGCCAGGCCGGCCAGCACCGGTCCCGCCAGCACAAGCGCGGTCAAGGGCGGGCCGAGCCGGGCGACGCTCATCCCGCAGCCATCCGGCCGGTCATTGCGCAACGCCGTAGCGGCGGGCCCATTCCAGTTCGATGCGCTCCATCCAGCTCGGATGCGGCTCGTCGAGCGCCGGGCCGAGTTCAGACGGCGGCAAGGTGGCGACGCCGAGGTCGAGCGCCGCGAACCGCGCCTTGTCCGCCTCGGGCAATTTTGCGATCGACAGCACCGTCGGGTCGCCCCACACTTTCGGGTCCTGCTTGTGCGCCTGGGCTTCCGGCGACAGCAGGAAGTCGGCGACGACCAGCGCGCCGGCCTTGGCGGCGGCGTTGAACGGCACGGCGACAAAATGGGTGTTGGCGAGCGTTCCCGCCTTGAAGACAAACGAGCGCACCGTGTCGGGCAGTTCGCCGGCGGCGATGGCGCTCGACGCCTCCGCGGGGTTGAACGCGAAGATGATGTCGACCTCGGAATCGGCCAGCAATTGCTTCATCGCCGGATAGTTTTTCGGAAACGCCTTGCCGGCGCGCCACATCAGCGGGTTCAGTTCATCGAGATAATCGAACAGCGGCTTGGCGGCATCGGCGAATGTCGCCTCCACCACCGGCTTCTGCAGCAGCGACTTGTCGGCGATCTTCTCCAGCAGGACCTGCTTGAGGAAGGACGAGCCGGAAAAATCCGGCGGCTGCGGATAGGTGAAGCGGCCCGGATGCGCCCGCGCCCATTGCAGCAGTTCGTCGGCCGAACCCGGCATCGTCGCCGCCGGCGTCCTGGCGCTGTCGTGGAAGAACACCAGTTTCGCCATGCCCCACGGGCTTTCCAGCCCCTCGACCGGCACGGTGAAGTCGGTGCGCACGGTCGGCGTGGCGTCGGGATCGACATAGCGCCAGTTGGGCAGCTTTTCGGCCCAGCCCGGCGACATCAGCAACCCCTTGGCCTTCATCGAGGAAAAGTTCTCGCCATTGATCCAGATGAGATCGACCGCGCCGCCCGCGACCTTGCCCGCCGCCTTTTCCGCGACAATGGTCGCGACCGCCTGGGCGGTGTCGTCGAGCTTCACATGCACCAGCTTGACACCGAACCGCTTCTCGACTTCGTCGCCGGCCCAGTCGAGATAGGCGTTGATATTTTCGGCGCCGCCCCAGGCGTTGAAATAGACGATCTCGCCCTTTGCCTGCGCCAGCACGCTTGGCCAGTCGGCGGCATCGGGGTCGGCGGCGAATGCGGCGCCGGCCCACAGGGCGGCGGCCATTGCGACAATCAATCTCTTCACTTCCAACCCCTTTTCCAGCGCAGGCGGATTTGCACACCGCCCGCCCCGTCCGTCAATTCGGATGCGGGCAAGCTTTCGTTACATGCGCGTGATTGCCGACTGCTAGGACCAGTCGACATTCATCGTTTGGAGCGTGGTCCTCAAATGCGCAGAACGTGATTGTCGAAGACGACTTCCTTTTCGGCGCGCGACGCGCCGTCCGGCATGTCGATGGTTCCGGCGCCGGTGGTGAGCAGATAGCCGCCGGCGTCGGGAGCGGCGCCGCAGACTTCGGTCAAGTCGCGGCTGGCGACGACATTGGCGCTGCGGTCGTCGAGGATCGCGACCCGGTTTCCCTGCGGCGAGGTGAACGCGACCGTGCCGGCGGACCGGTTGGCGGCGACCGAGCCGACATAATTGCGCATGCCCGCCAGTACCTCGCCCGGCAGCTCCACCAGCGACATCGCCTCGCCGGGCCTCGCTTTGCCGATCAGCGGCGGCCGCTCGGTCGCGCCGCCCTCGAACTGGCATCCGAACCACAGGGCGCCGTCGCTGGCGACGTCCATGTGGCGGATCGACAGCTGATGCAGCTCCTGCGGCAGTTCATGCTTCGACAACAGCCGTCCGTCGCGCCGGTCGAGCAGCACCAGCGACGGCTTCATCGTGGCGATGTTCAGTTTGGCGCGGCCGAAATCCGGATGCGTCTCGATGCCGCCATTGGCGACCGCCAGCGTCAGGCCGTCGTCCAGCAGCAGCATTTCGTGCGGGCCGACGCCGTGGGTGGCGAACTCGCCGATGCGGGAAAAGCCGTCGCGGGCGTCATAGACGCCGATCATTCCGGCGGCGTTGTCGAAATCGTTCTCGGTCGCGTAGAGCAGCGCGCCGTCGGGCGAAAACGCGCCATGGCCGTAAAAATGCCGGCCGGCGACGCTGGCAATGGTCACAGGCGGGCGGCGATCGTCGATGTCGATCACCGCTGCGAACGTGCCCGGCTGGCGGGCGAAGACGACATAGCGCCGCGACACAGGATCGAAACAGACATCGTGACCCCGGTCGGGCAGCGCCGACCGGTGCACGATCTCGCCGCGTTCCGACAGGATGGCGACGCCATACTCGCCGCTGTGCAACTGGAAGGCGGTGGCGTAGACCGCATCCGCGCTTGCCGCGGCGTTGAGCGCGCGCGGCGCAAGCGTGGTCATGAACGCCGCGCCCGCGCCACGCATGAAATCGCGCCGGTCGATCAAAAGCCGCGCCATCAGTCGCCGTCGAGCGAGGAAAAGCCGACCGTCAAGCCAAGCTCGGCGGTCAGGCGCGCGCCGATCAGTTCGGTCAGGCTCGAGGTGACGATGCGGACATAAGCGAGCTTCGACCGCTGCTCGGGGTCGGCGAGCATGTCGGCGATCGGCTCGTTGACCGGCCACAAGGCGTCGTCGGCATTGGTGAACTCGAACTCGATCGACTGCGCAATCCACTTCTCGTCCTGCGGCAGTAACCGCTCCATCCCGGACTCGCGAAACAGCGAATGCAGGAAGCCGATATTCTCGCGGATCGAACTCGCGGTTTGTTCGGAGCGCCACCAGATCGCCAGCTTCGGCCTGTCGTCCTTCGCCTCGTCGCCGAGAAACGCGCCGAGCCTGACGTCGCGGATCATTTCCAGCCCGTGGATCAGCACATTGAGCACTTCGGTCAACGATTCGTCGGGGTTCTTGTATTGCGGATTGTCCGGCCCGGGCTCCTTCCAGGCCTGCGCAAAACCGTCGGACCAGGCTGCGTCGATCTCGGCCGTGCGCCGTTCGACCAGCATGGCGACCGACTTGGCGAAGGAACAGCGAAACGCATCGCCCGCCGCCAGTTCATCCGAACCGGCGCCGAACAGCAGATATTCGAGCGCGCCCAACCCCTGCAGCGCCACGCTTTTCTGTACCAGCGTGCCGGGATTGGTCGCCGTTGCGTCCTTTGTCGCCAGCACCTCCTGCACCTGCTTCAGGCCGGTCGATCGGCGGTCGGGCCAGAACATGATCCGCTCCAGCCGGTTGTTCCCGGTCGCCGGTCCGAAGCGCACCATCTCTGCCCTGGACCACGAGCTCACGGTCGACATGAACCGCCAGCGGACGCCTTTCAGCCCGGCCGGCGTCGGCTGCCGGCAAAATTCTCCGACATCCCGCGACAGCCGTTCGGTGTCGGCCGCAAGGAAGAAATAGGCGCCCGAAATCGTCTTGTCGTAGGCGTCGGCGACCACCTGCCTGGCGGCTTCGCCATCGACGGCGGCCGCCGGCGCCACGGCGCCCAGCGCGACCGTCCATGCCAGCGCAATCCGTTTCCACATCACAGCGACTCCACGAATTTCAGCAAGGCCTCGCGTTCGGTTTTCGCCAGACCGGCAAAGCCGTCGCGCGCCGCCTGCGCCTCGCCGCCATGCCAGAGGATCGCCTCGGTCAGGTTACGGGCGCGGCCGTCATGCAGGAAGAAGGTGTGGCCGTTTACAATCCGGGTCAAGCCGATGCCCCACAAGGGCGCGGTGCGCCATTCCGTGCCCGACGCGTCGCCAACGTGCTGGCCGTCGGCCAGGCCCTCGCCCATGTCGTGCAGCAGCAGGTCGGTATAGGGCCAGATCAGCTGGAACCGCAGCGCCGGATCCGACGCGTCCTTGCGGGTGACGTATTTCGGCGCGTGGCAGGAGGCGCAGCCCAAATCGTAGAACAGTTTCTTGCCGGCCAGCACCGTCGCGTCGCCGACATCGCGGCGGGCGGGAACGGCGAGGTGTTGCGAATAGTAGGTGATCAGGTCGATCACGGGGTCCGGCGCTTCGGTGTCGCCCAACCGCGGCTGCACCCCGTTGGCGGCGGCAAGGCATGCCGTCTGGGCCTTGGTGCAGTCGCCGTAGTGACGCGGCGCGTCGGGCGATGAGACGCCTATGTCGCCGGCCAGCGCGTCGGCCGACTGCTGCCGGATGGTCGGCGTCGACGCTTTGTGGCCGAAGCGGCCGATGATCGCGGCGCCGGTCACGGGATCGCGCGCCCACGAGACACGGCCCGAAACGCCGTCGCCGTCGGCGTCGTCAGGGTCGGCGCGGGCCAGAATATCGGCGGGATGCACCTGCTCGATCAGGCCAAGCCCGATCATCTGCGGCGAGACGCGCGGCGACAGCGTCGTCGCCGGGTCGAGCGGACCGTAACCCAGATCGGTCACCGAATAACTCGGCTTGCGCAGAGAGGCCACCGAGCCGTCGCCCAGCGTCACCGTCTGCTCCTGATAGCTGATCGCCATGCGGCCTTCGCCCTTGATGCCGGGCACCGCCAGGTCCTGCAACTGGCCGCCATAGACCGGGTCGGGCGTCACCTGCCCTTCGGCTTCGCGGGCCAGCCGCAGGAACATCGAGGTGGCGTCGGGGTTCTGCTCCGGCGGATGGCCGCGCCCGTCCTTCAGATGGCAGCTCTGGCAGGCGCGCGCATTGAACAGCGGTCCAAGACCATCCGACGCCTGAGTGGAGGATGGTGATGATACCCACAGCTTGCGGAACAACGCATTCCCGAGCTTGAAGCGGCCCTGGTCCTCGAACGACAGGTTGGCGGAGAACTGCGAGAAAGCGTCCTGGTTGACGATCTTTCTCGACGTCGCCGCGCCGCCGGGAAGCGCCTCGAAATTCTCCGGCCTGGAGAAATCGGAGGTCGGTCTGGTCACCGCCTCGACGCGCTTCAGCGTCTTGGCGTCGATGTCGTCGCGAACGGTCGGCGTGTCGCCGGAGGCGGCCATCGGCGATGCGGCGAAGATGACGGCCGCCGCGAGGATTGCTGCCTTGCGAAGCGGCGGGCGACGCCTGATGAGATACCTGCAATCCATCGTGCGCCGCCTTTTCGTCCAGTCCTATTCGGCCTCGTTGGCCGGTGTGGCGTTCAGCAGGCCGTAGCGCTCCTCGCCGAGATTCTTGAGCAGCTCGAGCTGGGTTTCGAGGAAGTCGATGTGACCTTCCTCATCCGCCAGCAATTCCTCGAACAGCTTCATGGTGACGTAGTCGCCGGCCTCGTTGCAGATGTCGCGCGACTTCTTGTAGGCGCTGCGAGCGTCGTATTCGCCGGCAAGATCGGCTTCCAGGACCTCCCTGACATTCTGGCCGATGCGCAGCGGCGCCACCGACTGAAGATTGGGATGGCCCTCAAGGAAGATGATGCGCGCCACCAGCCGGTCGGCGTGATGCATTTCCTCGATCGATTCCTCGCGCTCCTTTCTGGCGAGCCTGAGATAGCCCCAGTCTTCCAGCAGCCGGTAGTGCAGCCAGTACTGGTTGACCGCGCCGAGTTCGAGAAAGAGCGCCTCGTTAAGCCGCTCGATGACCTTCTTTTCGCCCTTCATGCTTGCCTCCCTGGAATTGACCGCGCAATCCGCGCACGCGGTCGAGATACGACACTATTTCGGCTTCGCCCGCGTTTGAACGCAGGTGGTAGGCCTCAGTGACGCGGATGATCGTTTCGACCACGCTCGGGAAACAGCCGCAACAGCGGCCCCGCTTCGCCAGCGTGTGGTAGACCTTGGCCGGCACGATGAGCTGCCAGGGATCGGCCTCGAGCAGACCGAGGATCGCACGCTCAATCTCCTTTTCGGTGATCAGGTTGCAGTGGCAGACAAGCATCTACATCGTTCACAAATGACCGGGCGCAGGCTTCGCAGCGCTCGCCATATCTTGACCCGCGGCGGCAGACTTTCAAGCCGCTCACTGGAATACCGCTCCCGGATTGTCGAGGCTTTCGGATCCTTCGAACTGGATGGCGTCGAGCTTGAGGACCGTGACGGCGCGCTCGATCGACTTGGTCTGGTCGACCAGCGCGTCGATGGCGCCCTGCACCAGTTTGTTGCCCTCGTCATTGCCTTCGCCGATCTGCTGGTCATAGGCCTCGCCGCCCTCGGCCCGCCTGGCCACCGCCTCGAGCGCGGCGACCGTCATGTCGATCTTCGCCGCGAGTTCGACATTGGCGGCCGGATCGGCCGCCTTGACCAGATCGGAGATCGACGGGCCTTCGATGGTCGCGCCGTCGACGCGCTTGTAGACGCCGGAATAGACGTTGCGGATGCCGACGGCGTCGTAGAGGTGAGAATTGTGGGTATTGTCGGAGAAGCAGTCCTGCTCCTCTTCCGGGTCGTGCAGCAGCAGGCCAAGCTTCATCCGCTCGCCCGCCAACTCGCCGTAGGACAGCGAACCCAGCCCGGTCAGGATCGCGGTCAGGCCGGCCTTTGGTTCGGCGTCGAGCACCGCCTTGCGCGCCGCGCCGCCGGCGGCCCAGTCGCCCGCCATCTCTTCAAGGTCGGCCACCAGCAGGCTGGAGGCAGACGCCAGATATTCGGCGCGGCGGTCGCAATGGCCGCCGGTGCAGCTGGCGACGTCGAAATCGGTGAACGGGCGATTGCCCGCGCCGGGCCCCGTGCCATTCAGATCCTGACCCCACAAAAGGAACTCGATGGCGTGATAGCCGGTGGCGACGTTGGCCTCGATGCCGCCGGCCTCCTGCAGCGTGCCCGACAGGAATTCAGGCGTGATCGCCGACGCATCGACCTTCCTGCCGTCGATCTCGATCTCCCTGTTCGCAATCACATTGGCGGTATAGAGCACGTTGTCGTCGCTCTCGGCGCCATAGCTCGGGTCGACATAGTCGATCAGGCCCTCGTCCAGCGGCCAGGAATTCACCCGCCCCTCCCAATCGTCGACGATCGGATTGCCGAAGCGGAACGCTTCCGACTGCATGTAGGTCACGCGCGCCGCCTTCCAGGCGACACGGGCCGCATCCAGGGTCTGCGCAGAGGGCTTGGCGACCAGCGCGGCGACGGCGGCGTCGAGCGCCCTGGCGGTCGTCAAAGAATCCTCAAAGGTCGCCTGGCCGATGTCGGCATAGTGCGCCAGCACGGCCCTGGGATCGGGCGACTGCGCCATCACTGGCCACGACGCCAGGGCGGCGCCAAAGGCGATGGTCAGGAAACGGGCGGTGCAAGGCATGACGTCCTCGGTCTGTTTTCGTTCAAGGCGCGGGTCGGCGGACCGATCGACCGGCGACGCGCACCGCAACGTGGGCGCACTCATTGCGGGAAATTTAATAGTTGTCAATCTTTATCAAGTTTTCGGCGGCGACAGATCAACCGAGCGCCAGCCATACGGCCGTGGCGCCGAGCATCGCTCCCAAGAGCAGGCCCAGCACCGCTGTCTCGGTGCGGCCGATCAATGGCCGGGGATTCGTCTTTGCCGCGACAAGGGCGCTTGAGGTTGCGGGCCGCTCCGACATGCCGTCGGCGATGCGACGCCTCATTTCGGCGTGAGGCGTCAGCTCGGACTCGGCCTTGAGGCGGGCGACCCGCTCGCGCCATGCCTCGACCTCGCCGACAAGGCCTGGATCCTTGCGCAGGTCCTGCTCGAAACGCGCGCTTTCGACCGGGCTCATCAGACCCAAGACATAGTCTGCGGCGCGCATGTCGCCTTGCTGCCCCGGGCGCATTGTTTCCTCCGTCACGCACGCCTCGACAGCAGCTTAGGGCCATCGCCGCCGGATTGGAACCTGTGCCTGCTAACTATCAAGCGCCTGCTTGCGAAAAATGAACCAGCGCGGCGAAAATACATCGGCGACATGCATCGGTCGGTTGTATTTGCCGGGCCATGCGGCAAAAAGGTGAGACGGACCGACACTCAACGCCGCGAAACGATGCAAAACGCAGTTTTTGACCGATCCCGCCACCGCCCGCCGGCGGCGTATGCGACAGCTCTCGCGCCGGAGCGGGGCCCATGACGCAAGCGCCAAAAATCTGCTTCGTCACCGCGGGCGGCGACCATCCCTGGGCGATGGCCAACGCGCTCGCGGCGCGATTTGGAGACGGCCTGGCGATCGTCCTGGAGGACCCGGAAAGCAAGCGCCGGCTCGTCACACATCGCGCCAGACGGTTCGGCTGGGTCAACGCGCTTGGCCAGTTGGCGACGATGGCGCTGATCCGGTTCGGCAAACGGGTGCAGGCCGGCAAGGTTCGGCGTTTCGTCGAACGCGAGGGGCTGGTCGTGACGCAACCGGGCACCCGTGAATTCGCCCACGTCCCCTCGGTCAACGACAGTGTCTTCATCGAGGCCGTCGAGCGCATCCGACCCGATCTGGTTGTGCTTGCCGGCTGCCGGATGATGCGCGCCGATGTGCTTGCGCGCGTGCCTTGCCCGGTGATCAACTACCATGCCGGCGTAACGCCGAAATATCGCGGCATGAACGGCGGCTACTGGGCGCTCGCCAATGGCGACGAGGACCTGTTCGGAAGCACCATTCATCTCGTCGACCGGGGCGTCGACACCGGCCAGATCCTGGCGCAAACCCTGTGCGGGCTGGAGCCCGGCGACACGATCATGACCTATCCCTACACGATCGCGGCCGCGTCTCGCGCGGCGCTTGTCAAGGCCGTCGAGGACATGCTGTCGGGGGCTGCTTCCCCCGCCGCGCCGACGGGCGAATCGAAACAGTGGTTCCACCCGCCGATCTGGACCTATCTGTGGATCGGGCTGTCGAAGGGGGTGTGGTGACAGGCCGGTTCGATCCTTGACGCCGCTCGCCGCCCTTGCCGGCCTTTTCGGCATCGCCTTTGTCGCAGCGACCATCCTTCCCGCCCAGTCTGAGGCGGCCCTGGTGGCGCTGCTTGCCGCCGGCGACATCGCGCCGTGGCTGCTGGTTCTGGTCGCGAGCGCCGGCAATGTGCTCGGCGCGGTCGTCAACTGGTTCCTCGGGCGCGGCATCGAACGATTTCGCGACCGGCGCTGGTTTCCCGTCAGTCCCCGGCAGCTCGACCGCGCCACGCGCTGGTACGGCCGCTGGGGCCGCTGGAGCCTGCTCTTGAGCTGGCTGCCGATCGGCGGCGACGCGCTGACGGTGGCGGCGGGCGTGCTGCGCGAACCGCTGTGGAGCTTCGTCGCGCTGGTCACCGTCGCCAAGGCCGGCCGCTACATCGTGCTGGCCGCGATCACGCTCGGCCTGCTTTGAAGCGCCGTCAGGCCCGCCGCTCGGCTCGGCCCAGCAGCATTTCCACCGCCATGGCGACGATGCGCTTCGCCGCGACGTCGCCGATGCCGTCCTCGTCCTTGCCGTAGAGCCGTTCGCGCGAGGAAGCGCCGACGCACATGTCGATGAACAGTTGCGCGGCCAGCGACGGATCGCGCGACGCGGGTCCGGGCGGCAGGTCCGCCTGCTCCAGATAGCGCGCCAGCACCGCGCGCGTGTGCCCGGGACCGGCCTGATAGAAGCGCCGGCCAAGATCCGGCAGCCTTTCGCTCATCGCCATCACGGTGCGCTGCGCGCGCACCACATCGCGGCGCGTCGACAGCCTGAGCGCCGCCATGCCGTAGGCGCGCAGAGCCTCCGCGGGCGCGACATCCGGCGACAGAAGTTCGGCGAGGCCAACGGCATAGGCCTGGCGCTGGTCCTCGATCAGCGCCTCGAACAGGTCGAGCTTGTTGTCGAAATAGACGTAGATCGTGCCCTTCGACACGCCCGCCTCGCGGGTGATGTCGTTCATCGACGCGGCGTCAAAACCCTGCGCGAGGAATACCCGGTAGGCCCCTTCGAGGATCTGCCGCCGTTTTGCCGGATCCTGTCCGGCGCGCCTGCGGCGCGGCGCGGCGGCAAGCTCCTTCGGTTGGACAGTCTGCATCTTCGACCTCTGAATTATTTCGAACCGATCGGTTCGATTGCCTATTGATCTAGAGGGCCGATCCGACTAAGTCAATCGAACCAACCAGTTCGATTTGGAGTTTTCCGATGTCCGAGCAATCTCCCGACGCGGATCGCGGCCCGCCGCAGGCGGCCGACCCGACCGCCATCGCGCCGGCGCGGTCGTGGCCTCTGCGCGTCGTCTCGGGCTTCCGGTCGGTGGTGGCGATGGACGCCTCGATGCTGCGCGACCACCCGCGCTTCGTCCTTGCCCTGATGTTCGTCGTGCTGTTTCCCGCGCTCTACATCGCGATCTATCTCGGCGGCGTGTGGGACCCGGCCAGCCGCACCCAGGCGCTGCCGGTCGCCATCGTCAATCTCGACCGGGGCGTGGTCTATCGCGACCACAACGCCAATGTCGGCGGCGACCTCGCCGCCCGGCTTGCGGCGCGCAGCGATTTCGGCTTCCAGACGATGGGCGACCCGGCCGAGGCCGAGCAGGCGGTCACCGCCGGCAAACTGGCGTTCGCCATCGTCATCCCGGCGGATTTCTCCGCCAAGGCGGTGCCCGGCGAAACCGCCGGCGCCGGCCGGATCCGCATCGTCTTCTCCGAAGGCAACAACTATTCCACCGCGACGATCGCCCGCCGCTTCGCCAGCGAGATGAGCACCCAGGTCAATGAGGCGCTCAACGAGAACCGCTGGAAGGCGGTGCTGGAGGCGGCCGGCGAATCGTCGGGCAGCCTGCACGAACTGAAGACCGGCGTCGGCCAGTTGGTCGACGGCGCGGTGCGGCTCGACGCCGGAACCCGCGCCTACGCCGAAGCCTCGCGCGCACTTTCCGACGGCATGAAGCGGCTCGGCGACGGCATTCGCGAGATGGATTCCAGGATGCCACGCAACAAGGATCTCGACGCGCTGCGTTCCGGCGCCAAACAGGTGGCTGACGGCCAGGACGAGTTGAACAGTGGACTCGGCCGGCTGCGAGACGGAGCCAACAAGCTTGAGAGCGGGCTGGCGACGATGCAGGAAAAATCGAAATCCGTGCCATTCGGCGGAGCCAAGATCTCCAAGGGCGCAGAACAGCTGAAGGACGGCGCCGACCAGCTCGGCAAGGGCATCGAAAGCGCCCGTTCGGGCAGTCGAAAGCTGGCCGCCGGCGGCGAACAGGTCGCCAATGGCGTCTCCCGGCTGACCCGCGGCGTCGCCGCGATGTCGGACGGCGTCGACGCCATGGCCAAGGCGCTGCCGACGGACGACAGACTGGCGGAATTCAACGACGGCGGCGCAAAACTGTCCGACGGCTCGCAACAACTCGTCGTCGGCCTGCGCGCGCTCGACGCGGCCATCCCGCGGGACATCGCCAGGCTCGGCGGCTCGGCCGACGGGCTGGCCTCGTCGATCGAGCCGGAACTGGTGGCGATCGCGCCGGTCGCCACCAATGGCGGCGCGTTTTCGCCGAACATGCTCGCCGTCGCGAGTTGGGTCGGCGTGGTGATCCTCGCCAATATGTTCGGATTCCGGTTGATCCGCGACGATGTCTCGTCGACGCCGCGGCTGTCGCGGGTGCTCGGCAAGCTCGTCATTCCCGCCGGCTTCGTGGCGCTGCAGAACCTGGCGCTGGTCGCGACGCTGCGCTACGGCCTTGGCCTGCAGCCGTATGACGCCGGCGCGACAATCGTCATCGCGGTCGCTTCGGCGCTGATCTTCATGCTGCTGGTTTATGCCCTGCTGCTGGTGGTCGGCGACGCCGGCAAGCTGATCGCGGTGCTGCTGCTGACCTTGCAACTCACCGCCGGCGGCGGCATCGTGCCGGCCGAACTGACCGGTCCGTTCTACCGCGCCATGCACGACTGGCTGCCGTTCACCTATGTCATCGAGGCCTATCGCGCCGCCCTGTTCGACGCCTTTGGCGGCGACTGGCTGACGCCGCTGAAAACGGTCGGCCTGTTCGGCGCTGGCGCGCTCGCCCTGGCCTTTGCCGCCGCACGATTCAAGGTCGTTCCCGCCGAAAAATTCCGCCCCTCGCTCGACCTGTCGTGACGGCGGCCGTGGCGCGCGGGCGACCGCGCGCTACCCGATCAGCCTCGCCAGCTTCATGGCGACCGTCGGATCGCCTGACAGTTTCAGCTTGCCCATCATCATGCCGGTCATCGGGTTGAGCTTTCCGGTCAACAGTTTGCCGAGGTTGTCCTCGCTCAAGCGGATGGTGCAGTCGGCGGGACGGTCGACGGTCGAGGCGTCGCCGTCGGCCAAAACGATCACGCCGGCGTCGCCGCAGTCGAATTTCAGCGAGCCCTCGAACGGGTTCGCCTTGAGCTTGCGGCCGATGCGTTCGGCGATCTCGTCCAGCGTCATCTTTTCCCCTCACTCCGGGCTTGCCCGGCCCCTGACTGTTGCGGCCATCGCTAGAACATCCAGGCACAGCGCGAAAGGGGCGGATCAAGATTTGTCCATGGATTGACCGGCGGCCGCTCAGCGCGCCGCATGGGTCCGCATCGCGGCGATAAGCCAGTCCGCAAAGCCGGCCGCCAGCATGTCGTAGCGAGCGCGGAAGTCGGCATGCTCGTAGACGTCGGCCAGCTCCGCATAGGCTCCGGGGGTGCATTCGCGTCCCCAACCTTCGGACACCCATGCCCGGTGACGCTCCAGCGCCGGCGCCGTCCTGCGATCGTCGGGCGCAACGCCGCCGACATAGAGCGCCGCCAGTTCGGCTTCGATCGGCCGCAACGCCGCCATCAAGGCCGGTCCCTTCTCCGACCATCGGGCGCGATCCGCGCCGCCTGCGGCCTCATCGCCCAATCGGGCCTTCAGCCACTCTTCATATTCACCCTGCTTTTCGGGCGAAAAACCCTGGTAAAGTTCGTCGATGGTCATGTCTCGCACTCCGTTCAGAACGGCGATCGCGCGGTCGATCGTCCGCATCAGGCGGCGAATGCGGCCAACCTCGCCCTTGAGCCGAGTCCGATGCCCAGCCAGGGTCGCGACCGGGTCGAAGTCCGGCCGGTCCAACGTCCGGGCGATCTGCGCCAGGGGTGCGCCGACCTCGCGCCAGAACAGGATCTGCCGCAGGCGCAGGGCTTCGTTGCGGCCGTAGTAGCGATAGCCGTTTTCGCCGATCAGCGCGGGCTCAAGAAGTCCGATCTCGTGATAGTGACGCAAGGTCCGGACGGACACGCCGGACGATTTCGCAAGCTCGTTCACGGTCAGACATTTCAAAGCCGACGCCCCCGCGAACCTGGTTATGATCCCTCACGCGAGGAGAGGGTCAACGCCAAAATTCACCGGTCCGACCAGGGCCCGGCGTCACCGGGCCGCGCCGCAGGCGCTGCGCGCGACGTCGAGCAGGACATTTGCGCCGGCGACCAATTCGTCGCGCGAAGTGTATTCGGCAGGGTTGTGACTGATCCCCTGGCGCGAGGGGACAAAAATCATTGCGGCCGGGGCGACCCGCGCCATCATCTGCGCGTCGTGGCCGGCCCCCGAGGTCATCCGCCTGCAGGACAACTGCCGGCCGGCGGCGGATTGCTCGATCGCCGCCACAAGCGCCGGGTCTGTTGATTTCCGCCGAGAACTG
>DDFA01000128.1 GCA_002336975.1 Phyllobacteriaceae bacterium UBA1940
ACCAGCTCGGCGTCGACTACAACGCGCATGTGATCGAGACGATCCTCAATCAAGTCGCTCCGGGGCTCGGCTGGCGCTAACCGGCTCAAATCAATCGCCTCACCCGGCGGCGCTGGCCTTGCCATCGCCGCCGCCTGCCACTGGCGGGTCCGGCATCGCCGGTCTAGTTCGGCCCTCCGATCAATCCTCCCTTTGCAATGATGCCCCAAGACGCTTCGCCGCCGCTCGTGCCGATCCTGGTCTGCGCCTTCGCCGTCCTGCTGTTCTCGGCCATGGACGCGATGATGAAGAGCCTCGTGCTGGCGATCGGCGTCTACAACACCGCGCTGTGGCGCAGCGGCCTGGCGACGCTGATCGCCGGCTCCGCCTGGTCGGTCAAGGGCCGCGCGATGCCGCGCGGGCGGGCGCTCAGGCTGCATGCCGTGCGCGCCGTCGTCGTCGCCTGCATGATGATCTTTTTCTTCTGGGGGCTGGCGCGGCTGCCGCTGGCCGAAGCCATTGCGCTCAGCTTCATCGCGCCGCTGATCGCGCTGTTTCTGGCGGCGCTGCTGCTCGGGGAACGCATCGGTCGCACCGCCATCCTCGCCTCGGTCGCAGGCGTCGCCGGGGTGCTGGTCATCATCGCCGGCCAGCTCGGCCATGCGAGCTACGGCCCCGAAGCGCTGATGGGCGCCCTGTCGGTGCTTCTGTCGGCGGTGTTCTTCGCCTATAATCTGATCCTGGTGCGACAATTGTCGCTGCTCACCAATCCGCTCGAATTCGCCTTCATCCAGAATCTCGGCCTGTTCCTGCTGCTGGCGCTTGCCGCCCCGTGGCTCGCGCGCATGGCGCCCGACGGGCAATGGCCGCTGCTGGTCGCAACCACCGTCGTCGGCCTGACGGCGCAGTTCCTGATGAGCTGGGCCTACGGCCGCGCCGAGGCGCAATATCTGATCCCCACCGAATATACCGCCTTCGTCTGGGCGATCCTGATCGGCTTCCTGTTCTTCCACGAACAGACGACCTGGACGACGCTGGCCGGCGGCATGCTGATCATCGCCGGCTGTCTCTACGCCGCGCGCGCCAGACCGAAGCTTGCACGGCCGATCGAGGCGGCGGGCCTGTGATCCCCCTTCCCTCCGGCCTGCCCCGGATGTAGACATCGTGTCATGACGCTCTCCGCAATTCTCATCTTCGCCGCCGCCCTGCTGGTGGCGTCCGGTTCGCCCGGTCCGTCGATCGCCGCGCTGGTGGCCAGGGTCATCAGCCGAGGCCTGGCGGGCGTGCTCCCCTTCCTCGCGGCGATGTGGATCGGCGAGGCGATCTGGCTGTCGGCGGCGGTGTTCGGCCTCGCTTATGTGGCGCAGACCTTTCACTACGCCTTCGTGGCGCTGAAATGGGCCGGCGTCGCCTATCTGCTCTACCTCGCCTGGAAGATGTGGCGCGCGCCGGCCAAGGTTTCCGAGAGCGAGTTGCCGTCCGACGAGCATCCCGCAAGACTGTTCATGGCCGGCATGGCGGTGACGCTCGGCAATCCGAAGATCATGATGTTCTATCTGGCGCTGCTGCCGACCATCATCGACCTCGCCTCGGTCACCGTGGTCGGCTGGGCGGAGCTGACCGTCACAATGTTCCTGATCCTGATGGCGGTCGATCTCGGCTGGGCTTTCGCCGCCGCGCAGGCGCGACGGCTGCTGAAAAGCGAGCGGGCGGTGAAGATCGCCAACCGCATCAGCGCCGGGACGATGGCTGGCGCGGCGGCGGCCATCGCCGCGCGGGGGTAGGCCCGGCCTAATCCAGCCGGTGCCCCGCGGCCGTCAGGAGTTCTCGGGCCAGCTCTGCGTTCTCGCTCTTGATCAGCAGATAGTCGGTGTCGAAGGTCGAGACCAGGAAGATGCCGACGCCCGCTTCCGACAGCGGCCGGATGACGGCGAGCGCGATGCCGGTCTCGTCGAAGGCGAACGGGCCGACCAGCTTGAAGCAGATCCAGCCCGCCTGATGGCGCACCGATGCCGGAACCCGCCCGGCCCGGCAGACCACCGACAATTCGTCGTCGGTGCGGCTGATCGAGACGAAGCCGTCGCCATCGGCCCAGGCGGGAAGCGGCTCACCGCGGTCAAGCCGCGCGACGGCGTAGTCGCCGTAGAGCTCAGTCAGCGTGACAGACGGCATTTTCCCTACCGCGCCATCGCATGGTATTCGTCGTTGGGCCGCATGTCGGTAGCCGCCGCCACCCTGTTCGACATGTTGAAGAAGGCGATGGTCGAGGCGATGTCCCAGATGTCGCGGTCGTCGAAGCCAGCCTTGCGCAGCGCCGCCCGGTCCGAATCGTCGACCTTGGCCGGCGTCTCGGTCAGCTTGACGGCGAAGTCGAGCATGGCGCGCTGCTTTGGCGTCAGGTCGGCGGCGCGGTAGTTCATCACCATCATCTCGCCAAGCTTCGGATCGCCTGACAACTGGCGCACCGCTGCGCCATGGGCGGTGAGGCAATAGTAGCAATGGTTGATCGAGGAGACGACGACCGCGATCATCTCCCGTTCGAGCTTGCTGATCTTCGACTCGCCGAGCATCAGGTCGTTGTACATCTCGGTGAATGCGCGCAGCTTCTTCTCGTCGAATGCGTAGGCCAGCAAGACATTGGGGACCATGCCGAGCTTCTCCTTCGCCTTGGCGAAATAGGCTTTCGTCGGCTCGCTCAGTTCGGCTTGCGGCAGATCGAGCGCAATGGCGCCGAGCTTGGCTGATTTGGCCATCGATCTATCCTCCTTGATCGCAAAAATTATGGATGGGCGCGCAAGGCCGTCGCATGCGCGTCGTGTTCTGCTACGATGGCGCAAATCGTAATGCGCTGTCTTGGGAGAACGCAATATGCCGACAGGCAAAAGAACCGCTTCCGGCGGGGACCTTCAAAAGGCGCCTTCGGCGCAGGCCCTGCTGGAGCACCTGATTGCCCGCGCGCCCGGCGAAGACCTCGCAGCCTATGACGACCCGGCGATCAGGAAGACGGCGGAGATCGCCTATTCGGCGCTGAAGCGCCACCGCAAGGGCGACAGCCTCGTGGTCATCGACCGCGAGAGCGGCGTCGTGCGCCAGGGCCGCAAGGCGACGGCGATCACCGTGATCAACGACAACATGCCGTTCCTGTTCGACTCGGTCATGGGCGAGATCGGCGAACTGGGCGTCGAACCCTTCCTGGTCATTCACCCGGTGCTTCAGGTCACGCATGGCAAGTCGGGCGTCACCGCCATCCTCGACGACGGCCCCTCGGCCAAGAGCGACGCCGACAGGGTCAGCATGATCCATGTCCAGGTCCCGCAGATGACCGAGGCGCGGGCCGAGGCGCTGCAGGCGGCGCTCGCCAAGGTGCTGTCGGACGTCCGTGTCGCCGTCGCCGACTGGAAGCCGATGCGGGCGCGGCTCGACCAGGCCATCGCCACCTACCGCTACACCGACCTGCCGATGAAGAAGGACGCTGTCGACGAGGCGGTGGCGTTCCTCGAATGGCTGCGCAACGACAATTTCACCTTCCTCGGCATGCGCGACTACCACTATTCCGGCAATGAGAAGACCGGCACGCTTGAGCGCAGCGACGCGCCCGGCCTCGGCATTCTGGCCGACCCCAACACGCTGGTGCTGCGCTCCGGAACCGAAGCGGTCATCACCACGCCGGAAATTCGCGCCTTTCTCAATGGGCCCGATCCGCTGATCGTCACCAAGGCCAACACCAAGTCGAAGGTGCACCGGCGCATCTATCTCGACTATGTCGGCGTCAAGACATTTGACGCCAAGGGCAAGCTCGACGGCGAACTGCGCATCGTCGGCATGTTCACCTCCACGGCCTATACCCGCTCGGTCTCCTCGATCCCCTATCTGCGCTCCAAGGCCCAGGCGGTGATCGACAAGTCGGGCTTCGACCCCGCCGACCATTCCGGCAAGGCGCTGATCAACGTTATCGAATCCTATCCCCGCGACGAGCTGTTCCAGATCGACGTGCCGACGCTGCGCAGGTTCTCCTCCGCCATCCTGGCGCTGGGCGAACGGCCGCGCGTGCGCGTATTGCCGCGCGTCGACCGTTTCGACCGCTTCGTGTCGGTGATCGTCTATGTGCCGCGTGACCGTTACGACTCCGAGGCCCGCGAGAGGATCGCCGCCTATCTGAAGCAGGTCTATGAAGGCCGCGTGTCGGCCTATTACCCGTCCTTCCCTGAAGGCGGGCTGGCCCGCGTCCACTTCATCATCGGCCGCTCGGTCGGCAAGACCCCGAAGGTCGACCCTGTCGTGCTGGAAGCGGCGGTGCGCGACATCGTGCGCAACTGGCACGACGCGATCGCGGAAGTCGCCGAGGAAACCGGCGCGGACCGCCAGTTGGCCGAGATCGCCGAACGGTTCCCGCAAAGCTATCGCGGCTCGTTCACCGCGGCCGAGGCCCTGCACGACGCCGGCGTCGCCTCGCAGGTAACGGCCGACAATCCGATCGCGATCGACTATTATCGCCACGCCGACCAGTCGGCCGGGCAGGCGGCGTTGAAGATTTACCATTTCGGCCAGCCGGTGGCGCTGTCGCGGCGCGTGCCGCTGCTCGAAAACATGGGCTTCCGGGTGATTTCGGAACGCACCTTCGAACTGTCGGACGGCGACGGCGACCGGATCTTCGTCCATGACATGGAACTGGAGAACGCCTTCGGCCAGCCGATCGAGTTGACCCGCGGCGGCGAACTCCTGGAAGACGTGTTCCTGTCGGCCTGGCGCGGCCGCTCCGACAATGACGGCTACAACGCCCTGGTGCAGACCGCCGGCCTCGCGGCGCGCGAAATCCTGGTACTGCGCGCCTATGGCCGTTATCTGCAGCAGGCCGGCATTCCGCAGAACCAGGAATTCGTCGCCGGCGTGCTCAACCGCTATCCGCAGATTGCGCGCGCGCTGCACGCACTGTTCGTCGCGCGCTTCGACCCGTCCGCCCAAAAGGATTCCGAGGTCCAGACCAAGCACCTGAAATCCGCGATCCGCGACGCGCTGCAGGACGTGCCCTCGCTCGACGACGACACCATCATCCGCCGCTACCTCAACCTGATCGACGCCTCGGTGCGCACCAATCATTTCGCCGGGACGGCGGACAATGTCTCGCTGGCGATCAAGCTGGAATCGCGGCGCGTCGACGGGCTGCCCGAGCCTCGTCCGTGGCGCGAGATCTTTGTCTACGGCACCGAGGTAGAGGGCGTTCACCTGCGCTTCGGCCCGGTGGCGCGCGGCGGCCTGCGCTGGTCGGACCGGGCCCAGGACTATCGCACCGAGGTGCTCGGCCTGGTGAAGGCGCAGCAGGTCAAGAACGCGGTCATCGTGCCGGTCGGCGCCAAGGGCGGCTTTTATCCGAAACTGCTGCCGATCGGCGGCAGCCGCGACGCGGTGTTTGCCGCCGGCACCAGCGCCTATGTCAACTTCGTCTCCTCGCTGCTGTCGATCACCGACAATCTCGACCAGCAGGGCGTCGTGCCGCCGCGCGATGTGTTGCGCCGCGACGCCGATGACCCCTATTTCGTCGTCGCCGCCGACAAGGGCACCGCGACCTTTTCCGACACCGCCAACGCAATCAGCGAGGCGCATCATTTCTGGCTCGACGACGCCTTCGCCTCCGGCGGCTCGGCCGGCTACGATCACAAGAAGATGGGCATCACCGCCCGCGGCGCGTGGGAAGCGGTCAAACGCCATTTCCGCGAGATGAACCGCGACATCCAGACCCAGCCGTTCACCACCGTCGGCGTCGGCGACATGTCCGGCGACGTGTTCGGCAACGGCATGCTGCTGTCGCGTCAGACCAGGCTGATCGCCGCCTTCGACCATCGCGACATCTTCATCGATCCCGATCCGGACGCCGCGGCGTCGTTCGCCGAGCGCGAGCGGATGTTCGCACTGCCCCGTTCGTCCTGGCAGGACTACGACAAGTCGAAACTGTCGGCGGGCGGCGGCATTTTCTCGCGCGCGCTCAAGTCGATCACCCTGTCGGAGGCCGCCGCCGCGGCGATCGGCCTCGGCAAGACGGTGGCGTCGCCGACCGAGATCATGAACGCCATTCTCAAGGCGCCGGTCGACCTGCTCTGGTTCGGCGGCATCGGCACCTATGTGCGAGCCACTGCCGAGACCAACGCCGACGTCGGCGACCGCGCCAATGACGCCGTCCGCGTCACGGCCCCCGAAGTCGGCGCCAAGGTGATCGGCGAAGGCGCCAATCTCGGCGTCACCCAGCGCGGCCGCATCGAATACAGCCTCGCCGGCGGCGCCTGCAATTCCGACGCCATCGACAATTCCGGCGGCGTCAACTCGTCCGACGTCGAGGTCAACATCAAGATCGCCCTGGCGAGCGCCATGCGCGACGAGCGGCTGACGCGGCCGGCCCGCGACAAGCTGCTGGCGGAGATGACCGAGGAAGTCGCCGGCCTGGTGCTCGACAACAATTACGAGCAGACGCTGGCGATCTCGCTGGTGCGCAATCGCGGCATGGCCGAGCTTGCCCATCAGGCGCGGTTCATGACCATTCTCGAGGAACGCGGGCTGCTCGACCGCGCGGTGGAGACGTTGCCGAACAATGCCCGCATCGCCGAGCGCATGGCGCGCGGCGAGCCGTTGACTCGGCCCGAGATCGGCGTGCTGCTGGCCTATGCCAAGATCGTCCTGTTCTCCGACATCGTCGCCACGGACGTCGCCGACGACCCCTATTTCGAGCGCGACCTGCTGGGCTATTTCCCCGACCGGATGGAGAAGAAATACCGCCAGGACATCGGCGGCCACCGGCTGCGCCGCGAGATCATCGCCCGCGTCGTCTCCAACGATCTGCTCAACCGTGGCGGACCGTCATTCGTGACCAAGCTGCAGGAAAGCACAGGCCGCACGACTCGCGAGGTGGTGCGGGCCTTCGCGGTGGTGCGCGACGGCTTCGAACTGCCCGAACTGTTCGCCGGCATCGACGCGCTGGACAACCGGATCGACGGCCAGTTGCAGCTCGACCTCTACGCGCAGGCATGCCGGCTGATCTATGTCGCCACCGCCTGGGACCTCAAGAACGGCCTCGAAGTCGAGCAGATCGGCAAACAGGTCGAGGCGCTGCGCGACGCCCGCAAGGCGCTGACGTCACGATTGACCGACCTCGCCCCACCCGACATGCGCGACCGCTTTGCGGCGCGGCGCGACATGCTGGTCGCCGCCAAGGTTCCGGCGGCGCTGGCCGACCGGCTGGCGCTGATCGAACTGGCTGAACTGGTGCCCGACGTGGCGCTGGTCGCCCATCTCGCCAGGGCCGGCATCGTCGAGGCGGCAAAGGCCTATTTCGCCGTCACCGACGCCTTGCGCATCAGCCGCATCGAGGAGGCTGCCCGGGCGCTGTCACCGTCGGATTATTATGACGCGATGGCGCTGTCGCGCGCCGAAGACATGATCGACGCCGCCCGCCGCGCCATCGCCGTCGCCGCGCTGAAAGATCACGGCAAGACCGCCGATCCGGTGGCCGCATGGATCGCGGCCGGCGGCCCGCGCATGGGCAATCTGCGCGAACGGCTGCAGGCGCTGACCGAAGGCGGCGACATCACCGTGTCGCGACTGACCGTCGCCGCCGGCCTGATGGCCGACCTGGCGTAGCCTCAAAACAGAACGCGGAGGGCGTTTCCGCCCTCCGCGTCGAAATTCATCGAGATCGGGACCGGCGCTGGCGCCGGACGCCCAGCCGGTCAGACCGTCACCTGCTCGACATGCTGCACTTCCGGCACGAAGTGGCGCAGCAGGTTCTGAATGCCGTGCTTGAGCGTCGCCGTCGACGACGGGCAACCGGCGCAAGCCCCCTTCATGTTCAGGAACACGGTGCCGTTTTCGTAACCGCGGAAGGTGATGTCCCCGCCGTCCTGCGCCACCGCCGGGCGGACCCTGGTGTCGAGCAGTTCCTTGATCGTCACGACGATGTCCTCGTCAGCCTTGTCGTAAAACTCCTCGCCGTCGGACGCGCCGCGGTCGGCCGCGTTCGAGGCGGCGTTGAGCACCGGGCGTCCGGCCATGAAATGCTCCATGATCGCACCGAGGATCGCCGGCTTCAGATGCTGCCAGTCGCGATCGTCCTGCTTCGACACGGTGACGAAGTCATAGCCGAAGAACACGCCCGAAACGCCGGGGATTCCGAACAGCGCGCCCGCCAGCGGCGATTCCTCGCCTGCCGCCGCAGCGTCGCGGAAATCGGCGGTGCCGTCGGCCAGGACGACGACGCCCGGCAGGAACTTCAGCGTCGCGGGGTTCGGGGTCGCTTCGGTCTGAATAAACATGTCGCGCCTCCTGGCGGATCATTCGTCAGATTGGAATGATTCTAAGATAATCTCAGCCCGGCCCATTGCAAGCGCAAAGCTGGCTCATGCCAGACTATCTATGTCCTCGTCGGTGAGATTGTAAGGAACAATCGTCACGGGAATCGGGAACGCCGCCGCCTTGCCGGCGACCGACGCCACCAGCGGACCGGGGCCTTCCTTGGCGGCGCCGGCGGCGAGCACCAGGATCGCGATGTCCTGGTCTTCCTCGATCAGCTTGTGGATCTCGCCGGCCGGCGTGCCCTCACGGATCACCAGTTCCGGCTCGATGCCATGGCGCTCGCGCACCAGCGCGGCGAATTTGTTGAGCGCCGACTGGGCTGTTGCGGTCGCCTCCTGGCGCATGATCGCCTCGACCCCGAGGAAATGCTGGAATTCCGCGCCGTCGATGACGAACAGCAGGATCAGCACCCCACCGGTGGTCTTGGACCGGCGCGAGGCGTAAGCGACGGCGCGCTCGCATTCGGGCGTGTCGTCGATGATGGTAAGAAACTTCCGGCGATGGCCGGCTTCGCGGCTCAGGCGTTTGGAGACCATTCAGGTTATCCGGTTGGGCGGTCGCCGCTTCTGGCGGCGGCTGACCGCGTGGGCTTGTTCGGCGGCAATCTGCCACCGGGCCGGTTCGACCGCAAGGCGACTTGGCGGCCGCGACGATCAGTCCTGCAGCAGGCCGATAATGTTGCGCACGTCCTTCATCGTCGCCTCGGCAAGCTTGCGGGCCCGATCGCCGCCGTCGCGCAGCACGGCGTCGATATGGCCGGGATCGGCCATCAGCCGGCGCATTTCGCCGGCGATCGGCGCCAGCTTCGTCACCGCCAGGTCGGCCAGCGCCGGCTTGAAGGTCGAGAACTGCTGGCCGCCATATTCGGCCAGAACCGACTGCCGGGTGGTTTCCGACAGCGCCGCATAGATGCCGACGAGATTGTCGGCGTCGGGCCTGTCCTTCAGCCCGTCGACTTCCGTCGGCAGCGGCTGCGGGTCGGTCTTGGCCTTCTTGATCTTTTTGGCGATGGCGTCGGCGTCGTCGGTCAGATTGATGCGCGACAGGTCTGACGGGTCCGATTTCGACATTTTCTTGGTGCCGTCGCGCAGGCTCATGACACGAGTCGCCTCGCCCTCGATCACCGGTTCGGTCATCGGGAAATAGCCGCTGACAGTCTCGTCGCCGACCTTCATCTCGACGCCGAGCCCCTGCGCCGCAATGCGGGCGGAAAAGTCGTTGTTGAACTTTTGCGCGATGTCGCGGGTCAGTTCCAGGTGCTGCTTCTGGTCGTCGCCGACCGGCACATGGGTGGCGCGGTAGAGCAGGATGTCGGCGGCCATCAGGCTCGGATAGGCGAGCAGGCCAAGCGAGGCGTTTTCGCGGTCCTTGCCGGCCTTGTCCTTGAACTGCGTCATCCGGTTCATCCAGCCGATGCGGGCGACGCAGTTGAAGATCCAGGCCAGTTCCGCGTGCTGCATGACCCGCGACTGGTTGAAGACGACGTGCTTCGCCGGATCGATCCCCGACGCCAGGAACGCCGCCGTGATCTGCCGCGTCTGGTCGGCCAGGTCGTCGTGGACGAGCTGGGCGGTCAGCGAATGCAGGTCGACGACGCAATAGATGCAGTCGCTCATCGACTGCAGGGCGACGAATTTCTTCAGCGCGCCGAGATAGTTTCCAAGGTGGAGGTTGCCGGTGGGCTGTACGCCCGAAAAGACGAGGTTCTTGAACGACATGGCGAGGTTCCGTGGCTGGTGGAGGGCCCAAGCCCCCGGACGGACGTCCGTTCGGGGCAGGCGAAACAGCGCGGCTTATGGCGGAACCGGCGCGCCGGATCAAGGGCGATCCTGTGTTGATGATCCTGTGTCGACGCCCTATTCTACAGACAGGATCGAGGATCGGCGAATGACGATCAACATCACCAACAAGGAAGCCGACCGGTTGACGCGGCAGCTTGCCGAGCTTGAAGGCATTGGCATCTCTGAAGCCGTCATTGTCGCAATGCGCGAGGCGCTCGAACGGCGGCGGCAGAATGAAACGGTTGCCGAGACTGTGACGCGGTTGCACACAAAATACGGAATTGTGCTGACCGACGAAATGAGGAAGCCGTTGCCGCGATCGATCTACGACGACATGTCCGGGGATATGTGATTGTTTGTCGATGCCGCAGCGATAGTTGCAATTCTCAGCGGCGAAGCAGATTCCGATCGTTGCAAGCTTGCACTTGAGCAAGCCGACACGAAGATAACTTCGGCGATCGCGATATGAGAAGCCGCAGTGGCGCTTGGACAAAGCGACAAGCTGGGAATCGGCGTGAGCATTTCACAAGAGCTGGTCGACGACTTCTTGCTGTATCGGGGCATTGAGTTGGTCGACCTGCCCCATGGCTACGAAACAGTTCGGCTCGCGATCCATGCCTCGGCCCTCTACGGCTCAGGCAAACGGCGGCTCAACCTGGCGGACTGCTTTCACTACGCCCGCGCCTGGCACTACGGCATGCGGATCCTCTCCACTGCCGACGAATTCCGCTTCACTGATCTTGAGGTGGTTCCTTAGCCTTCGCCCCGCGCCGCACATTCCTGCGGATCATGCCGATATTGGCGCCGCCGATGGCGAAGGCGACGCCGAAATAGACGACAATTGCGCCGGCCATCAGCACCGCCAGCGCCGCCGCCTGGGTGTAGATGGGCGAAGCGGGCCCGAGCCATTGCCCCGCGAAACCCATGGCGTACCACAGTGCGACCGCCATGATCGCCGAGGCGACAACGAGGCGCGGCGCACGGCGCATAAGGCCCGCGTCGCGGCTCCAGTGGCCGCGCCAGATCAGCGTTCCCAGCAGCATCGCCGCATTGACCCAACCGGCGGTCGCAGACGCCGCGGCGATGCCCGGCGCGCCCATGCGGGGGAACAGTGTCAGCGCGACCGAGATGTTCACCGCCACCGAGATCGCCGCGAAATACATCGGTGTGCGCGTGTCCTCGCGGGCGAAGAAGCCTGGCGTGAACGCCTTGATCAGCACAAAAGCCGGCAGGCCGAGGCCGAAGATGGCGAGGATCGAGGCGACCACCGGCGTACTGTTGGACGCCGCGAAGGCGCCGCGTTCGTAGAGCACCCGCACGATCGGCTCGGACATCACCAGCAGCGCCGCCGCCGCCGGCAAGGTCAGGAACAGGGTGAATTCGACCGAACGGTTCTGCAGATTGGCCGCCTCGATATTGTTGCCCGATTTCAGCGCCCGCGACAGTTCGGGCAGTAGCACAATGGCCACCGCCACGCCGACGACGCCGAGCGGCAGCTGGTAGACACGGTCGGCAAGGTTCAGCGACGACACCGCGCTGTCCTGGCTCGAGGCAATGGCCGTGCCGATTAGTGTATTGATCTGGGTAATGCCGCCGGTGATGGCGGCGGGCAACGCCAGCCACAAAAGCCGCTTGACATTAGGCGTCAGCCTCGGCCGCCGGAAACCGACAGAAATGCCGGCATGACGCACGGCGATCCACACGATCGCGAGTTGCACGACGCCGGCCGCCAGTACGCCCCAGGCCAGCGCGTAGCCGACCTTCAGCCCGTCCTGTCCATTGTACCAGGCATTGGCCAGCACACCGACAAGGATGATGTTGAGGAACACCGGCGCCACCGCCGCGGCGAAGTAGCGGCGCAGCGAATTCAGCATGCCGGCCATCATTGCGCCCAGCGACATGCAGATGAGATACGGAAACATGACCGTGGCGAGCGTCACCGTCAGGTCGTATTTGGCGGCGTCCTCGGCAAAGCCCGGCGCGACGATAAAGCGCACGATCAGCGGCATCGCCAGCTCCATGGCGATCGTCAGCGCCAGAAGCACCGAAAACAGGACGCCGAACACCTCTTCCGAGAATCGCTTGGCGCCGTCGACGCCATTGGCCTCGATCTCCTTGGCGAACAGCGGCACGAAGGCGGCGTTGAACGCGCCCTCGGCGAACAGCCGGCGGAAGGTGTTGGGAAACTGGAACGCCGCATAAAAGGCATCCGCCACGGGCCCGGTGCCCAGCGCCGCCGCCATCAGCATTTCGCGGGCGAAACCCAGCACCCGGCTCATCAGCGTGCCAGAGGCGACGGTTGCGAATTTCGCCACAAGACTCATCTCGCTGCCTTTCGTGACATCGGTCTTCCGCGAACCGCGCGCCGGCCTCATTTGGCCGCCGCCGCTTCGCCAGCCCTTGCCTTGCCGCGGGCCTGCGCGCCGTTTTCCAGCGTCGCGATCAGCCGTTCGCGGATCGCGGCCTGGCGTGTCGGATTGGCGATCTTCTGGCCGGTCAGGTCGGTGACGTAGAACGTGTCGATGACCTTCTCGCCGAAGGTGGTGATGTGCGCGGAGGCGATGTCGAGCGACAGGTCGGAGATCGCGCCGGTGATCTCCGACAACAAGCCGGGACGGTCGAGCCCGATCACCTCGATCACCGAAAATCGGTTGGACAGCGTGTTGCGCACCTCGGCGCGCGGTTCGATCTGGAACGCCTTGGCGCCGCGCTTGGGACGGGCGCGCTTTTCGATGATGTCGGACAGCCAGCTCTTGCCCAGCAGCGCGTCCTCGATCAGCTTGCCAACCCGCTCGGCGCGGCGCCGTTCGTCCTCGTCGCGGTCAAACTCGCGGCCGATCAGGATGGTGTCGAGCGCCCGGCCGTCGGTGGTGGTGAAGATCTGCGCGTCGACGATATTGGCGCCGGCGGCGGCGCAGGCGCCGGTGATGATCGACAACAGGCGCGGATGGTCGGGCGCCAGCACCGTCACCTCGGTGACGCCCTCGAATTCGAGCGTGCGCACCCGCGTCGACAGGGTCTTGGCGTCGGAACCGGCGTCGCGGATGAACTGCGCGTCGCGCACTTGCTGTTCCAGCGGCACGGTCAGCAGGTAGTTGTCATAGTGCAGCCTGACGATGCGGTTCCGGTCGTCCTCGGGCCAGCCGGCCAGGGCGGCGGCGAGCTGTTCGCGCGAGGCGGCGACGCGGGTCTCGCGCGCCACTTCCGAAAAGCCGCCGGTCAGCAAAAGCTCGGTTTCGTAGAACAGCGTGCGCAGGAGCTGCCCCTTCCAGCCGTTCCACACGCCCGGGCCGACGCCGCGAATGTCGCACACCGTCAGCACCAGCAGCAGCTTCAGCCGCTCCACCGACTGCACCTTGTCGGCAAAATCCTCGATCGTCTTGCGGTCGTTCAGGTCGCGCGTCTGCGCCGTCATCGACATCAGCAGGTGGTTCTCCACCAGCCAGCCGATCGTCTCCGCCTCCGAGGCGTTGAAACCCATATGCGGCGCCAGCCGGCGGGCGATCTTGGCGCCGGCCTCGGAATGATCCTCGGGCCGCCCCTTGGCGATGTCGTGGAACAGCACCGCCGCGTAGAGCAGTTCGCGCCGGGCTTTCAGGCCCGGCATCAGCGAATGCGCCAGCGGATGCAGCTTCTGGCTGTCGCCGTGCTCGATTTCCGCCAGCACGCCGACACAGCGGATCAGGTGCTCGTCGACGGTGTAGTGGTGATACATGTTGAACTGCATCATCGCGACGATCTTCCCGAAGTCCGGGATCAGCCGGCCGAGCAGCCCGGCTTCGTTCATCCGCCGCATGTTCAGCTCGGGATTGCGATCCGACGTCAGCACCTCCATGAACAGGCGGTTGCCCTCGCGGTCGCGGCGCAGGTTGCGGTCGACCAGTTTCAGCGAGCGGGTCAAGAGCTTCAACGCGTCCGGATGGTATTCCAGCCCGTGCCGGTCGGCCAGCCAGAACAGCCGCATCATGTTGACCGGGTCGCGCGCGAACACCTGGTCGTCGGCGACGGTGATGCGGTTGTTGTCGACCAGGAAGTCGGTCGTGCCGGGCAGTTTCTTGCGGCGGCGCGAAAAGTTGAGGAACAGCCGGTTGAAGCCGGGCACATGCTTGGCCTGCTCCTCCTCAAGGGTTGAGCAGAAGATGCGCGTCAGGTCGCCAACGTCCTTGGCGACCAGAAAATAATGCTTCATGAACCGTTCGACCGCCGAGAGGCCGGGATGGCTGGTGTAGCCGAGCCGGTCGGCGATGTCGCGCTGGATATCGAAGTGAAGACGCTCCTCGGCCTTGCCGGTAGCGAAATGCATGTGGCAGCGCACCGCCCACAAAAAGTCCTCGGCCTTCCTGAACTGCCCGTATTCGGCGGCGGAAAAGACGCCCTTGTCGACCAGTTCCTCGCTATTGCGCACCCGATAGTAATATTTGCCGATCCAGAACAGCGTATGCAGGTCCCTGAGCCCGCCCTTGCCGTCCTTGACGTTGGGTTCGACCAGATAGCGGCTTTCGCCGGCCTTGCGGTGGCGTTCGTCCCGCTCGCCCAGTTTGGCCTGGACGAATTCCGGGCCGGTCGACTTGACCACTTCGAGGTCAAAGCGCCGGACCAGTTCGTCATAAAGCTTTCGGTCGCCCCACAGATAGCGGGCCTCGAGGATCGAGGTGCGGATTGTCATGTCGCCATGCGACAGCCGCACGCAATCGTCGATGGTGCGGGTGGCGTGGCCGACCTTCAGGCCCAGGTCCCACAGCATGTAGAGCATGTATTCGACGACCTGTTCGCCCCACGGGGTCTGCTTGTAAGGCAGCACGAACAGAAGGTCGATGTCGGATCCCGGCGCCAGCGTGCCGCGGCCGTAGCCGCCAACCGCGACCACGGCCATGTGTTCGGCGGTCGAAGGATTTTGCGCCCGGTAGACGTGGTGGACCGCAAATTCGTAGAGCCGGCGGATGACCTCGTCCATGAGATGCGACAGCCGCTCGGCGCAGGCCGTGCCGCCGCCGTCCTCGATCAGCATCGCCTCCGCCCGGCGGCGGCCCTCGACAATAACCCGGCGCAGGGTCGCGCGCGCCTCGTCG
>DDFA01000077.1 GCA_002336975.1 Phyllobacteriaceae bacterium UBA1940
CTGCCCGTGGCGACGCGACGCCGGCCGTGGTCAGGGCCGAGACGCCGCAGCACGCCAATGCCCCGGCGCAAGGGCTGGCCGCCGCCGGCGGCGCGGTTTCGCGCGGACGCGTTGAATGGACCGAACGCGAACAGCGCGACGGGCGCGGTGAGGCGGGCAAATGGTCGCTGAAATGGTGGGACCCGGCGTCGTCGTCCGGTTCCGCGGACCAGGCGGCAGGCGCCGCCTGGCGCAAACGGCTGGTCGCCGCTTTCGCGGTTATCCTTGCCGGCGTGGCGATCGCCGCGATGCTGTGACCGGGACCGCGTCGCGCGTCACGCCCTGCGGCGACAGCACCGGCATGAAGACGCGGCGCGAAGTGCGCTTGGCGACCGGAATGCCCTGGTAGAGCCGTTTTTGCGCCTCGACGATGATCGCGCCGGCAAAGATCGGCCAGAAGCGGCGGCCAAGCTTTTCGGCGAGCCTGTAGAATTTCAGCACCCATCGCCGCTTTGAGGGGGGGAAGAACAGCGCCTCCGACGCCGGCCCCGGGGTAAAATTGGCGGCGCGCAGCAGGGTGTTCAACTGGCCGCGCGAAAACGGCCGGCCGGTGCCGAACGGCGTATGCTCGAACCTCGACCACATGCCGCGCCGGTTCGGCACGACCACCACCAGGCGGCCGTTGGGCGCAAGCACCCGCCACATTTCCTGCAGCGTTTCCTGCGGGTTTTCGGAATGTTCGAGCGCATGCACCATCAGGATCCGGTCGACGGAGGAATCCGCCAGCGGCAGTTCCTCGTCGAAGACCAGCGCGGTGGCGCTCTTGCCGTCGGCCGGCCAGCGCACCGCGCCCTGGGTGGCCGGCATGAAAGCGAATGCCCGCTCGGCGTTTTCGACGCGCCGGTCGAGCCAGGGCAGCACATAGCCGAGGCCGACCAGCCGCTCGTTGGGCACCGCCGCCCACACCGGCTCGAGCGCGTCGGCGATCGACCGCTCGGCCAGGCGCCCGAGCAGGGTCGAATAAAAGGCGCGCAGCTCAACGATATCGACGTGCATCGGCGGGGAAGGTAGCTGCGCGTCCGGCCGGTTTCAAGGAAAGCCGACAAGGCCGGGTGACAGGAACTGCCTGCGGCACTATTTGCAGAAGAAGGAAAAAGGGAGACGCGTCATGCCGTTGATGGTCGAGCAGTTCATGTGCCGCAGCGACAATTTCGGAGTGCTGCTGCACGATCCGGCGACCGGCCAGACCGCGATCGTCGACGCGCCGGAGGAAGGGCCGATCCTGGCGGCGGTCGAGCGCACCGGCTGGACGCCGACGCACATTTTCACCACCCATCATCACGCCGACCATGTCGAGGCCAATCTGGCGCTCAAGGACCGGTTCAAGCTGACGATCGTCGGCCCGGTCAAGGAAGCCGCAAAGATCCCCGGTATCGACAGGAGGGTCGGCGACGGCGACGTGTTCGAGTTCGCCGGCCATACGATCCGCGTGATCGAGACGCCCGGCCACACCGCCGGCCATGTCTGCTACCACATTCCCGACGCAAAACTTCTGTTTGCCGCCGACACGCTGTTTGCGATGGGCTGCGGGCGGCTGTTCGAGCGCGGGCCGGCCGAGATGTACGCCTCGTTCCAGAAGCTGATGAAGCTGCCGCTCGACACGGTGGTCTATTGCGGCCACGAATACACCCAGTCGAACGCGCGCTTTGCGCTGACTGTCGATCCGGAGAATCCGGCGCTGCGCGAGCGCGCCGCAAGGGTCGACCAGTTGCGCGCCGAGGACCTGCCGACACTGCCGACGACGATCCTCGAGGAGATGGCGACCAATCCCTATATGCGCTGCCACGACGCCTCGATCCGCCGGCATCTGGGCATGGAACGCGCCACCGACGCGGAAGTGTTCGCCGAGATCCGCAAGCGCAAGGATAATTTCTAAAGAACGTTCGGGCGTCGCCCGCTGGCGGAAACTAACGCGTCGGCACCGGATGTTCGCCGCGATAGTCGTAAAAGCCGCGGCCGGCCTTGCGGCCGAGCCATCCGGCCTCGACATATTTCACCAGCAGCGGGCAGGGGCGGTACTTTGAGTCCGACAGTCCGTCATGCAGCACCTGCATGATCGACAGGCAGGTGTCGAGGCCGATGAAATCGGCCAGTTGCAGCGGTCCCATCGGGTGGTTGGCGCCGAGTTTCATCGCCGTGTCGATGCCCTCGACGGTGCCGACGCCCTCATAGAGCACGTAGATCGCCTCGTTGATCATCGGCAGCAGGATGCGGTTGACGATGAAGGCGGGGAAATCCTCGGCCACGGTCACAGTCTTGTCGAGGCTGGTGACGAACGCCTTGGAATGTTCAAAAGTCTGGTCGGCGGTGGCGATGCCGCGCACCAGTTCGACCAGCTTCATCACCGGCACCGGGTTCATGAAATGAATGCCGATGAAGCGTTCGGGGCGGTCGGTGGTTGAGGCGAGGCGGGTGATCGAGATCGACGAGGTATTGGTGGCGAGCAGCGCCTCGGGGTTGAGCACCGGGCACAATTGCTGGAAAATCTTGCGCTTGACCGTCTCGTCCTCGGTCGCAGCCTCGATCGCCAGGTCGACGCCGCCGAGTTCCTTCAGCGTTTCGGCGGGGCGGATGCGGGCGATCGCGGCGGCGCGCGCCTGTTCGGCCATCTTGCCCGAGGCAACCTGGCGCGCCATGTTGCCGCTGATGGTGGCGATGCCCTTCTCGATGCGATCCGGCGACAGGTCGTAGAGCAGCACGTCATAGCCGGCGTTCGCCGCGACATGGGCGATGCCGCCGCCCATCTGGCCCGCGCCGATGATCCCGACCGTTTGGATCTTTCCAGTCATCGCCGCTTGCCTCCCCGGTGGCAATTCATCTTTGTTGCGGCGCAAAATAAAAGAGCGGGGAGACTTCGTCTACCCCGCTCTTGGGAGATGTCGACAATTGCGACCGGCGGTCACAGCGCCTTTTGCAGTTCCGGCAGGATGACGAACAGATCGCCGACGATGCCGTAGTCGGCGACCTGGAAGATCGGGGCCTCCTCGTCCTTGTTGATGGCGANNCGACCTGCCAGTCGTTGGGGGCGTAACCGGCATCCACGGCGGCGCGCGATGCGCCAACCGCCGCGCCGAGCTTGTCGGCCAGCGGCAGGATGACTTCCTGGAACTTTTCCGCCGAGCCCAGCGCCCGGCCACCCGACAGGATGATCTTGGCCGAGGTCAGTTCAGGACGGTCGGATTCCGACAGCCTGTTCTCGACAAAGGTCGACAGGCCGGGGTTGGCCGCCGCCTTGGCCGTCTCGACCTTGGCCGAACCGCCGCCGGGCGCCGCCTGGAACGAGGCGGTGCGCACGGTGATGACGCGCTTGGGATCGCTCGACTGCACCGTCTGGATGGCGTTGCCGGCATAGATCGGCCGCTTGAAGGTATCGGGCGCGACGACATCGGTGATTTCCGAAATCTGCATCACGTCGAGCAGGGCGGCGACGCGCGGCAGCACGTTCTTGCCCACGGAGGTGGCCGCCGCAATGATAGTGTCGTAACCGCCGGCGAGCGAGACGATCAGCGCGGCCGTCGGCTCGGCGAGGCGTTCGGCCAGTTCGTCGGCCTCGACCAGCAGCACCGTCCGCACGCCCTTGAGCTTGGCGGCCGCGTCGGCGGCGGCTTTTGCGCCCTTGCCGGCGACCAGCACGTCGACGTCAGAGCCGATCTTGAGAGCCGCCGACAGCGCCTTGGCGGTCTGGTCGGAGAGGGATGAATTGTCGTGTTCAGCGACGAGTAGAATTGCCATGTCTGATCTCCCTATCCTTGCCTTACAATACGCCGGCTTCGTTCTTGAGCTTGTCGACCAGTTCGGCGACGGTCTTGAGCTTGACGCCGGCCTTGCGGCCGCCCGGCTCCTCGGTCTTGAGCACTTTCAGGCGCGGCTTGGGGTCGACGCCGTAGTCGGCGGCCGACTTTTCGTCGAGCGGCTTCTTCTTGGCCTTCATGATGTTGGGCAGCGAGGCGTAGCGCGGCTGGTTGAGGCGCAGGTCGGTGGTGACGATGGCCGGCAGCTTGACGTCGATCGTCTGCAGGCCGCCGTCGACCTCGCGCGTCACCTTGGCCGACCCCGAACCGAGTTCGATCTTGGAGGCGAAGGTCGCCTGGCCCCAGCCGAGCAGGGCGGCGAGCATCTGGCCNNTCGTCGTCGATCGCCTGCTTGCCCAGGATCACCAGGCCCGGCTTCTCGGCGTCAACGACGCCCTTGAGGATTTTTGCCACCGCCAGCGGCTCGACCGTGTCATCGACCTTGACCAGGATGCCGCGGTCGGCGCCCATCGCCAGCGCGGTGCGGATGGTCTCCTGCGCCTGGGCGGGACCGATCGACACGACGACGATTTCCTCGACCTTGCCGGCCTCCTTCAGGCGGATCGCCTCTTCGACGCTAATCTCGTCGAACGGATTCATCGCCATCTTGACGTTGGCCAGCTCGACGCCGGACCCGTCGCCCTTGACTCTGATCTTCACGTTCGCGTCGACAACGCGCTTGACCGGAACAAGTACTTTCATGCCGAAACTTCCTCTCTTCAGGGGCATCCCGCCGGGAGAACGGGAGAGGCCGTCACGCCCGATGCGGACAATCCGGCCGGAATTCGACGCTTCCGGATCGTTTCCGGGAACCGCGCCTGATGCCATATTCGGCGGGCAAAGCCGCGTCAACAAGCAGATTTTGCCACGACCAAAAGCCGCGCCATTTGCGTCGAAATGCGACGCGCGCTGCCGCAGAACCGCTCGCAACATCGATTTTTTGCCGGTTCTTGCAGAGATGTTGACATTTAATCAATCGAATGATTAAATTCTCGCATGGCAAGAATCCAACCGACATCGCGACGGCAGGCGCGCGCTGAAACAGGCGGTTCGGCGGGCGAGCAGACGCGGCTGGCGCTGATCGAGGCGGCGCTGGCGCGGTTCGGCCGTGCCGGCTTCGAGGGCGCATCGACGCGCGACATCGCCAATGACGCAAACGCCAATATCGGCTCCATCGCCTATCATTTCGGCGGCAAGGAAGGGCTCTATTCGGCCTGCGCGCAATATATCGTCGACAGGGCGCAGTTGTTTGCCGCGCCTGTTCTTGCCGCCGCGCCCGACCCCGCCCGGCTCGATCCCGACCAAGCCCGGGCGACGCTGGCCGCCGCAGTCGACCGCATCTGCGGCTTCGTGCTCTCCACCCCCGACGCGCGGCTGTTCGTCGCATTCGTGCTGCGCGAGATGGATCGTCCGACGGCGGCCTTCGAGACGATCTATTCGGGCGTGTTCGAACCGGTGCATCTGCGCCTGTGCAAGGCGTGGGCGGCCGCCACCGGCGACGACGCCGACAGCGAGGCGACCAGGCTGCACATCTTCGCCTTGATCGGGCAGATCGTCTATTTTCGCATCGGCGCGGAAGCGGTGCGCCGCCGCATGGGCTGGCCGGCGATCGGCCCGATGCAGGCGTCGCATGTGGCCGAAACCGTCAAGTCCAATCTTCTTGCAGTTCTGGCCCCGCGCCGGAAAGGAAAACCATGAGCTGGTGGTGCGCAATTCCCGTCGTCGCGGGCCTGTTCCCGACCTGCCAGAGCGACCAGACGCTCGGCGTCGGCTATGTTGAGGGCGACTATGTGCTGGTCGCGCCGATCGAGACCGCCGAGATCGGTTCGGTTTCGGTCAGGCGCGGCGAGCGGGTCGAGAAGGGCGCGCCGCTGGCGGCGCTGACCCGCGCCGACGCCGAGATCGCGGTGGCGCAAGCGACAGCCGCCGTCGGCCAGGCCAGCGCCCAGCTTGCCGACCTCAAGGTCGGCAAGAGGCCGGAGGAGATCGCGGTGCTCGAGGCGGCGCTTGCCTCGGCCACGGCCAATGGCAGCGAGGCGAAGCGGGTCGCCAACCGCACAGCCGACCTGCTTAAACGCGGCATCGCCACCCAGGCGGATTTCGACAGGGCCAGCACCGCGCTTGAAATGGCGCAAGCCCAGATCGGCCAGGCCGAGGCCAATCTCGACGTCGGTCGGCTGCCGGCGAGACCCGAGGCGATCAAGGCGGCCGAAAACGCGCTCGACCAGGCGCGGGCGGGGCTCGAACAGGCCAACTGGCGGCTCGGCCAGCGCAGCCTGACCGCCGCCTCGGCCGGTCGCGTCGCCGACGTGCTGCGCGAGGCCGGGGAGATCGGCGGCCCGTCAGCGCCGGTGATCTCGCTGCTGCCCGACGGCGCGGTGAAGCTGAGGCTCTATGTCGGGGAGCCGCAATTTTCGTCGGTGCGGCCGGGCGTGAAACTCGCCGTCAGTTGCGACGACTGCCCGCCGGGACTGACCGCGACTGTTTCCTACGTGTCGCCCGATCCCGAATTCACTCCACCGGTGATCTATTCGCTCGAAAACCGCCAGAAGCTGGTCTACCTCGTCGAGGCACGGCCGGACGCCGGCGCCGAGAGGCTGCAACCGGGCCAGATCGTCGACGTCCGGCTGGATGGCGCAAAGTGAGCGTCATCGATGTCCACGATCTGGTGAAGCGGTTCGGCGACAAGACCGTCGTCGACCATGTCTCGATGCGCGTCGAGGAAGGCGAGATCGTCGGCTTCCTCGGTCCCAACGGTTCTGGCAAGACGACGACCATCCGGATGATGTGCGGCCTGCTGACGCCCGACGAGGGCGGCGGCACGGTGCTCGGTTACGACCTGCGCACCGAGGCGCTGAAGATCAAGCGTCAGGTCGGCTACATGACGCAGAGATTCTCCTTCTACGAAGACCTGACGATCGGCGAAAACCTCGAATTCGTGGCGCGTCTCTACGAACTGAAACCGGTCAGGGATTTCGTCGCCGACACGCTCGAGGACCTTGGACTGACGTCGCGGCGCAACCAGCTCGCCGGCACGCTGTCGGGCGGCTGGAAGCAGCGGCTGGCGCTCGCCGCCTGCATCATGCACCGGCCGAAGCTGCTGCTGCTCGACGAACCGACCGCCGGCGTCGACCCCAAGGCCAGGCGCGAGTTTTGGGACGAGATCCACCGGCTGGCCGCCGGCGGGCTCACCGTGCTGGTGTCGACGCACTACATGGACGAGGCCGAGCGCTGCCACCGCATCAGCTACATCGCCTATGGCAAGATGCTGGCGACCGGAACCGTCGCCGAAGTGGTGCGCGACGCGGGGCTGGCGACCTTTGTGGTGGAGGGACCGAAACTCGAACCGGTGGCGGCGCTGCTTCGCGCCATGCCCGGCGTCGAGCAGGTTGCGCCATTCGGCTCGACGCTGCATGTGGTGGGCCACGACAAGGCGGCGCTCGCCCAAAGCGTCGCCGAGATCGGCAGGCGGCCTGGCATCAGCGTCCATCCCGGCGAAACCAGCCTCGAAGACGTCTTCATCCAGTTCATGTCGGGCTCGAAGGACAATATGGCATGAGCAACCAGGTATTCTCCTTCTCCCGCCTTGGCGCCTTGCTGGCCAAGGAATTCATCCAGATGCGGCGCGACCGCGTCACCTTCGCGATGATGCTGGTGGTGCCGCTGGTGCAGCTGATGCTGTTCGGCTTCGCCATCAACATGGATCCGAAGGGGTTGCCGGCAGCGCTGGTGTCGCCGGCCAACGACCGCTACGCCCGCGCGGTCGTCACCGCGCTCGAGCTCACCGGCTACTACCGCTTCGTCGCCACCGATGCGACCGCCGCCGGGGCTGACGCGATGATGGCGGCGGGCGAGGCGACATTCATCGTCACGCTGCCGTCGGATCTCGGCCGCCGGCTCGACCGGGGCGACGCGCCGCAGATCCTGGTCGAGGCCGACGCCACCGATCCGGCCGCGGCCAGCGGCGCGATCTCGACGCTGGCGACCGTCGCCCAGCAGGCCTTGCTGCGCGAGGCGAAGACCCCGGCCAGCGCCGGCCGTCCGTCGATCGACGTCGTCGTCCATCGCCGCTACAATCCAGAGGGCGTGTCGCAATACAACATCGTGCCCGGTCTGCTCGGCGTCATCCTGCAGATGACCATGGTGATGATGACGGCGGTGGCGCTGACGCGCGAGATCGAGCGCGGCACGATGGAAAACCTGCTGGCCATGCCGGCCTCGCCGCCCGAGATCATGCTGGGCAAGGTGCTGCCCTATCTCGCCGTCGGCGCGGTGCAGGTGCTGGTGGTGCTGAGCGCGGCGCGGCTGATTTTCGGCGTGCCGTTCACCGGCTCGATCACGCTGCTGCTGACAGCCGTGCTGGTGTTCGTGATGTCGCTGGTGCTGCTCGGCTACACCTTCTCCACCATGGCGCGCACCCAGATGCAGGCGCTGCAACTGACCTTCTTCTTCTTCCTGCCGTCGCTGCTTTTGTCGGGCTTCATGTTCCCGTTCTTCGGCATGCCTCACTGGGCGCGGGTGCTGGGCGAGATGTTCCCGCTGACCCACTTCCTGCGCATCGTGCGCGGGGTGATGCTCAAGGGCGCCGACCTCGCCGCGATCTCGTGGGAATTGTCGGTGCTGGTCGGCTTTATCGGCCTCTACGCGCTGTTTGCGCTGCTGCGGTTCAGGCGCACGCTGGACTGAGGCGGGCGAGCCCTTCCTGCCGCCATTGCGGGGCCGCGTCAGCTTCTCCACCGACCCCCCTCTGTCCTGCCGGACAGAGGGGGGTCGGGCCAGAATGAAGCTCGGCTTTTCAATCGCTTGACCGACCGCCCGAAAAAATTTACCGCCGTTTCTGTCCGACACCTTTCAACCTGCTTGACCCTTCTCCTCGCAGTCCGCTTCGGGATCGGGTGCGCACACCGGACGTCCAGGCAGATGTGGCGCTGGAGGGGAGCGGGTCGGTTCCGCGAGCTTCCAGCCTCGGCTGGCGGGCGCCGGGAGCCGTGGGACAAGAAATGTCGTTCGGCCGGGAAACATCGGAGGTCATACGCCGGCCGGGCGCATGTCTGCGCCAAACTTATGACAATTCAGGAAAGCCCAGGCACGCGTCGGGTTCTCCCGACTTCCGACAAGGAGGCGTTCTTTGAAGAACCAGAACCAGCCAACCCGACGCCGGGCGTTTTGGCGCGCGGCATTGCGGGCTTTCGCGCCGGCGTCTCACTCGCGCGGCTGGCGTCCCCACGCCGGGCCTGGCGTCGCCGGCTGAGGCGCGCCGATGGTCGTGCCGACGCGCGGCAGGGCGACCTTCGCCGCCTTGGGCATGACGATCTCGCTGTCGAACAGCGGCACGCCGCGGCGGCGCATGATCGGCGTCAGCACCGCGCCCGCGACGATGCCGCCGACATGGGCGGCCCAGGATATCTGGTTCTCGCCGCCGGCGAGGAACATCACGAACTGCAGCAGGATCCACAGCGCGATCGGAATCCAGGCCGGGATCCGCAGAGGCAGGCGCATCAGCACCAGCACCCAGACCTTCACCCTGGGATGAAGCATCAGATAGGCGGCCACCACGCCGGCGATGGCGCCCGACGCGCCGATCAGCGGCGCCTGCGACGACGGGTCGACGAAGCCGTGCAAGGTGGCGCCGGCGACCGCGCACAGCAGATAGAAGATCAGGAAACGGACATGGCCGAACGCGTCCTCGACATTGTCGCCGAACACCCACAGGAACAGCATGTTGCCGGCCAGGTGCATGAAGTCGCCATGCAGGAAGGCGTAGGTGACATAGGTCAGGTAGTCGGGAACGAAGCTCTGCTCGGGCCCGCGCTCGACGAAGCCGAAAACGGTGGAAGGAATATAGCCGAGGCCGATCGCCGCCAGCTGGGCGGTCTGATCGCCGGCTCCCGCCATGAACAGCCACACCGCGACATTGATCACGATCAGCGTGATCGTCACGTATTGTTTCTTGATGTGCTTGAGATCGTTGGCGTCGTGTAACGGAATGAACATGACAGCGAGGTCCCCGGCTCACCTGTGTTGGCCGGGCACCCATAACACGTCGGCCGCGCCATTGTCATTGACGGCGCGGGCGGCGACAAACAGCAGGTCGGAGGCCCGGTTCAGATATTTGATCGTTTCTGGGTTGACCTGTTCGTCCGGCCTTGCCGCCAGTTCCACCGTCAGCCGCTCGGCGCGGCGCAGCACGGTGCGGGCCAGATGCAGGAAGGCCGAGGCCGCGGTTCCGCCCGGCAGGACAAAGGATTTGAGCGGCGCAAGGTTCTTGTTCAGCGCGTCGATGTCGCGTTCGACGCGGGCCACCTGCGAGGCGACGATGCGCAGCGGCTCATAAGGTAGCGGCTTGCCGATCTCGGGCGTCGCCAGGTCGGCGCCGAGGTCGAAGAGGTCATTTTGCATCCGGAACAGCATCGCGTCGATATCGGCATGGGCGGCGGTGTGCTGCCGCGCCAGCCCTATGGTCGAGTTGGCCTCGTCGACGGTGCCGTAGGCGTCGACGCGCAGGTCGAACTTCATCCGCCTCGGCCCCGCCGCCAGCCCCGTCGTGCCGTCGTCGCCCTTGCGGGTGTAGATCTTGTTGAGCTTGACCATCGGTCGTCAGCCGCGGGTGAAATAGACGGTGAGCAGGATCAGCACCAGCGCCACGAACTGGAGCAGGACGCGGGCCTGCATCAGCTTGTTGGAGGTGTTGGCGTCGCCGCCCTTCATCATGTTCGACAGGCCGCGCAGCAGCACGACGACGACGGCGACCATCGCGACGATGGCGAGTATGTTGAAAACCTGTGCCATCAGAATTTCTCCGGCCGCAAATCCGGCGACCCGCGTTCGGTTCTTGCCTTTTGCGTCGAACCTTTCCCATATTCGCGTCACAGAGACAATCGGAGCAATTGTGCGGAATATCGTCGCGATCAAGCGGGTCCTGTCCGACGCCCTGGGCCATTTCGATAGCGACGATGGCTGGTCGATGTCGTCGCATCTGGCGATCTCGGCGCTGATGGCGCTGTTTCCGTTCCTGATCTTCGCCACCACGCTGGCGAGCTTTCTGGGCGCAGACGCCTTCGCCGACACGGCAGTGCATCTGGTATTCGACACCTGGCCGCGGGAAATCGCAGAGCCGATCGCCAGGGAAGTGCTCAACGTGCTGACCGTGCCGCGCGGCGATTTCCTCACCGTGTCGGTGGTCGCCGCCGGCATTTTCGCCTCCAACGGCATCGAGGCGTTGCGTACCTCGCTCAACCGCGCCTATCGGGTAACGGAGACGCGGTCTTTCATCTACCGGCGGCTGCAAAGCCTCGCCTTCGTGGTGATCGCGACGTTCGGCTTTCTGGCGATCTCGCTCCTGCTGGTGCTCGCGCCGCTGCTCGCCGACATCGCCGAGCGGCGGCTGGAATGGATCGGCCCCTACATGGGCACGATCACGCTGTGGCGCTACGTCATCGCCTCGGGCGTCATCGTGCTCGGCCTGTTTGCCGTGCATATCTGGCTGCCCGCCGGTCACCGCAGGGTCGTCGATCTGTTGCCGGGCATCCTGTTCACCCTCGTCGCCTGGATCGCCGGCTCGGCGATCTTCGCCGAATATCTGAAGCAGTTCTCGACCTATGTCTCGACCTATGCCGGCCTCGCCTCGGTGATGATCGCGGTGATCTTTCTCTACATCATCTCGGTGATCTTCGTCCTCGGCGGCGAGTTGAACGCCTCGATCAAGCGTTATTCCGAGGCGCGGGCGCGCATCGCCGGCTGAACCGTCGCCAGCGCCACGCCAAAGGTCGCGACGGCCATACCGACCAGTTGCACCGCCGTCAGGCGCTCGTCGAACAACAGCCAGGCAATGACCGCGGTGACCGCCGGCACGAGGTAGAACAGAGAGGCGACGCGAGACATCTCGCCCTGCCGGATCATCACCATCAGCAGGAAGATCGCGCCAATCGACAGCACCAGCGTCAGCCAGACCAGCGCGAAGATCAGCTCGCCGTTGAGGGTGAACTCGCCGGTTTCGGTCAGCAGCGACGCGATCGTCATAACGGCGGATGCGCCGACATATTGCCACATGGCGGCGGCGACCAGGCTGTCGCCGCCGGGATGGCGCTTTTGCCACACGGTCCCGGCGCAGATGCCGAGCAGCGCGATCAGGCTGGCCACAAGCGTCGCCGCGTTGACGCCGGCGCCGGTGACGCCGAGCTTTGGCCACAGCACCAGCACCACCCCGACCAGCCCGACCGCCAAGCCGGCCATCAGTCGCCGCGAGACGCGCTCGCCCAGCAGCCAGGCGGCCAGCAGCACGGTGACCAGCGGCTGCAATCCGGCGATCAGCGCCGAGATCCCGGCGGGCAGGCCGCGGTGGATCGACCAGAACACGCCGCCCAGATAGACGCCATGGGTCAGCACGCCGGCGATGACGGCGTGGGTCGCCTGCCTGCGGGTCGGCCATGTCTGGCCAAGCGCGGTGACGATCGCGGCCAGCAGCAGCGCGGCGAGCGCGAAGCGCACCGCCAGAAAGCCGAAGGGCTCCGACCACGGCATGGCGTAGCGCGCGCCGATGAAGCCGGTGGCCCACAGCAGCACGAACAGGGCGGGCATGAAACGCGTTGCGGCAGGCATTTTCGTCGTCCGGTTAACGTCGGCGCAGCGGTCTAGGCGCATGCCGGCCGCAATGCAAAACGAATCGACTGTGCCAGCCGCCGCCCTACAGTCCGGCCATCGCCCGCTCACGCACTTCCTGCGGTGAGACGCCTTCCTCGCGCAGTTCGCGCAGGCCCGAATGGCGTTCGCTTTTCGACAGTTTACGCCCGTCGGCGCCGAGCACCAGCGAGTGGTGGCGGTAGACCGGCTCCGGCAGGCCGAGCAGCGCTTGCAGCAGCCGGTGCACCGAAGTGGCGTGGAACAGGTCCTGGCCGCGCACGATATCGGTGACGCTCTGGCTGGCGTCGTCGACCGTCACCGCCAGATGGTAGCTGGCGGGCGCGTCGGAGCGCGACAGGACCACGTCGCCCCACAGTTGCGGCCTGGCGGCGATCCTGCCGGTCTCGCCGGTCGGGCCGGCGCCGAGTTCCGTCCACGACAGGACGTTCGGGCCCAGCGCCAGCGCCGCGTCGACATTCAGCCGCCACGAATGCCTGTCGCCGGCGGCGATGCGCCGGTTGCGCTCGCGCCGCGACATGTCGCGTTCGACGCCGGGATAGAGCGGCGCGCCGTCGGGGTCGCGCGGCCAATGCCTTTTCGCCGTCTCCAGTTCGGCGATATGGTCGCGCACCTGGCTGCGGCTCATGAAGGCGGGATAGACGACGCCCAGTTTCTTCAGCCGTTCCAGCGCCGCCGCATAGTCGGCAAAGTGTTCGGACTGGCGGCGCACCGGCTGTTCCCATGTCAGCCCCAGCCATTCGAGGTCGCGATAGATGCCGGCCTCGAATTCAGGGGTGCAGCGCGCCAGGTCGATGTCCTCGATGCGCAGCAGCAGGCGGCCGCCGGTCCGGCGCGCCAATTGCTGGTTCAACAGCGCAGAGCGGGCATGGCCGAGATGGAGCTCGCCGTTCGGGCTGGGGGCGAATCTGAAAACGGGTGGCATTTGTGAGATTAAGCGACCAGGCTGGCTGTTGGAGCAATATGCGACCATTGCTACGGTGTTTTGATGACCGGCGAAAGTGAGGGACGAATGCGCAGGATCGCGCGCCTGGCCGATGTGGAGGACGATCTCGACGCGCTGTGCCGCGCTGACCCCAGACTCGCCGTTGTGCGCGCGGCGGCGGGACAGGTCGAATTGCGGCTGACCGATCCCGGCTACGACAGCCTGGTCTCGATCGTCGTGTCGCAGATGGTGTCGCGGGCGAGCGCCGCCGCCATTCTTGGTCGGTTCGCGGCCCTTGTCAGTCCGATGACGCCGCAGCGCGTGCTCCAGGCGGAGGACGGGGCGTTCCGCCAGGCCGGCCTGTCGCGGCCGAAGCAGCGGGCGATCGTGGCGCTGGCGCGCGCCGTCGACGACGGGCTCGATCTCAACCGATTGTGCGGGCTCGACGCGGCTGAGGCGATCGCCCGGCTGACGGCGGTGGACGGGATCGGGCCGTGGACGGCGCAGGTCTATTTGCTGTTCGCCGCCGGCCATCCGGACGTGTTTCCGGCCAGGGATGTCGCCCTGCAAAGCGCCGTCGGACACGCGCTGGGGATTTCGCCCAGGCCCGGCGACAAAGCGCTGGAGCAGATCGCCCGATCGTGGTCGCCGTGGCGGGGCGCCGCGGCGCGGCTGTTCTGGGCCTACTACCGCGACATCAAGGGCCGCGACGCCGCGCCGGTTGTTGCGCAACCGCCGGCCGGCTGAACTATTTTTTTGATCCGGCGCGGCCGGCCGTGATCGCGACACAAAGCCCGCTTCACAATCCTGTCACCTCTCGCTTAGAGTATGATCGCGAATTGACTCGGGAGTCGCCGATACGTGACAGTCCATGTCTCGCCTGACGGTTTGCCGGCGCTGGTGCTGAACGCGGACTACCGGCCGCTGAGCTATTACCCGTTGTCGTTGTGGTCATGGCAGGACGCGATCAAGGCGGTGTTCCTCGACCGGGTCAACATCGTCGCCGAATACGACCACCTGGTGTCCTCGCCGACCTTCTCGATGAAGATCCCGAGCGTGGTATGCCTGAAGTCCTACGTGAAGCCATCGCGCAATCCCGCCTTCACCCGCTTCAACGTGTTCCTGCGCGACCGTTTCCAGTGCCAGTATTGCGGCTCGCCCGACGAACTGACCTTCGACCATGTCATTCCGCGCCGCTGCGGCGGGGCGACGACATGGGAGAACGTCGTCGCCGCCTGTTCGCCCTGCAACCTCAGGAAGGGCGGCATGATGCCGGCGCAGGCCAGGATGTGGCCGCGCCAGAAGGCCTACCAGCCGACGGTGCACGACCTGCACAATAATGGCCGGTTGTTTCCGCCCAACCATCTGCACGAAAGCTGGATGGACTATCTCTACTGGGATGTGGAACTGGAGCCTTAAGCCTCAGGCTTTCAGCGCGCCGCGCCAGGCGACGACCGCCCAGAGCGCGCTCGCCAGTACGTTCCAGCCGGCGAACGACAGGTTGACAACCGGATCGCGCCAGGCGGCGGCGTCGCAGGACGGCGGCACGACGGTGTTGAGCTGGTCGAGGATGCCGTTGCCGTTGCCCGCCTGCGCCGGCACCGCGCCGCAGGAGGCGGGCCCAAGCCACCAGCCATATTCGACGCCGGAATGATAGACCGCCAGTCCGAACCCGATCGTCATGGCGATGGCGATTGTCAACAGCAGCAGGCGCGGCACGATCGCCGGGCTTTTCACCGAGATGGCGATCAGCGCCAGCACAGCGACAGGCGCGGCGACATAATAGGGAATTCGCTGCTGCAGGCAGAGCATGCAGGGAATGTAGCCGCCGATATGCTCGAAACCGAGCGCCGTGCCGACGGTGGCGGCGGCGCCGAGCAGCAATATCCAGGCGGTCAGGGTCTGGGTTCGGGAAAGCGGCGAGGTGAGCGACATGAATGGCGGGTCCGTGCGACGTCACCGGCCTTATGGCGCTGCCGGCGGGGCATTTGCAAGGCTTGGCGGCGGGCAGATCGACGCAAGGATTCGTGAACGCTTGTTGACGTCGGGCGGCCGTCCGTATAGTTCGCTTCGACGCCTTTTGGCGGCCCCCTTGGCGGAATTGGTAGACGCGCCTGACTCAAAATCAGGTTCCGAGAGGAGTGCTGGTTCGATCCCGGCAGGGGGCACCACAGCCGAACCATCCCCTGTCCGCCCCGATCAGCGCGTTTACAGGCCGAGATAGGGGTGGCCGATGATCGTCCAGGCCATCAGCAGGCAAACCCCGACGAAAAACAGATATCCGAACGCCGTTCCGATCTTCTCCGGGGAACCGTCCAACTGTTCAATCTCGGACATCGGCATGCTCTCTTCCGGGTTGCGCGGAGAATCTGTGACAGACTGCCGACGGAGCGTCAATCGCCGGCCGCGCCACATTTCGATGTTGCGTTGCGGAAAGTGTTTATTGCATTGCAAAAACTGCATGTGTGCCATGCAAAAACGATGCTGGCACGCAAGGCCGGGCCAGCCTATCTTGAGGGTGTTGGCGATCTACCTCCTCCCAGAGAGCCAACGATCATTGCGGGGCACCTCCTCCCGCCCCGCAATAGAATCTGGCCCGCCGAACCTCCTCCCTCGGCGGGCCTTTTCTTTTCCGCGACGCGGTCCGTCTCATTCCATCTGGTCATTCGACGGTCGTTGCGACGCCCGGTGCGGTCCTTTATGAGCGCATCGGACCAGGGTTTTGCGGCTGGTGGTCGAGTCGTCGCCCACAAACGGAGTCCGTCAATGCTTCCGCCACGGGACAATTTTGACGATCTGACGCGCGATTTCCGCTGGGACATCCCGGCGCGGTTCAATATCGGCGTCGCCGCCTGCGACGCATGGGCCGGGCGCGATCCGGGGCGCGCGGCGCTTATCGACTACAATGGCGGCGAGCCGGTCGTTCACACATACGGCGCCTTGCGCGACCGTTCCAACAGGCTGGCCAACGGATTGCGACGCCTGGGTGTGGAACGGGGCGACCGGGTGGCGCTGCTGGCGCCGCAGGGGATCGATGCGCTGGCCGGGCAAATCGCCGTCTACAAGCTTGGCGCGATCGCGGTGCCGCTGGCGCTTTTGTTCGGACGCGAGGCGCTGGGGTTCCGGCTGCGTTTCGCCGGGGTCAAGGCGGTGATCGCCAGCGCCAAGGGCGCCGAGACGATTTCGCTGGTCGAGGGCGGACTGCCGGAGCTGCGCTGGCTGATCGAAGCCGAGGCCTCGGCCGCGCGGCCGCCGGTTGCGCAAACATGGAGCCGCGTCGCGCTGTCGGACCTGATCGACGGCGAGAGCGCCGCCTTCGATCCTGTCGACACCGGACCGGACGATCCGGCGCTGATGATCTTCACCTCGGGTACGACCGGCCCACCCAAGGGCGCGCTACACGGCCACCGGGTGCTGCCCGGCCATCTGCCCGGCTTCGAAATGGCCTACCAGTTTCCGCCCAGACCCGGCGACGTGATGTGGACGCCGGCCGACTGGGCCTGGGCCGGCGGCCTGCTCAACGCGTTGCTGCCGGCGCTGACGCTAGGCATCGCGGTCGCATATGGGCGGTTCGAGCGGTTCAGTCCGCAAGGCGCGCTGCAATTGATGGCGGACCTCAAGGTGACGATCGCCTTCCTGCCGCCGACCGCGCTGCGGATGCTGAAGAATTCCGGCCAGAACCCGCGCGATTTTGCGCTGTCGTTGCGCGCCGTCATGTCGGCCGGCGAGCAGCTTGGCCGCGACACCTATGACTGGGCGCAGTCGGTCTTCGGCTTTGCGGTCAACGAATTCTACGGCCAGACCGAGTGCAATCTCGTCATCGGCTCCTGCGCGATTCTGGGCGTCGGCCGCGGCGGCCCGATCGGCCGGGTTGCGCCTGGCCACCGCGTCGCGATCGTTGACGCCAACGGGCGCGAAGTCGAACCCGGCGTCGCCGGGCAGATCGCGGTCCGGCGACCCGACCCGGTGATGTTTCTCGGCTACTGGCGCGACGAGGCGGCGACTACCGCCAAATTCACCGGCGACTGGATGACGACCGGCGACCAGGGCGCGATGGACGCCGACGGCTACATCACCTTTGTCGGGCGCGACGATGACGTCATCACCTCGGCCGGCTATCGCATTGGTCCCGGCGAGATCGAGGACTGCCTGTCGGCCCATCCGGCGGTGCAGATCGCCGCCGCCGTCGGCAAGCCCGACGCGGTGCGCACCGAGATCGTCAAGGCCTATGTCGTGCTGCGCGACGGTTTCGAGGCCGGTCCGGCGCTGGCCGAAGAGATCAGGCTTTGGGTGCGTGAGCGGCTGTCGGCGCATGAATATCCGCGCGAGGTCGAGTTCGTCGACGAAGTGCCGCTGACGACCAGCGGCAAGGTGATCCGCCGCTTCTTCCGCGACAAGGCGTGCGCCGAAGCGGCGCTGGAGGCCGTTTCTAACGCCTGAGCAGCTTGTGCAGCCGGTTGCGCACCAGCCGCGCCATGTTGCGGGTTTCGGTGTAGAGGTTGAGCTGGCTTGCGGCCTGGCGGGCGGCGCGGTCGGCGCCGGCCGTCAAGCCGATGACCAGCGTTCCCATCGCGCGGCGTTCGGCCCACAACCGGTCCATCACCGGATGATCGGGAATGGCGCAGGAATCGGTCATCACGATGTTGGGGTCGTCAAGGTGCGTGCCGGTGACGTCGATCATCAGCAGCGTACCGGGCGAGAAGGCCGAATAGGTCTCGTCGAAGGCCGTCTTCCAGGTGTAGGCGCAGCCGTTTTCGATGAACACGATGAGGCAGGCGATGATCCTGCCGTCGAGCGTCAGCATGTGGACGCGGCACATATCGCGCTGCGCCAGGCCGTAGGCGGCCTCGCGCGCAAAGGCGGCGCGGAAGCGGTCGACCACCATCGCGGTGCGCTGGCGACCCTTCCAGCCGGTCGCCTCGAGCGACAGGAACGCCTCGACCCCGATGCGCACATCGTCGGGCTGGCGGGCGATCGAATATTCCAGCTTTCCGAGTTCGCCGAGCCGCCGCCTCAGGCGGCGGAACTCGCGCAGATGGTGCGAGCGAAGCGTCTGCTTGAGATAGGCGTCGCCGTCGAGGTCGCTCTGCAGGAACGCCCGCTCGACCCGGCTGGTCTCGACCAAATAGAGATTGCGCTGTAACGCCACCGACCGCAGCACCGAAGCGACATGGCCGTCCAGCCGCATGTCCGGCAGCACCAGCACCTGCGGGAATTTCAAGTGCGGCCGGGCGATCATGTCGATGAAATCCTCGACCACGGCGACGGGGTCGTCGGCGTCGATGATCGGCGTGCCGACCGGCCCGTAGGGGCTGGACCAGGCGCGTATGATCGGCGCCGCCAGCGGCACCGGCGCGCGCTCGATCGAGAACGGCAGCAGCATACGCAGCCGGTTGCGGTTGCCCTCGGCGTCGCGGATCACCGCGAGGCGGACTTCGCGGTCCTCGAGGCGCGGCATCGCCGGGGCCAGGAAGCGCGGATTGAAGAAGACGTTCGGCTCGATGGAGCGCGCCGACAGATGATCGAGTTCGTCGACCAGGTCGAAACCGGCCGAGGCGTAATAGATCGCCAGACTGCGCGCCCGGCGGCCCGCGCCGGTCAGCTGAAGCTGCGCCAGGCTTGGCGGCTCGGCTCCGATGCCGGCGAGACCGGCGATCATGGCGCCGGCCGCGCTGCCGTTCATTTCCTCAAGGATTGGGATCGCCGCCATCAGCCGGTCGCTCCGGCGGCGCTTCTGGGGACCAGGATCGTCATCGCGATGCCGAGCTTGCGCCAGACCGTGAACGACAGCGCCGACGCCTCGAACAGCATCGCAGCGGTCGTCGCGATCGCCGCGCCCCACAGGCCGAATACGGGGATCAGCAGGACATTCAGGCCGATATTGAGCGCCAGCGTCGCCGCGTAGACCGCGGCGCAAATGTTCTGGTGACCGGTCATCGTCAGCAGGCTTTCGGTCGGGCCGACCGAGGCGCGGGCGACGACGCCGACGACCAGCACGAACATATAGGGGAACCCTTCGCTGAACTCCGGTCCAAACAGCGACAGCATCGGCTCGCCGATCGCCAGGACGATGACGGCCATCGCCAGCGACGGCCAGAAGGTCCACGAGACCGTCTCGCGCGCAAACTGGGCGAGCTGGTCGCGGGCGCCGGCATGGGTGTATTGCGCATAGCGCTGGGCGACGCCCGCCTTGACGGCGAAATAGGCGAAGTGAACCAGCGCCAGTGTTTTGACCGTCGCGAAATAGACGGCGACGTCGTGCGGCGACATGTAGAAGCCGACCATCAACACGTCGGCGTTGGTGAGCAGGAAGAAGAAGCTCTCGACGAGGAAGATCGGCAGCGACACCCACAGCCATTCGCGCAGGCGGAAATGCCTGGGGCCGGCCGGCACCCGCGCATCGGCGCGCGCCGTCACGGTGACGAGCTGCCAGATCGTCGTCGAATAGGTGGCCGCCACCGTGGCAAACAGCGCGGTGATCGCGTTTGGCGGGTAGTCCAGCGCCATCGCCAGGCCCATGAATACAAGGATCAGCACCGGGCGCACGATGTAGGTCGGCGTCAACGCCGACAGAGCCCAGGAATTGGCGCGCGAGACGCCCTGGACGACGTCCGAAAGCGCGATCATCGGCAGGCAGAAGAAGCCGATGACGAAGGGCACGATGTAATAGTCCTCGATCCGTCCCGCCATCAGCCAGACCGCCAGCGCCCCGAGGCCCGCAATGATCGACGAGGCGACCAGGACGAACAGCCGGCTGGCGAGCATGATGCCACGCAACTCCTCCAGGGCGCCTTTTTCCTGGTATTCGGGGATGTAGCGGATGATCGAGGTGTGAAAACCGAAGCAGGACAGGTTGCCGGCGATCACCATGGTGACCCAGACCAGCACGAAGATGCCGTATTCGAACGAGCCCATCCATCTGGCGAGCAGGACCTGGCTGACAAAGGCGATGACGGCGCTGAAAATGCGGATGGCGAAGGCGATGATCGCCATGCGTCCGGCGACCGCCCGCTCGTTGCGCGAGAACAGGATGGCGTCGATTTTCTCGGTGAGCGGGCGCGCGCGATCCGCCCAGCCGGGGGGCAGCAACCGATCAGCGGTGGTGGCTGCAGAAAAGCGCAACGCGCACGAACTCCACACTACTCGTCGCTGGTAGCTATCAGGCAGAGCTTAAGATTCAGTGGCGGCGCAACAAAAACGCCGCCCGGAACGGCGGGATGGCGCGGAAAGATCAACAGGCGGCACTGCGGGCGCCGGCCGCCGGCGCATCACACAAATGCGCCGTGGCAATGCTTGAATTTCTTGCCGGAACCGCACGGGCAGGGCTCGTTGCGGCCGACCTTGCCCCACGACGTCGGGTCGTTGGGGTCGCGGTTTTGCGGATCGACAAACTGTTCGCTGACGAATTGCATGCCCGAGCCTTCGCCGAAATCATCCTCGCCGGTGGTGCCGTCGATGTGATGGCCAAACATCGGCGGCAGTTCCGGCGGCGGCGCGTCGGCCTGTTCGCGCACCAGCTCGACGCGCATCAATTGCTGCGTCACCATCTGGCGCAGATTGCCGAGCAGCGCCTGGAACAGCTCGAACGCCTCGCTCTTGTATTCGTTCAGCGGATCGCGCTGAGCGTAACCGCGGAAGCCGACGACGGAGCGCAAATGCTCGAGATTGACGAGGTGCTCGCGCCATAGCGTATCGAGCGTCTGCAGCAGGAACGACTTTTCGACGCGCGGCATGATCTCGGGGCCGATGCGTTCGGCGCGCTCGGCGGCGGCCTGGTCGCCGGCGGCGATAAGGCGTTCGCGGATCTGCTCCTCGTCGATGCCTTCTTCCATCGCCCACTGTTCGACGGGAAGATCGAGGTTGAGGTCGCGGATGACCGCTTCCTTGAGACCGGCGGTGTCCCACTGCTCGGGATAGGCGTTTTCGGGGATGTGGCGCGCGACCATGTCTTCGATCGTCTCGTGCCGCATCTCGGTGACGGTCTCGGCGACGTCGGGCGCGTCCATCAGTTCGATGCGCTGCTCGAACACCACCTTGCGCTGGTCGTTCTGGACGTCGTCGAACTTGAGCAGGTTCTTGCGGATGTCGAAATTGCGCGCCTCGACCTTCTTCTGCGCCTTTTCAAGCGCCTTGTTGATCCACGGATGGACGATGGCCTCGTCTTCCTTGAGGCCGAGCTTGACCAGCATCGTGTCCATGCGGTCGGACCCGAAGATGCGCATCAGGTCGTCCTGCAGCGACAGGAAGAATTTCGACTTGCCGGGATCGCCCTGACGGCCGGAACGGCCGCGCAACTGGTTGTCGATACGGCGCGATTCATGGCGCTCGGTGGCCAGCACGTAGAGGCCGCCGGCGGCCAGCGCCTGCTCCTTCAGCCGCTGCACATCGGCGCGGATGGCGGCTTCCTTCTCTGCGCGCTCGGGCCCGGCCGGCAGGTCCGCCAGCTCTTCCTCGATGCGCATATCGGCATTGCCGCCGAGCTGGATGTCGGTGCCGCGGCCGGCCATGTTGGTGGCGATGGTGATGGCGCCGGGCTTGCCGGCCTGGGCGACAATCTGGGCCTCGCGCTCGTGGTGCCGGGCGTTGAGCACCTGGAACTGGTTGAAACCCTCCTTGAGCAGGCGATCCGCCAGCTGTTCGGACTTTTCGATCGAGACGGTGCCGACCAGGACCGGCTGGCCGCTCTTGTGGGCGTCCTTGATCTCGCGAACGATGGCGCGGTATTTTTCCTCGATCGTGCGATAGACCTCGTCGTCATTGTCTTCGCGCCTGACCGGCAGGTTGGTCGGGATCTCGATCACGTCGAGGCCATAGATATTGCCGAATTCCTCGGCTTCCGTGGCCGCGGTGCCGGTCATGCCGGCGAGCTTCTTGTAGAGGCGGAAATAGTTCTGGAACGTCACCGAGGCCAGCGTCTGGTTTTCCGGCTGGATGGCGACGTGTTCCTTGGCTTCCAGCGCCTGGTGCAGTCCTTCCGAATAGCGGCGGCCCGGCATCATGCGGCCGGTGAACTCGTCGATGATGACGATTTCGCCGTTGCGGACGATGTAATCCTTGTCCTTCGAGAACAGGCGGTGCGCCTTCAGCGCGTTGTTGACGTGGTGGACCATCGCCACGTTCTCGACGTCGTAGAGTGACTCGCCCTTCAGCAGATCGGCGTCGCGCAGCAGGTTTTCCAGCTTCTCGGTGCCGGCCTCGGTGAAGATCGAGGTGCGCTGCTTTTCGTCGATTTCGTAGTCGTCCGGCGTCAGCTGGAGCATGAACCGGTCGACCGTGTTGTACATCTCGGACCGGTCCTCGAGCGGGCCGGAGATGATCAGCGGCGTGCGGGCCTCGTCGACCAGGATGGAGTCGACCTCGTCGACGATCGCGAAATGATGGCCGCGCTGCACCATTTCGGAGCGGTCATATTTCATGTTGTCGCGCAGATAGTCGAAGCCGAGTTCGTTGTTGGTCGCGTAGGTGATGTCGCAGGCATATGCGGCGCGGCGCTGGTCGTCGGTCATGCCGTGCACGATGATGCCGGTGGTCATGCCCAGGAACTTGTAGAGGCGGCCCATCCATTCGGCGTCGCGCCGGGCGAGGTAGTCGTTGACGGTGACGACGTGCACGCCCTTGCCCTCGAGCGCGTTGAGGTAGACCGGCAGCGTCGCGACCAGGGTCTTGCCTTCGCCGGTGCGCATTTCGGCGATCGAGCCGGAATGAAGCACCATGCCGCCGATCAGCTGCACGTCGAAGGGGCGCATGCCAAGCGCCCGGCGCGAGGCCTCGCGCACGGTGGCGAACACCGGCACCAGGATATCGTCGAGCGTCGCGCCGTCCGACAGCTGTTGCTTGAACATCTGGGTGCGTTCGCGCAACTGCTCGTCGCTGAGCGCCTGCATCTCCGGCTCGAGCGCCGCGATCTGGTCGACCCGGGGCCGCGTGGACTTGACGCGGCGGTCGTTGGAAGAGCCGAATATCTTGCGGGCGAGGCCGCCGAAGCTGACCATTGAATGGTCCTTTCAGAAATGAACCCGACGGTTCACGGGACCGATACCAGCATCGGCCAGGGAGTGCCGCAGACAACAGAAAAGCGTCCCGAATTCGCATCTGGACGCCAAGGTGCTGGACAGATAAGGAGGGCGGTCAATGATGTCAACGTCGCGTTGCGTTGCGGCATTTTCGACATTCCCGCCACACTATAGCCGGTTTCGGACGCATTTGAGTGCCGAATAAGGAGAACAACTTCATGCACGCTTCAAATCCCGGAATCCGGTTCGTTCGCGCTTGTCTCGCCGCCGCGCTGCTCGCCTCGACCAGCATCGTGGCGCTGGCGCAGGACAACACGGCGCCGGCCCAGCCCAAGACGGAAGCCGCGCCCGCCGCTCCGGCGCTCGACCCGGCGACCGTCGTCGCGACGGTTGACGGCGTCAACATCACCGAAGCAGACGTGCGTCTGGCCGAAACCGAACTCGACCAGCAGTTCGCACAGCTGACGCCGGAACAGAAGCGCGCCGCCGCGCTGTCGGCGGTGATCGAGATCCGCGTCATGTCGAACAAGGCCAAGGCCGCGGGCTACGACCAGGATGAGTCGTTCAAGCGCCGGATCGAGTTCCTGAACCAGCGGGCGCTGCATGCCGAGATGATCGACAAGGAAATTGCGCCGCAGGTGACCGACGAAGCCGTTCGCGCCCGCTATGACAAGGAAATGGCCGCGGCAACTCCGGTCAACGAGGTCAAGGCCGCCCATATTCTCGTCAAGACCAAGGAAGAGGCAGAGGCGATCATCAAGGAACTCGATGGCGGCGCCGATTTCGCGGCCATCGCCAAGGAAAAGTCGACCGATCCGGGTTCGGGCGCGAGCGGCGGCGACCTGGGCTATTTCAGCGCTGGCCAGATGGTGCCCGAATTCGAGAAGGCGGCGTTTGCGCTCAATCCCGGCGAATACACCAAGGAGCCGGTGCAGAGCCAGTTCGGCTGGCATGTCATCAAGGTCGAGGACAAGCGCGCCAAGCAGCCGCCGGCTTACGATACGGTCAAGGATCAGATCCGCCAGATCGTGTTCCGCGACAAATATTTCGAGACGGTCAAGTCGTTGCGCGACGCCGCCAAGGTCGAGATCACCGACCCTGCGCTGAAGAGCGGCGTCGAGGCCCTGGAAAAGACCGAAGACCCGGCGCAATAGCGCCGGCTTGCCGGATCAGGCGCTGAGCGCCTGCGATGTCTCGTCGGTCTCGCCATTTCGGGCGAGATAGGCCGGGATGTCGGTTTCCTCGATCGGGCGGCTGAACAGATAGCCCTGCATCTCGTTGCAGCCGAGGCGGACTAGGATGTTGGCCTGCCCCTCGGTTTCCATGCCCTCGACGACGCATCCGATGTTGAGGCTTCGGCACAGGTCGACGACGCTGCGCACGATCGTCCTGCTGGCGGCGTGCGTTTCGATGGTGGCGATGAAGCTGCGGTCGATTTTGATCTTGTCGAACGCAAACTGATGGACGTGGCTCAGGCTCGAATAGCCGGTGCCGAAATCGTCGAGCGACACCTGCGCGCCCAGCGCCTTGAGCAGGCGGATCGCCTCGTCGGCCTGGGCGACGTCGCCCATCAGGGCGGTCTCTGTCACTTCAAAGCCTATTCTTGACGGATTGACGCCGCTTGCCTGCACGGTCGCGACGATCGACAGCATCGTCTGCGGCGAGATCAGGTCGCGCGTCGACAGATTGAAGGAGAGGCCGACATCGTCGGGCCAGAACCTGGCGGCCTGCAGCGCCTTGCGCAGCAGCACGATGGTGATCTCGTTGATGGTCTGGCTGCGCTCCGCAACGGGGATGAACTCGCCGGGCGAGACGTTCCCCAGTTTCGGGCTTTTCCACCGGGCGAGCGCCTCGAAGGCGATGACCCGGTCGGCGCCGATGTCGAGCACCGGCTGGAACTGCAGGTACATTTCACTGTCGAGGTCGGCGTCGCGCAGGCACTGTTCGATGCCGCTCTCGGCGCGCACCTGGACCTCGTGCGCCTGGGTGTAGAGCGCGCACTTGCCGCGCCCGTTCTGCTTGACGTGATAGAGGGCGTAGTCGGCGCGTTCGTAGAGTTCGATCGCGCTGGCGGCGACGTCGGGGAAGATCGCGAAGCCGACCGACGCGCCGATGTTGACCGACATGCCGGACACGGCGAACGGCTTCGCCATCTCCATGCAGATCGAATTGCCGAACCGCACCAGGTCGGCTCCGGGCCTGTCGCCGTCGACGATCAGCGCGAACTCGTCGCCGCCCAGGCGCGCCACGAACATGCCGGCCTCGAGCGAGGCTTTCAACCGGTCTGCGACCAGTTGCAGGACCCGGTCGCCCAGAACGTGTCCGTGCAGGTCGTTGACCGGCTTGAAGCCGTCGAGGTCGAGCACGCCCACGGCGATCCTGCCCTGCTGATCAGTCGCGGCCGCGATCCGCGTTTCAAGCTCCTGGAAGAAATGGCGGCGGTTCGGCAGGCCGGTCAGATTATCGAGATTGGCCAGCCGCAGATTCTCGTCGCCCAGCCGCGTCGCCTCGATGCGAGCGCGGACCATCTCCTTGAAATTCTCCGACGCGACGACCAGGACGTACAGCGATGCGGCGATCACCAGCAGCAGGTTGGTCGCGATCATCGCCGAGACGCCGCCCCGGGTCATCAGGAACAGCGCGAACGGCACCGTCACCATCGTCGCCATGGCGATCGCCGCGCGCCTGATGTGCATCATGCCGAGAATGGCGGCGACGCCGGTGATGCCGATGCTGAGAGCGACGTGGCCGCGGGTCTCGACATTGCCGTAAATCCACAGCGCAACCAGCCAGACCAGCATCACGATGCCGATCGTCGCGCTGACAAGGGTCGCGCGGCGGGCGGTTTCGGCCGCCTTTTCGGCCGTCTCGGTCAGGTTCTTGGATCTCAGCCAGAAGATCGTGCGCAAGGCGCCGGCCATAATGATCATCGGCCCGATGACGCCCGTCAGATAGGTCGGCACAACGCCATGGTGACTCACCGCGACGGTGCCGGCGTTCGCCATCGCCACAAAATAGAGCACCGGAATTTGCCTGGAATAAGCAGCGACTTCGGAGATGAGGACGCTACCGTTGATGCTCTGGTCTGTGGGCATGCTGCTCATTGATATGCTGACGCAACGTCCAATTGCGCCATGGACCATGAAAAACGCGTTAAGATGCCGCGTCAGGTGCGCTGGAATCTGACAATTCAGCCCCTCGAAAAGGTTGGAAATGCGCGATTTTGGCGAAATGCCGGATCGACGCGCATCCCGGCGCGGATGGAGCATGGCGGGCGCCTTCGGCGACAGCAGGCGCGGCGACGCGGCAAGGGAGCGCGGACCGCCCCGGACAATCCATCGGACTTGCCCCGCCGCGCCCTTCCTTGACGCGCCGCCTTGCGCTTGGCGCGGCCTTTTGGCAAACGGTGCCACTGGTCGATCCCGCGCTCATTCGAGGCCTTGCCATGTCCCATTCAGTCTCCCCGCTTGCACCCAGGAAATACGCCAAGATGCCGGCCATCGACGGCGTGCGGATCGCGACCGCCGAAGCGGGGATCAAATATCGGAACCGCACCGACCTGCTGGTGATGGTTTTCGACAAGGGGACGGAGGTCGCCGGCGTCTTCACACGCTCCAGATGCCCTTCGGCGCCCGTCGATCTGTGCCGCGCCAATCTGCCCGGCGGCAAGGCGGGCGTGCTTGTGGTCAACTCCGGTAACGCCAACGCCTTTACCGGCCAGAAGGGCCGCGCCACGACGTCGGCCACGGCCAAGGCGGCGGCGGCGGCGGCCGGATGCGGCGAAGGCGAGGTGTTCCTGGCGTCGACCGGCGTCATCGGCGAACCGCTCGACCCGGCAAAATTCACCGGCCTGCTGGGGGAGATGGCGAAATCGGCCGAACCGGCGCGCTGGGACGAAGCCGGCAAGGCGATCATGACCACCGACACCTATCCCAAATATGCGACGCAGAAGGCGCTGCTCGGCGATGTCGAGGTGACGATCAACGGCATCGCCAAGGGCGCCGGCATGATCGCCCCCGACATGGCGACGATGCTGTCCTTCGTGGCGACCGACGCGCCGATCGCGGCGGCGGCGCTGCAGGAGATGCTGTCGAAGGGAACGGCCAAGACGTTTAACGCGGTGACTGTCGACAGCGATACCTCGACATCCGACACGCTGCTGATCTTCGCCACCGGCAAGGCGAAAGGCGCGCCGCCCATCACCGACCCCAGGGATCCGCGGCTGGCGCCGTTCCGCAGGGCGCTCAACAAGGTGCTGAAAAACCTTGCGCTGCAGGTGGTGCGCGACGGCGAAGGCGCGCGCAAGCAGATCGAAGTGACGGTGACCGGCGCCAAATCGTCGAAGTCGGCGCGCAAGATCGCGCTGTCGATCGCCAATTCGCCGCTGGTGAAGACCGCTGTCGCCGGCGAGGACGCCAATTGGGGTCGCGTCGTCATGGCCGTCGGCAAGGCCGGCGAACCGGCCGATCGCGACCGGTTATCGATCTGGTTCGGCGACAACCGGCTTGCGCACAAGGGCGAGCGCGACTCCGCCTATTCCGAGGAGCGGACATCGGCCTACATGAAGCGCGACGAGATCGCGATCCGGGCGGATCTCGGCATCGGCGGCGGCAAGGCGACGGTGTGGACCTGCGATCTGACCAAGGAATATGTCGCTATCAACGGCGACTACCGTTCCTGATGATGGCGGCGCAGCTGATCGAGCCGTTTCTGCCGACGGTGCGCCGCTTCGAGGCGGCGGGCTTTCGCGCCTGGCCGGCGGCGACGCTGCATTATGACAGGGCCTGGCTGATCCGCCTCACCGGCGGCCACCCGGCCAAACGGCTGAACTCGATCAATGTTCTCGACCCCGGCGATTGCCAGGATATCGGCCCGCGCATCGCGGCTGCTGCGCACCGGTTCGAAACCTTTGGCAGACCACTGACCTTTCGCGTGTCGCCACTGGCCGGCGCACCGGTGCGCGCATTTCTCGATGCCGAGAACTGGACCCGGTTCGACGAGTCGCTCGTCATGACGCAGGCGCTGGAAGAGATCGATTTCGAACAGGTGATGAGCCAGATTCCGCTGCGCGACACCGCGCGCTTCATTTCGGCGGCGATGACGGTGAACGATTTCGAGCCGTCTGTTCGTCCGGGGTTGACGCAAGTTGTCAGTTCGATCGAGCCCGAGAGCGGCCTTTTCCTGCTTGAGGACGGCGACAGGCCGGTCGCCAGCGCGATCTGCGTCCACGACGGTGAGCTCGCCGGCCTGTTCCAGGTGGCGTCGTCATTCAGCCAGCGCGGCAAGGGATTTGGCCGGCGCGTGGTGCTGTCGGCGGTCAAGTGGGCGCGAATGCGCGGCGCCCGCGTCGCCTGGTTGCAGGTCGAGGCCGACAACGAGGCGGCGATCGGCCTCTACCGGTCGATCGGCTTCAGGGAAGTCTACCGCTACCACTACCGTCAGCCGGCGGCGGCGCGATGAGCGACGAGCCGACGCCTTTCAAGCTGCTGCTTGTCGCCGCCTGCGCCCTTGTCGACGCCGACGGGCGGGTGCTGCTCAGCGAGCGCCCTGCAGGCAAGCAGCTTGCCGGCCTGTGGGAATTCCCCGGCGGCAAGGTCGAGCCGGGCGAGTCGCCGGAAGACACTCTGGTGCGCGAACTGACCGAGGAACTCGGGATCGCGACGAAGCCGGCCTGTCTGGCGCCGCTGACCTTCGCCAGCCACCGCTACGAGACCTTTCACCTGCTGATGCCGCTCTATGTCTGCCGGCGCTTCGAAGGCATCCCGGCCGGGCTCGAGGGCCAGAAGATCAAATGGGTGAGGCCGCGAGACATGCGCAATTACCCGATGCCTCCCGCCGACGAGCCGTTGATCCCGTTCCTGATCGATCTTTTGTAGAGATCGTCCGGCGGCCGATCAGCGTTAATCGAACGTTTAGCCAAACGTGACAAATTTCAACGATGTGGCGCTGTTTCCACGGTGTGCAGGCGTTGGTTTGGGGTTTGGTCATGGACGGACAGTCGGATTGGACATCTCGGGATGACAACCGCGATTCGCTTTTGGGCATTGCCGGCGGGGGCGCATTGCGGTTCGCCCTGCTTTTTGGCTCGGCGGCGGTTGCATTGGCGCTGATCCTTGCGCCGATCGTCGACAACCAGACGCGCAAATTCGTCGGATCGCCCGGGGTCGACACGATGACGACGGGCAGCGTGCAGCAGGGCAGTCGCTATACGATCCGTCGCAGCGTGCTGCAGGAATCGCCGCGTGCCATCTGCGTGATCGGCGAAAACGGCGTTCGCAGCGGAAATTGCTGACCCCTGTCCAATCTGGAATTAGCCTTTGTCGGTGCGCATTCATTAATGTGTGACTGGTAGTTTGCGCCGAGAAAGGGGCATGCCGTGCGGATGATCAAACGTTTCCTGAATGACACTCGCGGAGTTACGTCGGTCGAATACGCCGTGATTATCGTTTCGCTGTCGCTGGTGATCGTCGCGAGCATCAGCATGGTCGGCAACTCGGTTGAAGACCTGCTGGCGAATCCGAGCCGCAAGCTCCAAGAGACGCTGCACTAGAAAATTTCCAACCGACGACAACACGTCCCGACACATCGACCTATGACGCGTCCTCGTCCCCATTTCCAGCCTTGAGCGCGTCGATCAGCGTCATCGTCGCCGAGCCGCGCCGCGCCGGCCTTTGCTGCGACGGATCCGGCGCCCATCCTGACAGCCAGACGATCGCAAACGTTGCGCGTATGCGCCCGTCCGGATCGGAGAAGCGTTCGGCGTAGATTTCGGCTGCGCGGGCAAACAGCTTTTTCGTCGCCGGGCGGCGGGAACGGGCGTTGAGGGCGCTCGTCGCGCCCATGGCGCGCAGGTCACGCAGCAGGCCGAACATCGTGTCGTAGCGCACGATGACGGTTTCGATGTCAGCGACCGGGAGCGCGTAGCCGGCGCGCTGCAGCAGCCCCCCCGCGTCGCGGATGTCGACAAACGGCATCACCCGGGGACTGACGCCTCCGCACAATTCCGCTTCGGCCGCGAGCAGGCTTTCGCGCAGTTCGGCCAGTGTGCCGGCGCCGGGCAAGGCGGCGATCATCAGGCCGTCGGGCCTGAGCGCGAGCCGATACTGCACCAGTTGCCCGACCAGATCGCTCGCCTCATGAAGCGCCAGCAGCGATACGGCCAGATCGACCGAGGACGGCGCCAGCGGCAGGATGTCGCCCGCGATCAGCGCCGGATCGGAGGTTGCGCTCAAAAGCGGCGAGGCGGCGATCTCCACGATCCGGTCGACCTTGCCCGAGGCGCGCAAGACGTCGATCACCGCGGCGTGCGGCGTCTCGATCAGAGCTGCGTCGGGAAAGCGGCGCGCCACGGCTGCGAACCGGTCGGCAAAGTCTCCGGCGACCGCGCGGATCAGAAAGTCCGAACCGGCGACAGGCCTGGACGCCGCGCGGAGCTTGCGTTGGAGCGCCAGCCGAGGGTCGACAATCTGTTCCAGCGAACCTGTCCCTGCCTGTTGAATCTTTGTCGCCAGTCCGCGGCGTGGTAGCCTGGCTTGTCTCTCAGGTGGCCGAACCGATGCCCGAGATCAAGAGCCTTGTCCGAAATGTATCGCTGTGGCCGGCGAGGCTGCTGTTTCCGCCGGTATGCGGCGGGTGCCGCCGCATCGTCAGCCAACCCGGGACATTGTGCGGCGCATGCTGGCGCGGCTTGCGGTTTCTGGAAAGGCCCTGGTGCGAGGTGCTCGGCATTCCGTTCAGCCATGAAATGGGACCGGGCATCGTGTCGGCGGACGCGATCGCCAATCCGCCGCCATTCGACCGGGCGCGCGCCGCGGTTGCGCATTCCGGCGTCGCCAAACAGATGGTGCACCGGCTCAAATATGGCGACCGGACCGACCTTGCGCCGTGGATGGCGCGCTGGATGGCGCGGGCCGGCGAGGAACTGATCGCCGACGCCGATGTGATCGTGCCGGTGCCGCTGCACCGGCGGCGCTTTCTCGTTCGCCGCTTCAATCAATCGGCCGAACTGGCGCGCTGGGTGGCCAGGCTGACTCGGCGTCGCTTCGACGCGGCAGTGGTTGCGAGAGTGAAATCGACGCAGCAGCAGGTCGGGCTCGGCGCGCGCCAGCGCCAGGACAATGTTCGCGGCGCGTTCAGGATCGCGCCCGACGCCGAGATCGAGGTTCAGGGCCGCAAGGTGCTCGTCGTCGACGATGTCTACACTACCGGCGCGACGGTGTCGGCGGTCGCCAAGGCTTTGCGCAAGGCCGGCGTGGCCCGCATCGACGTCCTCACATTTTCGCGCGTCCTGCCCGGGGACTTCCGGGACGAAGGAACCACCTCTATATAGCGGGGTGAGGACAAGAGGGCGTCATGGCCGAAGTAACGATCTACACGCGCGACTTTTGTGGATATTGCGCCGCGGCCAAGCGGCTGCTGACGGACAAGGGTGTTGCCTTTTCCGAGCACGACGCGACTTTTTCGCCGGAACTGCGGGCGCAGATGATCCAGCGCGCCGGCGGCCGTTCGACCTTTCCGCAGATATTTGTCGGCGAGTTCCATGTCGGCGGATGCGACGACCTTTTCGAACTGGACCGCTCCGGCAAGCTTGATCCGCTGCTGGCGCGTTAGGAGCAATCGCGCATGAGCATCTTCAAGGCAGCCGCAATCCAGATGCGTTCGGGCATGTCGGTCGAACGCAACGCAGAAACATTCGAGACAATGGTGCGCGAGGCCGCCGCAAACGGCGCCGAATACATTCAGTCGCCGGAAATGACCGGGGCGCTGATGCGCAACAGGGACGAATTGAAGGCGGTGCTGCGCGACGGCGAAACCGACCTGATCGCGACCGCCGCCAAACGACTGGCGGCGGAACTCGGGGTGTGGATCCATGTTGGCTCGACGGCCGTCGCCGCGCCCGGCGGCAAGGTCGCCAACCGCGCTTTCCTGATCGGGCCGGACGGCGCGGTGGTCGCCACCTACGACAAGATCCACATGTTCGACGTCGATCTGGACAATGGCGAAAGCTGGCGCGAATCCGCGACCTATGAGCCGGGCGTGCGCACCGTCGTCGCCGACCTGCCGTTCGCCAGGCTGGGCATGTCGATCTGCTACGATCTGCGCTTTCCGCAACTGTTTCGCGCCCAGGCCCTTGCCGGAGCGCAGGTGCTGACCACCCCGGCGGCCTTTACCCGCCAGACCGGCGAGGCCCACTGGCACGCCTTGCTTCGCGCCCGCGCCATCGAAAACGGCGCATGGGTGATCTCGGCCGCGCAGGGCGGGCTGCATGAGGACGGGCGCGAGACGTTCGGCCATTCGATCGTCATCGACCCGTGGGGCCGCGTCGTGGCCGAGGCCGACAATGCGGAGCCGGGCGTGGTCTACGCCGAGGTTGATACGGCCGCGTCGGCGGAGGCGCGCAAGAAGATCCCCAATCTCAAAAACGCGCGCGACTTTTCGGTCGATGTGGCGAAAGCAGGCGTCGGGCTGAAAGCGGCGTCGTGATCCATTTCTCCCTCCATTGCGACAACGGCCACGAGTTCGAGGGCTGGTTCCGCGACAACGCTGATTTCGACGCCCAGTCGAAGCGCGGCCTTGTCGAATGCCCGGCCTGCGCATCGAAGACGGTGGGCAAGTCGCTGATGGCGCCCGCCGTGTCGACGGGACGCAGGAAGGAAACCATGGCGCTGGCCGCCAATGCCGAGCAGAAGCGCATCATGTCGGAAATCAGGGCGCTGGCCGACAAGATGAAGGACAATGCCGACTATGTCGGCGACAAGTTCGCGCAGGAGGCGCGGCGAATCCATTTCGGCGAGGCCGAGGCGCGCGGCATCTATGGCGAAGCCAATGTCGAGGACGTCAAATCGCTGGCCGAGGACGGGGTGCCCTTCCTGCCGATCCCGGTATTGCCCGAAGACCGGAACTGATCTGTCCGAGGCCGCGACGCGCCTTAGGCGCGCTGGGCGAGAACCATGTAGTTGACGTCCATGTCCGTGGATTTCTGCCAGCGGTCGGCGAGCGGGTTGTAGACCACGCCGGTCCTGTCGGTGATCTTCATGCCGGCGTCGGCAAGCCAACCGTGCATCTCCTCGGGGCGAACCAGCTTGTTGAACTGGTGGGTGCCGCGCGGCAGCCAGCGCAGCACAAGTTCCGCGCCGATGATCGCAAGGCCGAGCGCCTTGAGCGTCCGGTTGATGGTGGCGACGAACATCAGGCCGCCCGGTTTCACCATCTCGCTGCATTTCGACACGAACAGGGCCGGGTCGGAGACATGCTCGATCACTTCCATGTTGAGGATGATGTCGAATTTTTCGCCGGCGTCGGCCAACCCCTCGGCGGTCGTGGCCCGATAGTCGACCGTCACGCCCGATTCGGCGGCGTGGAGTTTGGCGACTTCGATATTGGTTTCGGAAGCGTCGGCGCCGACGACCTGCGCGCCCAGCCGCGCCATAGGTTCGCACAACAAGCCGCCGCCGCAGCCGATGTCGAGGATTCTGAGGCCTTCGAAGGGCAGCGGCGAACGAGGATCGCGCCCGAAATGGCCGGCGACCTGGTCGCGAATCCAAGACAGGCGAACCGGGTTGAACTTGTGCAGCGGGCGAAATTTGCCGCTCGGGTTCCACCATTCCGCGGCGAGCGCGGAAAATCGCTCGACTTCGCCTGCGTCTATGGTCGTGCGCTTCGCCTCGGCCATCGAAACTCTCCTTGTCCGGGTCATGAACTCGGGCGGCAGCCCTCGAAAGTCAAGGCCGCACGATGTCCCGGCCGCATATCCCGTTGTCGAGCGGCGCCGGTTCGCAATAATGTCGGCAATCCGAGGGAGGGCGACATGTCGGCAGGCGACGATCAGGGCGAACGCAAGCGGTTGGAAAACGAGGTTGCGCCGTTCCGGCAGCCTATGGTGACGTCGCTCGGCATCATCCTCGGTTTCCTGCTCGCCTTCCTGGCCAATTGGGCCGCCCACGACGAGAGCGCCAACGAACCGGCCGTATCGACGGACTCCGACTGGCTGATCTTCGCGACGCTGTGCGCCAGCGTCCTCTTGTTCGTGGTGGTGCTCTACCGGCTGCTGGACAACAGGACGCAGGCGCAGCCGGCAGTCCACTACAGGCTGACATTGCAGCTCTACATGATCGCGATCGCCGCGGCCTTCGCCGGCCTGGCGGCGGCCCTGCTGATCTGAAAGCCTATTTGCCGAACAGTTTCTTGGCGTCGAAGACCGGTTTGCCCTGCAGCAGGGTCGCCACGACCATGGCGTCTCCGATGCCCGAAGTCTTCATCATTGTGATGTCCTTGTCGATGACGGCGATGTCAGCGAATTTGCCAGGCTCGAGCGACCCGGTCGTCCGGTCCTGTTTCAGCAGCCTTGCTGGATTGATGGTCATCCATTGGATGGCTGTCGCGATATCGGCCGGCCCGTCCTTCTTGCGTTCGAGCGCCGCCTGCATCTTCACCAGCGGCGACAATTCGTCGGCGTCGTAGTCGCTGCTCATCACGATCAGCGCACCTGCCTTCGCCAGCCTGCCGGCGGGCAACAGATCGTCGGCCCGATCGCCGATGAAGTCGCGGATGAACGTGTCGTAGTCCGGATCGAGCGAACTCGGCGCGAGCTGGAAATCCGCCACCACGCCGAGTTTGTTGAAGCGGGCGTCGTCCGCCCTGTCGACCAGGTAGAGATGGGTCAGCCGGTGCGGGCCAGGCGCCGGGTCCGACGCTTCGATCGCGTCGAGGGCAAGCCGCGCGCCGCGGTCGCCGGTGACATGATAATGCAACTGGAAGCCGAGCGCGGCCAGGGTGGTCGAATAGCGCTTCAGCAGATCGCCTTCGAAATACTCGAAGCCGCGCTCGTAGCCGTGGTCGATGCCGGCGCCGGGCTTGTAGGGATCAAGAACCGCGCCGGTGCGCTGTTCAAGAATGCCGTCGACGTAGATCTTGGCCTGGTTGAAGCGAAGCAGGCTCGACGGATCGTTCGAATAGAGAGCCTTGAGCTTCCCGATCTGTTCGTCAAACGGCATGTCGGGATACACGTAGAGCGCATTGGAGGCGCGGACCGTCAGCGTGCCTTCCCGCAAGGCGCGTCGCCACGCCTCGACGTGACCTTGCGGCCAGAAGCCACCGGCGTCGCTTACGGTGGTGATGCCGTTCCTCGCCATGATCTTGAGCGTTCGCAGCATCGCCTTGTAGGCAAAATCGCGGTTGGCGGCCGTATCCGGAAAGGCCAGGTTGCGCAGCTTCTGCTGTGCGTTTTCCAGCACGACGCCGTTCGGCCTGCCGGTCTTCTTGTCGCGCAAGATGATGCCGCCGGGCGGATTGCCTTTCAAAGTATCGTAGCCGACGGCTCGCATGGCGATGGAATTCGCCCATGCGCCGTGGCCGATGTCGTCGAGGATGAGAACCGGCCGCTCTGGCGAGATCTCGTCAAGCAAGGCGATCGGGTTGTCATCCTGGTCGAGCAGGTTGGTCATGCTGACGCCGGAGCCCAGAACCCATTCGCTCTTGCTATCTTTCATGCAGTCTTCGACCGTCGCCATCGTGTCGTCGAGGTCGTCGAACGGCTCGAACTCGCACAGAACCTGGTTCACGCCGGCCTCGATCAGGTGCATGTGCGCATCCTGAAAGCCGGGCAGGACGAGGCGACCGCCGAGATCGACGACGCGCGCGCCCGGACCTGCGGCCGCCCTGGCCTCGGCATCGCTACCGACTGCCGCGATCACGCCCTTGTCGTCAATCGCCATAGCCCGCGCGATCGGATCGGCCGGGTTGACTGTGTAGATTTTCGCGTTGACGAGGACGAGCGGTTCGGCCGCGGCTGGCAATGTAGACGTCAAGCTCATGACAGACAGGGCTAAGATGGCTGACGTTTGGGCGATGACTGAAGGCATGACGGTCTCCGTGATTGGACAAGGGGCGGCGGCGCGGCCCTTCCCGGCGATGTCGGCCATCTTGCAGGCGGCTGGCCTTTTGTCTATGCAGGCCCCGCTTTCGATTAAGCGCAGCAATTTCAGTCAATCGGGTTCTCGCCCGGGGTAGCAGGTCAAGCCGCGATGGCTCGCATTGTCATGAAGTTCGGCGGAACCTCCGTCGCCGACCTCGACCGCATTCACAATGTGGCGCGGCACGTCAAACGCGAGGTCGACGCCGGCCACGAGGTCGCGGTCGTCGTTTCGGCGATGTCGGGCAAGACCAATGAACTGGTCGGCTGGGTGCAGAACATGCCCAAGGTGTCGGGTGGCGACGCGCCGTTCTACGACGCGCGCGAATATGACGCGATCGTTGCGTCGGGCGAGCAGGTGACGTCGGGTCTGCTTGCGATCGCGCTGCAGTCGATCGGCGTCAATGCGCGGTCCTGGCAAGGCTGGCAGATACCGATCAGGACCGACAACGCCCATGGCGCGGCGCGCATCACCGACATCGACGGCTCGTTCCTGATCAAGCGTTTCGGCGAAGGCCAGGTCGCTGTCGTCGCCGGGTTCCAGGGCATCGGCCCCGACAACCGGATCGCGACCTTGGGGCGCGGCGGGTCGGACACGTCTGCGGTCGCCATCGCGGCGGCTGTCAAGGCCGACCGCTGCGACATCTACACCGACGTCGACGGCGTCTACACCACCGACCCGCGCATCGAACCCAAGGCGCGCAGGCTGGCGAAGATTTCCTTCGAGGAAATGCTCGAAATGGCCTCGCTGGGCGCCAAAGTGCTGCAGGTGCGGTCGGTCGAGCTTGCAATGGTGCACAAGGTGCGCACATTCGTACGCTCCTCTTTCGACGATCCCGATGCTCCGGGCATGGGCGATCTTCTCAATCCGCCCGGAACGCTCATTTGCGACGAGGATGAAATCGTGGAACAGCAAGTCGTCACCGGCATCGCCTACGCCAAGGACGAGGCCCAGATATCGCTCCGCCGGGTGGCGGATCGCCCCGGCGTGGCGGCCGGCATCTTCGGGCCGCTCGCTGAAGGCGGCATCAATGTCGACATGATCGTCCAGAACATTTCCGAGGACGGCTCGCGCACCGACATGACCTTCACGGTTCCCTCCGGCGACGTTGCCAAGGCGCTCGCCATCCTCGACAAGGGCAGGCAAACCGTCGGTTTCGACGTGGTTCAGCACGACGACGGCATGTCGAAGGTTTCGGTGATCGGCATCGGCATGCGCAGTCATGCCGGCGTGGCGGCGACCGCATTTAAGGCACTTGCCGAAAAAGGCATCAATATCCGCGCGATCACCACGTCGGAGATCAAGATTTCGATCCTGATCGACGGTCCCTATACCGAATTGGCGGTGCGGACTTTGCATTCGGTCTACGGTCTCGATAAGCAATAGAGACGTAACAGTCTCGAATCGCGGGGCGGGCCGTCAGGCCGGTTTGCCCGCTCGTCGAAACACTCTTTGAGGGGCGCCGAATGCCCGAGAAGAAGGTGGGCCCACGCCATTTGCTGAAGCGTCTGCGCGAGCTGATGCAGATGCAGATCGAGCCGCAGGAACGGCTCGACCGGATCGTGCGCGACATTGCCGCGGCGATGGTCGCCGAAGTGTGCTCGCTCTACGTGCTGCGCGCCGACGGCGTGCTCGAACTCTACGCCACCGAAGGTCTCAATCCCGGCTCCGTGCACCAGGCCCAGTTGCGGCTTGGCCAGGGTCTGGTCGGAACCATCGCGGCGAGCGCCAGGGCCCTCAATCTGTCCGACGCCCAGAAGCACCCGGCTTTCGCCTACCTGCCGGAGACGGGCGAAGAGGTCTATCACTCCTTCCTCGGCGTGCCGGTGCTGCGCGCCGGCCGCACGCTCGGCGTGCTGGTGGTGCAGAACCGCACCATGCGCATCTATCTCGACGACGAGATCGAGGCGCTGGAAACCACCGCCATGGTGATCGCCGAGATGATCGCATCGGGCGGCCTGATGCGGCTGACCCGGCCGGGGCTTGAACTCGACATGACGCGGCCGGTGCGGATCGACGGGCTGGCGTTCAATGACGGCATCGGGCTTGGCCATGTGGTGCTGCACGAGCCGCGCATCGTCGTCACCAACCTGTTCAACGAGGACAGCGGCAAGGAATCGCAGCGGCTGGACAAGGCCCTGAGTTCGGTGCGGCTGTCGATCGACGACATGCTGTCGCGGCGCGAGGTGGCGTTCGAGGGCGAGCACAGGGCGGTGCTCGAAACCTATCGCATGTTCGCCAACGACCAGGGCTGGGTGCGGCGGCTGAACGAAGCGATCGGCAACGGGCTGACGGCGGAAGCCGCGGTCGAAAAAGTGCAGAGCGACATGCGCGCGCGCATGCAGAACATGACCGATCCCTATCTGCGCGAGCGGATGAGCGATTTCGACGATCTGGCAAACCGGCTGCTGCGCCAGCTGATGGGCCGCTCGACGGAGGAGACGGCGTCGGCGCTGCCGAAGGATTCGATCATCGTGGCGCGCGCCATGGGCGCCGCCGACCTGCTCGACTATCCGCGCGACAAGCTGCGCGGCCTGGTGCTCGAGGACGGCGCACAGACAAGCCACGTCGTCATCGTGGCGCGCGCCATGGGCATTCCCGTCGTCGGCCAGCTCAAGGGCGCGGTGTCGATGTCGGACAATGGCGACGAGATCATCGTCGATGGCGATGTCGGCCTGGTGCATTTGCGGCCTCAGTCTGACCTCGAAAAGGCCTATGTCGAAAAGGTGCGGTTCCGGGCCCGGCGGCAGCAGATGTTCCGCGAACTGCGCGACGAGCCGAACACCACCCGGGACGGCGTCGTGGTCGACCTGATGATGAATGCGGGCCTGCTGGTCGACCTGCCGCAACTGGCGGATTCAGGCGCCGCCGGCATCGGCCTGTTCCGCACCGAGCTGCAGTTCATGGTCGCGTCGACCTTCCCGCGCGCCGAGGCGCAGGAGGACTTTTATCGCTCCGTGCTGCAGGCCGCCAACGGCAAGCCGGTGACGTTCCGCTCCATCGACATCGGCGGCGACAAGGTGTTGCCCTATTTCAAGAATGCCCGGGTCGAGGAAAACCCGGCGCTCGGCTGGCGCGCCATCCGCCTGACGCTCGACCGGCCGGGCCTGTTGAAGACGCAGGTGCGGGCGCTGCTCAAGGCGGCCGCGGGACGCGAACTGAAGCTGATGCTGCCGATGGTGACGGAGCTCGGCGAGATCGTGCAGGCGCGTCGGATCATCGATGTCGAGGTTCGCCATCTGTCGCGCCACGGCCATTTGCTGCCGACGACGCTGAAGCTCGGCGTGATGGTCGAGGTGCCAGCGTTGTTGTGGCAGCTCGACGAATTGATGACCATGGTGGACTTCGTCTCGGTCGGATCGAACGATCTGTTCCAGTTCGTGATGGCGACCGACCGCGGTAACACCACGATGGCCAACCGGTTCGACGCGCTGTCGGTGCCGTTCCTGCGGGTGTTGAAGGCGATCGTCGACGCCGGCAGGCGAAGCGGCACGCCGGTGACGCTGTGCGGCGAGATGGCCGGCCGGACGATCTCGGCGATGGCGCTGCTCGGGCTGGGCTATCGCTCGATCTCGATGTCGGCGGCGTCGATCGGGCCGGTCAAGGCGATGATGCGCGAACTGCCGCTGGCGAAGCTCGAAGAGATGATGGACGAGGCGCTGTCGGGGCGCAACGCGACGCTGCCGATGCGCGAAAAGCTCCAGTCCTGGGCCGAGGAGCACGGCGTGCCGCTGTAGGCCTGTCAGAGCGGTCTGCCGACCACGCCTTCCCTTTCGACCGCCAGATGACCCTTTGCAGCGCCATCAGACTTACGCACATGCACCGGCACTGACTTGTAGGCCGGCGTACGGCTGATCGGATCGATGTATTCCAGTGCCACCAACCTTTGCGTTTCTGGATAATAAGCGCCGCAACAGCCATCTGGCAGGTTGTATTCGACCAGCGTCAGGGCGGCGCAAATTCTGTCGGCCCGTGCGAATTTGCCGACGGTGACAAGATCGACCAGGTCGCCCTCCTGAAGGCCTCTGCGATCCATCTCGCGCACGTTCATGAAGACCACGTCGCGCCGGCCAAACACGCCGCGATAGCGGTCGTTGAGGCCGTAGATTGTCGTGTTGAACTGGTCATGCGACCTCATCGTCGTCAGGTTGAGGACGAACGGATCGGCCAAGGGGTCGTCTTCCTCAAGCGTCGGAGCAATCAGGAAATTGGCCTTGCCGGTTTCAGTGCGCCATTCGCGGCGGGCTGCCGCGTTTGGCAGGGTGAAGCCGCCGGGCGTGCGGACTTGCGCGTTCATGCCGGCAAAGTCCGGGAACACGGCTTCGATCTTGTCGCGGATCAGGTCGTAGTCACTGGCGAAACCGTCCCAGTCAACACCGCCCTTGCCGCGCAGGGTTGACTTGGCGATGTTGGCAATGATCCAGACTTCGGAGCGCACAAGGTCGCCGGGTGGTTTCACAAAACCGCGCGAAGCATGCACAACGGACATCGAATCTTCGACGGTCAGATGCTGCGGTCCGGTTGTCTGTTCGTCGATGTCGGTGCGGCCGAGGCAGGGCAGGATGAAGCTGTCGCGCCGAGCCGTCATCAGATGGGTGCGGTTCAATTTGGTGGCGATGTGGACGGACATGTCGACATTGCGAAACCCTTCGGAACAGGCCTGCGGGTCGGCGCAGGCGACCGCAAGATTGCCGCCGAGGCAAATGACCGCTTTGGCCGCGCCATCGCACATGGCGGCGATGGCGTTGACCACCGAATGGCCGCGTTCGCGCGGCGGCTCGAAATCGAAGACGCGGCCAAGATTGTCGAGCAGCGTTTTTGACGGGCGCTCCCAGATGCCCATGGTGCGGTCGCCCTGGACGTTGGAATGGCCGCGTAGCGGGCAGATGCCGGCGCCGGCGCGGCCGATATTGCCCTTGAGCAGAAGAAGATTGACCAGTTGCTGCACGTTGGATGTGCCGGTGACGTGCTGGGTGATGCCCATGCCGTAGCAGACGATTGTCGATTTCGCGTTGGCATATTGCGCGGCAGCCGATTCAAGAGCGGCGCGCGACAGGCCCGACTGGCGTTCGATATGGTCCCAGCCGGTTGCCTCCAGATCGGCTGCAAAGGCGTCGAAACCGGCGGTGTTTTCTGCAATGAAGGCATGATCAAGCACGGGTTCGGCGCCAATCGCCCTGGCGTCCGCGTCAAGTTTGAGCAGCGCCTTGCATATGCCCTTGATCGCGGCGGCGTCGCCGCCCACCCGCAACTGGAAATAGGTGCTGGCGATCTGTGTCGCCGACAAGGTCAGCATTTCGACCGGCGATTGTGGCGATTCAAATTTCTCCAACGCCCGTTCGCGCAGCGGGTTGAAAACAACGATCTTTGCGCCGCGCTTTCTGACATCACGCAAGGTAGCCATCATGCGCGGATGGTTGGTGCCCGGATTGTGGCCAAACGACAGAATCAGGTCGGCATTGTCGAAGTCTTCGAGGCTGACCGTGCCTTTTGCCACGCCGATTGATTTCGGCAGGCCGACCGATGTCGCCTCGTGGCACATGTTGGAGCAGTCGGGGAAATTGTTGGTGCCGAACTGGCGCACGAACAGTTGGTAGATGAAGGCGGACTCGTTCGAGGCGCGACCGGATGTGTAGAATTCGGCCTTGTCGGGATCGTCGAGGGCAGCCAGACGGTCGCCGATGGCCTTGAACGCGACGTCCCAGGCGACCGGTTCAAAGTGTCCGGTCTGGTCGTTGTAGCGCAGCGGTTCGGTGAGGCGGCCTTGATCTTCGAGCCAGTAGTCGGACTTTGACCAGAGATCAGCGACGCTGTGTTGCTTGAAGAAATCCGCGTCGACTTTCCGGCTGGTCGCTTCCCAGGCCACGGCCTTGGCGCCGTTTTCGCAGAACTCGAATGACGATGTGTGGTTCGGATCAGGCCAGGCGCAGCTTGGGCAATCAAAGCCGTCCGGCTTGTTCTGGCTGAGCAGGGCAGGGCCGGCGCGGACGATTGCCTGCTGGTCCTTCAGCGCCAGAGCCACCGCTTTCAGTGCGCCCCAACCGCCGGCCGGGCCATTGTAATCCCTTATTCCATCGGGTCGTTTGCGCGCCATGACGGGCCTCCCGGTATGCGTATGATGGATCCGCCTGAGCCAGATGGTTCGGTCAGGACAGCATTGAAGCGGCATTCCTGGCGTGCGTAAACCCGCCGCTGCTTTGCGCGGCGTTGTCCTTTCCCCGATTCTTGGCTAATTGCGGCGCTCAAGGCAGGTTCAAAAATGATCGCTCTCCCCCGTGACCGTATGGATCAGGTCGTCAAACGCTACGAGATGCTCGAGGCGCAGATGGCGGCCGGACCCGCGGCGGACCAGTATGTGAAACTGGCGTCGGAATATTCCGAGCTTGGCGAGATGGTCGCCAAGGTGAGGTCGCTGCGCGAGGCCGAGGGCGAACTGGCCGATCTCGGCGCGATGCTGGCGGATAAATCGACCGACGCCGAGATGCGCGCGCTGGCCGAGGCCGACTTGCCGTACGTCGAAGAACGCATTGAGCAGTTGCAGACGGACATCCAGATCCTGCTGTTGCCAAAAGACGCCGCCGACGAGCGCAACGCCATCCTGGAAATCCGCGCCGGGACCGGCGGCGACGAAGCGGCGCTGTTCGCCGGCGACCTGTTCAGGATGTACGAACGCTACGCTGCGGGCCGCGGCTGGAAGGTCGAGGCCGATTCGGTCTCCGAGGGCGAAAAGGGCGGCTACAAGGAAATCATCGCGACCGTCTCCGGCAAGGGCGTTTTTGCGGCGCTGAAGTTCGAATCCGGCGTCCACCGCGTGCAGCGCGTGCCCGAGACCGAGGCCGGCGGGCGCATCCACACGTCGGCCGCGACCGTCGCGGTGCTGCCCGAAGCGCAGGAAGTCGACATCGAGATCCGGGCGGAAGACATCCGCATCGACACGATGCGCGCCTCTGGCGCCGGCGGACAGCATGTCAACACCACCGATTCGGCGGTGCGTATCACCCATCTGCCGACCGGCATCATGGTTGTCTCGGCTGAAAAATCGCAGCACCAGAACCGCGCGAAGGCGATGCAGATCCTGCGCGCCAGGCTCTACGATCTGGAGCGCAGCAAGGCCGACAGCGAACGATCGGAATCGCGCAAGGCGCAGGTCGGATCGGGCGACCGCTCGGAACGGATACGAACGTACAATTTTCCGCAAGGGCGGCTGACCGACCACCGCATCAACCTGACGCTGTACAAGCTGGACCGGGTGATGGAGGGCGACATCCAGGAGGTGATCGACGCGCTGACGGCCGATCACCAGTCGCGGCTGCTGGCGGATGCGGGAATGGTCTGAGGCAAGCCGATGACCACGCTGGCCAATGTCTATCGCGCGGCGCGCAGCCGGCTGACGCAGGCGGGCGTCGACAGCGCGGCGCTGGATTCGCGCCTGCTGGTCAGCCATGTGACGGGCAGTTCGCTCGAAGACATCGTCTGCCGGCCGATGGCGGAGGTGGCGCCGGAGGCGGCGCGCCGGATCGACGACGCGGTTTCGCGGCGGATCGCCGGCGAGCCGACGCATCGCATCATCGGCGCGCGCGAATTTTTCGGCCTGCCGCTCGACCTGTCGCCCGATACGCTCGAGCCGCGGCCCGACACCGAGGCGCTAGTCGAACTCGTCGCGCCGCGCGTCAGGGAAATCGCCGCGAAAACCGGTGTGTGCCGTATCCTCGATCTTGGCACGGGAACCGGCGCGATCCTTCTCGCCCTGCTGAGCGAGGAGGCGAGAGCGACCGGCGTCATGACCGACATTTCGCCTGGCGCGCTGGCGACCGCGCAGGCGAACGCGAAACGTCTCGGGCTCGCGGGACGCGCCGAGGCGATCGTCTCCGACTGGTTTTCAGGCGTCGACGGCACATTCGACGTCATTGTCTCCAACCCGCCCTACATCCCGTCGGCGGATATCGGGGAACTGTCCCGCGAGGTGCGGGAACACGATCCGATGCGGGCGCTCGACGGCGGCGCAGACGGCCTCGACGCCTATCGGGCGATCGCCGCGGGCGCGGCCGCGCATCTTGCCGCCGCGGGCGTGGTGGCTGTCGAAATCGGCGCAGGACAGGGACCGGACGTGCGGAGATTGTTCGCCGATTGCGGGTTCGATCGGGCCGAAAGCCTGGCCGATCTTGGGGGGCGCGAGAGGGCGCTGCTATTTGTCGCGAACGCTGTGGACAAATAAGTCTTGGAATCCCGGGGGAAAACCGCTAGTTTCCAACCACCGGACAAACGAAGCAGGCAGCGCCGTTGTCGATTCGGATCTCGTAAAACCTGGACCCGTAGAGAAAGCTGCCTTCTTGCTGAAGCGTCACCTTGGGTGCGCGGGGGAGCCGTCCGGAGTTGGTTGTAACCCTGAGACAGGATTAGTCGCGACGGCCTCGCAACCTGAGGGCCGTTCGTCAGAAACAAGACGGTGACCGGCGTGCACTCCCGCACTCCCAGCCGTGCTTTTCAACACCACCAAACGAGTGTCGAATGAGGCCACAACAGCAGAACCGGCGCATGCGCGGCCGCAACAATAACAACAATAACAACAACAATCGCAAAGGCGGCCCAAATCCGCTGACCCGTAGCTACGAGAGTAACGGTCCGGATGTAAAGATCCGGGGCAATGCACAGCAGATCGCTGATAAATACATGCAGCTCGCGCGCGATGCGCAGGGTTCGGGCGACCGTGTCATGGCGGAGAACTATCTCCAGCACGCCGAGCACTACAATCGTATCATCGCCGCCGCACAGGCGCAGATGCCGATGCAGGCGTCGCGCGACAATCGCGACGACATGGATGACGACGAGGACGGAGCCTTCGATGGCCAGTCTGCGTTCGAACAGGCCAGCGTCAATGACGGCACCGGACCTCAGCCCGACATCGGGCCGATGGCGGCGGACGCGGGCGCGGAAGCCGGCGAAGCCGCCGGCGAGCCGCCGCGCGAGGCCCGTCA
>DDFA01000130.1 GCA_002336975.1 Phyllobacteriaceae bacterium UBA1940
ATTTCTCGGATTTGCCGGTCGACCAGTTGTAATCGATCTTCTTGTAAGGGCAGCCGGACACGCACATACGCCAGCCCCGACACTTCTCCTGATCGATCAGCACCACCCCGTCTTCCTCGCGCTTGTAGATCGCGCCCGATGGGCACGAGGCTGCGCAGGCAGGGTTGAGGCAATGCTCGCACAGGCGAGGCAGATACATCATGAAGGTGTTTTCGAACTCGCCGTAGATCTGCTTTTCGACGCCTTCGAAATTGTAGTCCTTCGAGCGTTTGGAGAATTCGCCGCCGAGGATTTCCTCCCAGTTCGGCCCCCATTCGATCTTTTCCATGCGTTCGCCCGAAATCTGCGAGCGGGGGCGGGCGGTCGGCGAGGCCTGGCTTTCCTTCGCCGTCTGCAGATGGCTGTAGTCGAAGTCGAACGGCTCGTAATAGTCGTCGATCTCGGGCAGGTCCGGATTGGCGAAGAGCTTGGCGAGGATGCGCCATTTGGCGCCCTGTTTCGGCTCGATGCGGCCATTGGCCTTGCGCACCCAGCCGCCGTTCCAGCGCTTCTGGTTCTCCCAGTCTTTGGGATAGCCGATGCCGGGTTTGGTCTCGACATTGTTGAACCAGGCGTATTCGACGCCCTCGCGGTTGGTCCAGACGTTCTTGCAGGTGACCGAGCAGGTGTGACACCCGATGCACTTGTCGAGGTTCAGCACCATGCCGATTTGCGCGCGGATCTTCATTCTGCCGCCTCCTTGTTTGCGCCTGTTTCGCGGTAGGGCCCTTCCATCCAGTCCACTTTCTCCAGCTTGTGCACGACGACGAACTCGTCGCGGTTGGAGCCGACGGTGCCGTAGTAGTTGAAGCCGTAGGATTGCTGCGCGTAGCCGCCGATCATGTGCGTCGGCTTGGTGATGGCGCGGGTCACCGAATTGTGGATGCCGCCGCGCTGGCCGGTGATCTGCGATCCGGGCGTATTCACGATCTTTTCCTGCGCGTGATACATGTAGATGGTTCCCTGCTTCATGCGCTGGGAAACCACGACGCGGGCGACGATCGCGCCGTTGACGTTGAAGACCTCGACCCAGTCATTGTCGACCAGCCCCGCCGTCTTGGCGTCGACCTCCGAAATCCATACGACCGGGCCGCCGCGGTTGAGCGTCAGCATCAGCAGATTGTCGGAATAGGTCGAGTGGATGCCCCATTTCTGGTGCGGGGTGATGAAGTTGAGGACGACCGATGGCTTGCCCTTCGACTTCTGCTCGATCATCGGATTGATCGACTTGGTGTCGATGGGCGGCCGGTAGACGCAGAACGCCTCGCCGAAGGCGCGCATCCATAGATGGTCCTGGTAGAGCTGCTGGCGACCGGTGATGGTGCGCCACGGGATCAACTCGTGGACGTTGGTGTAGCCGGCATTGTAGCAGACCTTCTCAGACTCCAGCCCAGACCAGGTCGGAGAGGATATGATCTTGCGCGGCTGCGCGACGATGTCGCGGAAGCGGATCTTCTCGTCTTCCTTCGGAAGCGCCAGATGCGCATGCTCGCGGCCGGTGAACTGGGACAGCGCTTCCCACGCCTTGACCGCGACTTCGCCATTGGTCTCGGGCGCAAGCATCAGGATGACCTCGGTGGCGTCGATGTCGCTGTCGATGCGCGGACGCCCCTTGGTCGGACCGGCCTCGTTGACGACGCCGTTGAGGCGGCCGAGCGCCTCGACCTCATGCTCGGTGTTCCACGAGATGCCCTTGCCGCCATTGCCGAGCTTGTCGAGCAACGGCCCGAGCGCGGTGAAGCGCCGGTAGAGGTTGGGGTAGTCGCGCTCGACGACAGCGACTGCTGGCATGGTCCTGCCGGGAACCGGGGCAGTCCCGGCGGTCTTCCAGTCTTCGACGTCGAAAGGCTGCGCCAGTTCGCCGGGCGTGTCGTGCAGGATCGGCGTCAGCACCACGTCCTTCTCCACGCCCAGAACCTCGGGCGCTACTTCGGAGAACTTTTTGGCGATACCCTTGAAGATCTCCCAGTCGCTGCGCGCCTCCCAGGCCGGGTCTGCCGCGCTTGAAAGCGGGTGGATGAACGGGTGCATGTCGGAGGTGTTGAGATCGTTCTTTTCGTACCAGGTGGCGGTCGGCAGAACGATGTCGGAATAGACGCAGGTGGTCGACATGCGGAAGTCGAGCGTCACCAGCAGGTCGAGCTTCCCCTCCGGCGCCGTGTCGTGCCAGACCGCCTCGCGAGCCCGCTGGCGGCCCTCGTCTCCAAGGTCCTTGCCCATGACGCCGTTCGACGTTCCGAGCAGGTGCTTGAGGAAATATTCATGGCCCTTGCCGGACGAGCCCAGCAGGTTGGAGCGCCAGACGAACATGTTGCGCGGCCAGTTGGCCGGATCGTCGGGGTCTTCGCAGGACATTTTGAGCTTTCCGGCGCCAAGCTGCGTGGCGACGTAGTCCTTCGGCTCCTGGCCGGCCGCGCCGGCCGCCTTGGCGATGTCGAGCGGGTTGGTCTTGAGCTGGGGCGCCGACGGCAGCCAGCCCATGCGCTCGGCGCGGATGTTGTAGTCGATCAGGGTTGCGTCCCACGGGCCTTCCGGAGCGGTCGGCGACAGGATCTCGTCCACCTTCAGCGTTTCGTAGCGCCACTGGTCTGTGTGGGCGTAGAAGAAGGAGGTCGAGTTCATCTGCCGCGGCGGCCGCGACCAGTCGAGCGCGAAGGCAAGCGGCTGCCAGCCGGTCTGCGGACGCAGTTTTTCCTGACCGACATAGTGGCTCCAGCCGCCGCCGGACTGGCCGACGCAGCCGCACATGACCAGGAGATTGATGATCCCCCGGTAGTTCATGTCCATGTGGTACCAGTGGTTCAGGCCGGCCCCGAGAATGACCATCGAGCGGCCATTGGTCTTTTCCGCGTTGAGCGCGAATTCGCGCGCGACGGTGATGATGTGGCCGCGCGGCACGCCGGTGACCTTTTCGGCCCAGGCCGGAGTGTAGGGCGCGTCGTCGTCGTAGGACGTGGCACAACTGTCGTCGCTCAGGCCCCGGTCGAGACCGTAGTTGGCGACGAACAGGTCGAACACCGTCGCCACCAGCGCCTCGCCGGAGGCCAGCGTCACCCGCTTGGCGGGCACTGCGCGCTCCAGCACGCTGTCATGGCTGGTGCCGGCGAAATGATCGTGCTCGCGATTGCCGAAATAGGGGAACGCCACATTGGCGACGGTGTCGCGGTCGGAGTCGAGGATCAGGCTCAATTCGAGCTCGACATCCTTGCCCTTGCCGTCCTTTGCCTCCAGGTTCCACTTGCCCTTGTCGCCCCAGCGATAGCCGATCGAGCCGGCCGGCGCGACGATCTTGCCCGACTTGCGGTCGATGGCGACGGTCTTCCACTCCGGATTGTTCTTCTCGCCGAGCTTGCCGCGGAAATCAGATGCCCTGAGCAGCCGGTCGGGCACATAGCGCCCGTCCTTCTGGACCAGTCGGACCAGCATCGGCATATCTGTGTAGCGGCGACAGTAGTCCTCGAAATACTCCGCCTGCCGGTCGAGGTGAAACTCGCGCAGGATGACGTGTCCCATCGCCATGGCCAGCGCGGCGTCGGTGCCCTGCTTGGGGTGCAGCCAGATGTCGGAGAATTTCGCCGCTTCCGAATAGTCGGGCGACACCACAACCGATTTCGCGCCCCGGTAGCGGGCCTCGGTGTAGAAGTGGGCGTCGGGGGTGCGGGTCTGTGGAACGTTCGAGCCCCACAGGATCAGGAATCCTGAATTGTACCAGTCGGCCGATTCCGGCACGTCGGTCTGCTCTCCCCAGGTCATCGGCGAGGCCGGCGGCAGATCGCAATACCAGTCGTAGAACGACATGCAGGCGCCGCCGAGCAGCGACAGATAGCGCGACCCGGCCGCGTAGGAGACCATCGACATGGCCGGGATCGGCGAGAAGCCGATCACCCGGTCGGGACCGTAGGTGCGAACCGTGTAGGCGTTGGCCGCGGCGATGATCTCGTTGACCTCGTCCCAACTCGCCCGCACGAAGCCGCCGAGGCCGCGCACCTTGCGGTATTCGTCGCGCTTTGCCGGATCCTGCTGGATCGCCGCCCATGCGCCGACCGGCGTCTTGATGGCGCGTTCGCGACGCCACAGCCGCAACAGGCGCGAACGCACCAGCGGATATTTCACCCGGTTGGCCGAATACATGTACCAGGAATAGCTGGCGCCCCGCGCGCAACCGCGGGGCTCGTGGTTCGGCAGATCGGGCCGCGTGCGCGGATAGTCGGTCTGCTGCGTCTCCCAGGTGACGATGCCGCCCTTGACGTAGATCTTCCACGAGCAGGAGCCGGTACAGTTCACGCCGTGGGTGGAACGAGCGATCTTGTCGTGCTGCCAGCGCTTTCGATACGCGTCCTCCCAGTCCCGGCTTTCATTGGTGGTGACGCCATGGTCGCCGGAGAAGGTGCCTGTGTTCTTCCGGGCCAGGAAGTTGAGACGGTTCAACAGATTTGACATCGCGTGGTCCTTTTCAGCTTGCTGGCGCGGTGCTGGCCGGCCGGACGTTTCCGCCGCGCTCGACGGCATGCAGCAGCCCGCCCTTTCGTGTGTAGAAGATGTAGGTGAGCCCCATGCAGAGCACGTAGAAGGCCAGGAACCCCCACAGCGCCGTCTCGGGCCCGCCGGTCATGGCGATCGAGGAGCCGTAGGCCTTCGGTATAAAGAAGGCGCCATAGGCGGCGATGGCCGAGGTGAAGGCGATGATGGCCGCCGACTCGCGCTCGGCCTGCTTGATCGTGGCGTCCCTGGACAGGTCAGGCATCAGCCTGGGGACCTCGAGCCGCATGATAGAGGGGATCATCTGGAAGGTCGACGCATTGCCGACGCCGGTGAGGAAGAACAGGGCCATGAAGCAGGTGAAGAAGCCCCAGAAGCTGCCGCCGGCGCCGCCCACCGGCAGGAACTGCAGCACGCCCCACACCGCGACGATCATGCCGACGAAGGTCCACAGCGTCACCCGTCCGCCGCCCCAGCGGTCGGACACCCAGCCGGTGCCGGCGCGCGACAGCGCCCCCACCAACGGGCCGAGGAAAGCGTAGGACAGGGCGTTGACCTCCGGAAACTGCGTCTTGATCAGCAGCGGGAAGCCGGCCGAATAGCCAATGAAGGAGCCGAACGTGCCGGTGTAGAGGATGCACATCACCCAGTTGTGGAAGCGCGAGAAGATGATCGACTGTTCGGCGAACGAGGCGCGTGCCGAGGCGATGTCGTTCATGCCGAGCCAGGCGGCGACGGTGGAGACGATCAGGAACGGAACCCAGACGAAACCGGCGTTCTGGAGCCAGAGCCTGGTTCCGTCGCTGGCGAGCTGGCCGTCGCCGACCGCGAAGGCGAAGGCGCCCGTCGAGATCACCACCGGAACCAGGAACTGCATGACGGAGACGCCGAGATTGCCGAGCCCGGCGTTGAGCGCCAGCGCATTGCCCTTCTCCGACTTCGGGAAGAAATAGGAGATGTTGGCCATCGAGGAGGCGAAGTTGCCGCCGCCCAGGCCGCACAGCAACGCCAGGACCAGGAAGATGAGATAGGGCGTCTCGGGGTTCTGCACCGCATAGCCGATGCCGAAGGCGGGGATCAGCAGCGACGCGGTCGACAGCGTCGTCCAAAGCCGGCCGCCGAAGATCGGCACCATGAAGGAGTAGAAGATGCGCAGCGTCGCGCCCGAAAGGCCCGGAAGCGCCGCCAGCCAGAACAGCTGATCGGTCGTGTAGTTGAAGCCGATGACCGGCAGTTTGGCCACCACCACCGACCAGACCATCCACACCGCGAAGGCGAGGAGCAGCGCCGGGATGGAGATCCAGAGATTGCGCCGGGCGATCGCGCGGCCCTTTTCGTTCCAGAATTTCTCGTCGTCGGGACGCCAGTCCTCCAGCACGCCGGACATGGCGCCATGCTTGTCCTTGCGGTGGATCGGCTGCATTTCCGGCAGTTCGGGCAGCGCGCCCAATTCACGCGAAAGCGCCGACTTCTCCATCTGCCGGATCGAGACGTGCATCCATGCCAGCGACACCGCCACGATGGCGAACAGCAGCATGAAGCAGGTCGTCCACACGCCCGTCATGTCGAGCAGGACGCCGAAGGCGATGGGCAGGACGAAGCCGCCGAGGCCGCCTATCATGCCGACGAGACCGCCGACCGCGCCGACGTGATCAGGATAGTAGACGGGGATGTGCTTGTAGACCGCCGCCTTGCCCAGCGACATGAAGAAGCCGAGCACGAAGATCAGCAGGATGAAGGGCGCCAGGCCGAGGCTGGTCGAGAAGGTGATCGGCCCGCGGACGCCGTGGATGACGTAGTCGGTGTCCGGATAGGACAGCATGAAGGTCGTCACCAGCGCCACGGTGAAGGTCCAGTACATGATGCGGCGTGCGCCATACCTGTCGGCGAGGTGGCCGCCATAAGCGCGGAAGACGGAAGCCGGGATCGAATAGAAGGCGGCGATCATGCCGGCCGTCTTGATGTCGAGTTCATAGACGCCGACGAGGTAGCGCGGCAGCCACAGCGCCAATGCGACGAAACCGCCGAAGACGAAGAAATAGTAGATCGAAAAACGCCAGACCTGCAGGTTCTTGAGCGGCTCGAGCTGCATCAGGGCGCCGCGTGCCCTGGTTCCGGCGGCGCGCCGCGCCTTGAGGTCGGGATCGTCTTCGGTGGTCACCCAGAACAGGATGGCCATGACGACCAGCGCAGCGGCCCAGACCTGGGCGACCATGGTCCAACCGAACGCCACCATGACAAAGGGGGCGACGAATTTGGTGACGGCGGCGCCGACGTTGCCGGCGCCGAAAATGCCGAGCGCGGTGCCCTGTTTTTCCTTCGGAAACCACTTCGAGACATAGGCGACGCCGACAGCGAAGGAGCCGCCGGCAAGACCGACGCCCAGCGCGGCGAGCAGCATCATCTCGTAGGTGGTTGCGTAGGAGAGCGCGAACGTCGCCGCCGCCGCCGCCAGCATGGTCAGAACGTAGACGATGCGTCCGCCATACTGATCGGTCCAGATGCCGAGAAAAATGCGCGAGAGCGAGCCGGTGAGGATCGGCGTGCCAGCGAGAAGGCCGAACTCGGTGTCGGTCAGGCCCAGATCGTCCTTGATCTGAATTCCGATGATGGAAAAGATCGTCCAGACGGCGAAGCAGACCGTGAAGGCCAGCGTGCTCATGCCGAGAACCGTGTTTTGCTGCCGCGAGGTTACCTCAGGGAGGGAACTCATATGCTCGACCTTTCCGCATGAGCGACGACGGCCGCTCCAATGGCTTTGACAGGGCGAGATTCAGGACTTTCCGGGCAAGTCGTTTGATGCAGATCAAATGGGCGGGGCCGCGGATGAGAAATAAGACATTGTTAGAAAAGTTTTGTCAGATGGCGCGCGCCGATCAAGATTGACGGAATTATCCGCGAGATGTCTAAGTGACATTTGTCAATTGACGCATTCAAGAATCTCAAGGAGACGAAATGCGGCCTTCAGACGTTCCGGAAATCAGATCGTTGCGAATCTTCGCCAGTATGTCGGAATCGGCGTTCGATGCGCTGATGCAGGCCGCCTATCTCCAGACCTTTCCAGCGCAGGTCGAACTGATCCGCGAAGGCGACCCGGCCGACTTCCTCTATCTGGTGATCGAGGGACGCGTCGAACTGTTCGCCCGCTCCAACGGACGCGAGGCGACGATGGGCATGGTGCACCCCATCGGTACGTTCATCCTGGCGGCGGTGCTGAAGGACGCGGTGTATCTGATGTCGGCGCGCACCTGCCAGAAATCCAAGGTGCTGATGATCCCGGCCGAGAATGTGCGTGCGGCGTTCGAGATGGACGACGCGTTTGCGCGCGCGATCGTGGTGGAACTGGCCGGCTGCTACCGCACGGTGGTGAAGGAACACAAGGATCTCAAGCTGCGCACATCGGTCGAGCGGCTGGCCAACCGGCTGCTGCGCTACCATGTCGACCAGGGTGAACGCGGCACGGTCGAGCTGCCCTACGACAAGCGCACGCTCGCCTCGCTGCTGGGGATGACGCCGGAGAACCTGTCGCGGGCGTTCAGCACGCTAAGACCCTACGGGGTGCAGGTGAGAGGCGCCGAGGTCGAACTGTCCGATCTCAACGGGCTGATGACGCTGGCCAAGCCCAACACGCTGATCGACGACCGCACCAGGTGATCCGGAGGGGTCGGCACGGTTGTGGCGCAAGATGTGAGACGAGGCTGGCGGGCAGGCGACAGACGCCGGACGCAACCGGAGGCGCACGAGGCGCTCCCGCTATCGACCGACTGAAGTCTGATGGAAGCCGCTGGCGGGACGTGCGGGATACCGATGAGCACTATGTTTACTCCATAGCCCTCTATACCCCCCAAAAATAGGCATTAGGGGAAGGTGGAGTGCCTGACAGCCAGTTTGCCTTCCGGCGTGACTACTTACGTAGCGACCAGTTCGGCGATTTTGGCCGCGACTTCCGCCATCGACTCCTCGGCAGTGCTCAGCCCGGCTCGGGAGGCTAGCAGGAGGCTGACCTGCTCAAGCTCTTCATAGGTCGTTCCGTGAACAACCGGGACAAGCCGCTCACGCCGGAGGAGCGCTGAAAGCTCTTTGTCTGCGATGCCTTCTGCCGGGAGGCGGCGCAACATAGCCGGGGTCACCAAAACGATACCGACTCGCGAATTCACCAAGCCCTTGTCGATCGCCCGCATCATCGGCACCCCGAGGCCAAGGTCCTTCTCGCCAAACCACACGCGGACACCGCGCGCTTCGAGCAGATCATGCAGTTCCTTGGCGGAGCCCTGCCTGTCATCCCATGCGTGACAGAGAAACACGTCACGAAGGTCAGGCTGCGAGGCCGCCAAGTTCTCGACATTTTCGCGAACCGGCGTGAGCGCCTGCACTTGTTCAGGCGTGTACCACACAGCCGAACCCGCTCCCGACCAGCGCGGTTTTGCGGTGCGGCGTCCCGAGCCGCCGCTACTGCTCCGACCGCTGTTGCCGCCTGAGGAGGAGTATGAAGGGGGCGAGTGTTGATTTCCGCTGGGAGCT
>DDFA01000117.1 GCA_002336975.1 Phyllobacteriaceae bacterium UBA1940
TCGCCCATCTCGCCCTCGATCTCGGCCTTCGGCGTCAGCGCCGCCACCGAATCGACCACCAGCACATCGACAGCCCCGGAACGCACCAGCGTATCGGCGATCTCCAGCGCCTGCTCGCCGGTGTCGGGCTGAGAAATCAGCAGATTTTCAAGGTCGACCCCGAGCTTGCGCGCATAGACCGGATCGAGCGCATGCTCGGCGTCGATGAAGCCGCAGATGCCGCCCTTCTTCTGCGCCTCGGCCACCGTATGTAGCGCCAGCGTCGTCTTGCCGGATGATTCCGGACCATAAATCTCGATCACCCGCCCGCGCGGCAGACCGCCGACGCCAAGCGCGATATCCAGCCCCAGCGATCCCGTCGGGATCGTCTCGATCTCGATCGCCTTCTGGTTCTTGCCCAGCCGCATGATCGAGCCCTTGCCGAAGGCCCGTTCGATCTGCGACAGCGCCGCATCCAGAGCTTTTGATTTGTCCACTGACTTAGCGTCCTCAACAAGCCGCAACGTGTTCTGAGCCATGATACATCACCCCTGAGTCGTCAATGAAGGCGGGACGCCAATTCGATGACTCTTTTGTATCTGTTTTGTTCTCATTTTGCAATAGGCTATATCCTATTGAAACGTATGGCTTTTCCTATTTTTGTTCCGTTTTCGTTCAGATGATCCGCCGGCTGGCGGCTATTCAAAGGACGGCACGATCTTCGGAATGGAATCGAGGCCGAGGTCGAAGTACGCCGCCGCGCCGATGACGATGGCGAACAGGACGGCGGTAATCAATGTGGTGCGCACCACGGCGCGCAGCATGTGGGCGCCCCTGGGGGCGCTGGAGACCGTGCCCAACGTCACCTCGCCGTCATCGTCCTGGGTGCGCAGCGACACCGGCAGCACGGCGAACAGAACCAGCCACCAGAAAACGAAATACAGCGCGGAGAGGGTCAGCCAGCTCATGCCTGTTCAAGCTCGATCAATGCGCCGAAAAAATCCTTCGGGTGGAGAAACAGCACCGGCTTGCCGTGCGCGCCGATTCTCGGCTCACCGTCACCCAGCACGCGCGCGCCCGACGCCTTCAACCGGTCGCGCGCGGCGATGATGTCGTCGACCTCGTAGCAGAGATGATGCATGCCGCCCGACGGGTTCTTCTCGAGAAACGCGGCGATGGTGGATTTGTCGCCCAGCGGTTCGAGCAGCTCGATCTTGGTGTTGGGCAGTTCGATGAACACCACGGTGACGCCGTGCTCGGGCAGCGCCTGCGGCGCGGTCGCCCTGGCGCCGAGTTTATCGCGATAGGCTTGCGTCGCCTCGGCAAGGTCAGGCACGACGAGCGCGACATGGTTCAAACGTCCGAGCATGGAACGATCCTAATAGGTCACAAACACCGTCACCACAGGCTTTTTGCCCCAGGCCTTGTCGGCGGTGTTGCGCACGGCGCGCCGCGCGGCTTCGGCGACAAGGTCGAGATCCTTGCGCTTGGCGCGCGGAATGCTGTCGATGGCGCCGATCGTCGCCGCCAGCAGCACGCCTTCAAGATCAGCGCCGGCAGCGTCAACCTGCGGCAGGCCGATCGCCACAAGGTCCGGGTCGCCGGCCATTTCGTATCGCTCGTCGAGCACGATATTGACCGAGACATGGCCTGAAAATGCCAGCTTCCTGCGCTCCTTGACGCCGATTCCCTCTTCGGTGCCGAGCAGTTTGCCGTCCTTGTAGAGGCGGCCGTGCGGCGCCTCGTCGATGATTTCGGCAGGCCCCGGCGACAGGCGCAACACGTCGCCGTCGCGCACCTGCACGACTTCGGGAATGCCGGCCATCGCGCCGAGCGACCCCTGCGCCACCAGATGCGCCGCCTCGCCGTGCACCGGCACCAGAATGCGCGGCCGCGTCCATTCGTACATTTTTCGCAGTTCGTTGCGGCGCGGATGGCCCGACACATGCACCAGCGCGTCGCCGTCCTCGACCACCTTGACGCCCATGTCGATCAGGCGGTTCTTGATCCCCAGCACCGGCTTTTCGTTGCCGGGGATGACGCGCGAGGAAAAGATGACCGTGTCGCCGGCGGCCAACTCGACCGTGCGCATCTCGTCGCGCGACAGTTTCGCCAGCGCGGCGCGGTCCTCGCCCTGGCTGCCGGTGCACAGCACGACGATCTTGTCGCGCGGCAGGCCGGCGAATTCCTGCTCGTCGAGGAAGGGCGGCAGGCCGTCCATGTAGCCAAGCTCCGACGCCACGTCGATGACGCGCTTCATCGAGCGGCCAAGCACGACCACCTCGCGACCGACGTCGCGGGCGGCTTCGGCGATCAGGCGGATGCGGCCGACATTGGACGAGAACGAGGTGATGGCGACCAGCGCCGGCGCCTTCTCGATTTCTCCGCGCAGGCCCGCGCCCACCGCCTGCTCGGTCGGCGAATCGCCGTCGCGCATCGCATTGGTGGAATCGCAGACCAGCGCCAGCACGCCCGCGTCGCTCAGTTGCCGCAGCCGCGTCTCGTTGGTGGGAGGGCCGATCTCGGGCTCGGCGTCGATGCGCCAGTCGCCGGTGTGGATGATCGTGCCGGCCGGCGTGGTGATGGCGAGCGCGAAGGGCTCGGGAATGGAATGGGCAACCGGGATCGCCTCGACCTGGAACGGGCCGACCTGGAACTTGTCGCCGGCGCGGTAGATCGTCACCGGCACGTCCAGACTGACCTTGTCGTCGACGCGCTTGGCCTCCAGCATCCCGGCCGCGAACGGCGACATCCACAGTTGCACGCCAATCTTTGGCCACAGGTCCAGAAGCGCGCCATAGTGGTCTTCGTGCGCGTGTGTGATGACAATGCCCCTGACCTGCGGCAGCACCGACGCGACGAATTCGATGTCGGGCATCACCAGATCGACGCCGGGAAGATCGGGGCCGGGAAAGCTGACGCCGACGTCGACGATCATCCATTCGCGGCGGTCGGCCGGACCGTAACCGTAGAGCGCGAAGTTCATGCCGATTTCGCCGACGCCGCCAAGCGGCACAAAGACGAGTTCGGTCTGCTGGTTGGCCATAATATTTACCTCCGGCCGCTTCAGGCGGCGCCCACGGACGCGACAGCGCCGAAATGCACGTCGCCCGCGGCGATGCTGGTTGTCATGCCATTTGCCTCACGGATGACAAAGCGGCAATCCTTGTCGATGGTTTCGAACACGCCGCGCACGACGCGGCCTTCGAGCGCAACCGCCACCTCGCCGCCGAGCCCGGCCGCGCGGGCAAGCCAGAGGCGGCGAATGTCGCCGATCCCCCGCCCGTCATTCCAGATGCGTTCATTGCGCGCCCAGGCGTCGGCTAGCTGTCCGAACACGTCCTGGGCGGTGACGCCGCCGGCAAGCTCGGCCAGCGACGTCGCCGGATAAGGCAGCCCGTCGGGATGGGCGACGACATTGACGCCGATGCCGATCGCAACCGCAAATCGGCCATCGGGGAGGAAGGCCGACTCGAGCAGGATTCCGCCCAGTTTTGCGCCGCCTGACAGGACATCGTTGGGCCATTTCAATTCATAGCGGCGAACGCCTGGCGCTGACCCGCCGTCGATGCCGATCGACGCGGTCGCGCCCCTGGCGACGACGTCGAGCGCCTCGCCGAGCGACAGGCCGGCGACAAAGCCGAGCGTTGCGGCATGATTTGGGCCGCCGGGCAGTATCTTCAGCAGGGTGGCGGCCAGATTGCCGTGCGGCGTCGCCCAGGCTCGTCCGCGGCGGCCCCGGCCTGCCTCCTGGCGCAGCGATGCGATCCAGAGGTCGCCCGGATCGCCCGCCTGGGCCCGTTCAAGCGCCATCGCATTGGTCGAGCCGACCGTGTCGTGGGACTCGAGACGGAAGTCGCGCGCCGCGGCGGCTGGAAGCCGAAAACTCATCCGCCGGGGAAAAATGTGCGGGCTGCGGCAAGCGCCGCCTGTTCGACAGGGCCGCCGAAGACGATGTAGAGCACAACGAAGGCCGCCGACAGGCCGAGAACGATCCTGAGTTCGGTCGACGCCGGCACGAAAGCGCCGACAGGCTCGTCGAACCACATGATCTTGACGATGCGCAGGTAATAATATGCGCCGATGACCGAGCAAATGACGCCGATCACCGCCAACGTCAAAAGGTTGGCCTCGATCGCCGCCATCAACACGTACCACTTGGCCCAGAACCCGGCGAATGGCGGAATACCGGCCAGCGAGAACATCAAAATGGTCATGATCGTCGCCATCACCGGATTGGTCTGCGACAGGCCTGCCAGGTCCTCGATCTGCTCGACATTGCCTTCCTTGCGGCGCATGGCGAGGATGAAGGCGAAGGTTCCCAGCGTCATCACCAGATAGATGGCCATATAGAGCACGACGCCGCGTACGCCCACTTCAGTGCCGGCGGCGAGACCGACCAGCGCAAAGCCCATATGGCCGATCGAGGAATAGGCCATCAGTCGCTTGATGTTCTTCTGGCCGATCGCCGCGAACGCGCCGAGCGCCATCGATGCGATGGAAATGAAGACGACGATCTGTTGCCAGTCGGCCAGCACGGGCTTGAACGGGTCGGAGACGACGCGAACCAGCAGCGCCATCGCCGCCATCTTCGGCGCGGCGGCGAAGAAGGCGGTCACCGGAGTGGGCGCGCCCTCGTAGACATCGGGCGTCCACATGTGGAACGGCACGGCGGAAATCTTGAAGGCCAGGCCGGCAAGGATGAACACCAGGCCGAAGACGACGCCAAGCTGGCGTTCCGTCCCGCTGAGCGCGGCGGCGATCTCGGAGAAGCCGGTATTGCCGGTATAGCCGTAGATCAGGCTGACGCCGTAGAGCAGCATGCCCGACGACAGGGCGCCGAGCACGAAATATTTGAGGCCTGCCTCGGTAGCGCGCGCGCTGTCGCGGTTGAAGGCGGCGACGACGTAGAGCGCCAGCGACTGCAGTTCCAGCCCCATATAGAGGGTGATCATGTTGTCGGCCGAGATCATCAGCAGCATGCCGAGCGTCGACAGCACGATCAGGATCGGGAACTCGAACTTGTCGAGCTTTTCGCGCTCGGCCACCGACACTGACATGGCGAGCGTCACCACTGCGCCGATGAGCGTCAGCATCTTCATGAAGCGCGCGAACGGGTCCTGCACGAACGCGCCGTTGAAGGCTTCGCCATTGTCGCCGATCAGCAGCATCCAGCCGCCGGCGCCGACCAGCAGGGCGATCGCCAGGCCATTGACCAGGGTCGCGCCGCCGCGCTCGCCGGAAAAGACGCCGATCATCAGCAGAACCAGCGCGCCGCCGGCCAGGATGAGCTCCGGCATTGCGAGAGACAGGCTCGAAAACAACATATCAGGCATATCGAGCGATCCCCGTCAGTGCGCTGGAGCGGCGGCCGCAGCCGGAGCGGCCGATGCCGCAGATTCGGCCGCAACGGTCATCTGGTTGACCAGAGCCTCGACGGACGCGGCCGTCGCGTCGAGGATCGGCGCCGGATAGACGCCGAAAAAGATGACCAGCAAGACCAGCGGATACAAAATGGCCTTTTCGCGGGTCGACAGGTCGAGCAGCCCCTTCAGGCTCTCCTTGGTCAGCGCGCCGAAAATCACGCGGCGATAGAGCCACAGCGCGTAGGCCGCCGACAGGATGACACCGAAGGTCGCAAAGAACGCCACCCAGGTATTGGCCTTGAATGCGCCGACAAGCGTCAGAAACTCGCCGACGAAACCGCTGGTGCCGGGAAGCCCGACATTGGCCATGGTGAAGACCATGAACGCGACGGCGTATTTGGGCATGATGTTGACCAGGCCGCCATAGGCGTCGATCTCGCGCGTGTGCATGCGGTCATAGATGACGCCGACACACAGGAACAGCGCGCTCGACACAAGGCCGTGCGACAGCATCTGGAAGATCGCGCCCTGCACGCCTTCCTGGTTCATTGCAAAGATACCCATCGTGACATAGCCCATGTGAGCGACCGACGAATAGGCGATCAGCTTCTTCATGTCCTCCTGCATCAGCGCAATCAGCGAGGTGGCGATGATCGCGATCACCGACAGGGTGAAGACGAATGGCGCGAAATAGATCGAGGCGTCGGGGAACATCGGCAGCGAGAAGCGCAGAAAACCGTACCCGCCCATCTTAAGCAGGATGCCGGCCAGGATAACCGAGCCCGCGGTCGGGGCTTCCACGTGCGCGTCGGGCAGCCATGTGTGCACCGGCCACATCGGCATCTTCACCGCAAACGAGGCGAAGAAGGCCAGCCACAGCCATATCTGCATGTTGCCAGGGAACTCATGCGTCAGCAGCTTGGTGATGTCGGTGGTGCCCGACTGCCAGTACATCGCCATGATCGCCAGCAGCATCAGCACCGAGCCAAGCAGCGTGTAGAGAAAGAACTTGAACGAGGCGTAGACGCGCCGCTTGCCGCCCCACACGCCGATGATGATGAACATCGGGATCAGGCCGCCTTCGAAGAAGACGTAGAACAGCACGATGTCGAGGGCGCAGAACACGCCGATCATCAGCGTTTCCAGGATCAGGAACGCGATCATATAGGCCTTGACGCGCTTCTCGATCGATTCCCACGAGGCGAGGATGCAGAACGGCATCAGGAAGGTCGTCAGGATGACGAACAGCATGGAAATGCCGTCGACGCCCATGCGATAGGTGATGCCGTCGGACAGCCACGACGCTTCCTCGACAAACTGGAAGCCGGGATCGGCCTTGTCGAAGCCGGTCCAGATCAGCAGCGACACGACAAAGGTGAAGACGGTCGTGAACAGCGCGACCGAACGGATGTTGCGGCGTCCCGACGGATTGTCGTCGCGGATCCACATGATGAGGAACGCCCCTACCAGCGGCAGGAAGGTGACCGTCGTGAGAATTGGCCAGTCGGTCATGATCTAGACGGAACTCCTCAGCATCATCCAGGTGATCAGCGCCGCGACGCCGATCAGCATGGCGAATGCGTAGTGGTAGAGATAGCCGGACTGCAGCTTGACGACACGCGCCGTCACGCCCTGGACGCGGGCGGCGATGCCGTCCGGTCCCAGTCCGTCGATGACGCGGCCGTCGACATCCTTCCACAGGAAGGCGCCGAGTCGCTTGGCCGGACGGACGAACAGGAAGTCGTAGAGCTCGTCAAAATACCATTTGTTGAGCAGGAAGGCGTAGAGACCGCGGTTCTGCGCCGCCAGCGCAACAGGCGTCTCGGGCGAGCGGATATACATATACCAGGCGCCCAGCAGGCCGAGCAGCATGGCGACGAACGGCGCCAGCTTCACCCACATCGGCACCTCGTGGAACTCGTGCAGGATGTGGTTGTCGGGCAGCAGGTAGAGCGCCGCCTTCCAGAACTCGTCGTAATATTCGCCGATGAAGTATTCGTGGAAGATGACGCCGGCAAACAGCGCGCCGGCCGCCAGGATGAACAGCGGAACCAGCATGACCATCGGCGATTCATGCACATGATGCATGACGTCGGCGGAGGCGCGCGGCTTGCCGTGGAAGGTCATGAACATAAGCCGCCAAGAGTAGAAACTGGTGAACATGGCCGCCACGACCAGCAGTGCGAAGGCGACCGGAGCGGCGACATTGTGGCCCATGAACGCGCCCTCGATGATCGCATCCTTGGAGAAGAATCCGGCGGTGCCGATGATCGTCGCGGGAATGCCGACGCCGGTCAGTGCGATGGTGCCGATGAACATCATCCAGTACGTGGTGGGGATAAGTTTCCTCAGTCCGCCCATCTTGCGCATGTCCTGCTCGTCGGACACCGCATGGATGACCGAGCCGGAGCCGAGGAACAGCAGCGCCTTGAAGAAGGCGTGGGTGAACAGATGGAAGATAGCGGCAGAGTAGAAGCCGAGCCCGAGCGCCACGAACATGTAGCCGAGCTGCGAGCAAGTCGAATAGGCGATGACGCGCTTGATGTCGTTCTGCACCAGGCCGACGGTCGCGGCAAAGAAGGCGGTGATCATGCCGACGACGGTGACCACTGTCAGCGCGGTGTGCGACAGTTCAAACAGCGGCGACATGCGCGCGACCAGGAACACGCCGGCGGTGACCATGGTTGCGGCGTGGATCAGCGCCGACACCGGGGTCGGGCCTTCCATCGCGTCGGGCAGCCAGGTGTGCAGCGGCACTTGCGCCGACTTGCCCATCGCGCCCATGAACAGAAGCAGGCACACGGCGGTGATCGCCGCCGCCTTGTCGAGGTGGTAGCCCAGGAAGGTCAGCACCGTGTCGCCATGCTGGACCGCCGCGTCGGCGGCGGCCGCCGCCTCGCCATGTCCGCCGGCCGGCAGATAGGTGGCCGCGGCGGCGAAGATCGTCTCGAAGGACACCGATCCGAACAGCACGTAGACGCCGAAAATGCCCAGCGCGAAGCCGAAATCGCCGACGCGATTGACCACAAACGCCTTGATGGCGGCAGCGCTGGCCGACGGTTTCTTGTACCAGAAGCCGATCAGCAGATAGGACGCGAGGCCGACCCCTTCCCAGCCGAAGAACATCTGCACCAGATTGTCCGACGTCACCAGCATCAGCATGGCGAAGGTGAACAGCGACAGATAGGCGAAGAAGCGCGGCCGGTTCGGATCGTGGTGCATGTAGCCGATCGAGTAGATGTGCACCAGCGACGACACCGTGGTGACGACCACCAGCATGACCACGGTCAGCGTGTCGATGCGGAACGCCCAGTCGACGTCGAGATTGCCGGACTGGATGAAACGCAGCACCGGCACGGTGAACGACTCGGCGCCGCCAAGCGCAACGGTGAAGAACGCGACCCAGGACAGGATCGCCGAGATCACCAGCAGGCCCGAGGTGACATATTCCGACGCGGCGGCGCCGATCTGGCGGCCGCCTAGGCCGGCGATCAGGAAGCCGATGAGCGGCAGGAAGACAATGAGGTGGTACATCTGTCCTCAGCCCTTCATCATGTTGACGTCTTCGACCGCGATCGAACCGCGGTTGCGGAAGAAGACGACGAGAATTGCAAGTCCGATCGCGGCTTCCGCGGCGGCGACCGTCAGCACGAACAGTGCAAATACCTGTCCGACCAGATCGTTCAGCGCCGCCGAGAAGGCGACGAAATTGATGTTGACCGCGAGCAGGATCAGTTCGACCGACATCAGGATGACGATGATGTTCTTGCGGTTCAGGAAGATGCCGAACACGCCGAGCGTGAACAGGATCGCCGAGACGGTGAGGAAATGCGAAATGCCGACGACCATGATCAGATGCCCTTCCCCGTCTCGACCTTCTTGACTTCGATCGCGGTCGCGGTCGTGCGCGCCACCTGGGCGGAGACCGACTGGCGGCGAACGCCCGCCTTGTGGCGCAGCGTCAGCACGATGGCGCCGATCATGGCGACCAGCAGCACCAGGCCGGCGATCTGGAAGTAGAAGATGTAGTGCGTGTACAAAATGTCGCCGAGCGCCGCCGTGTTGTGGCGCGCCGCGATGTCCGGCGTCGGAGCCGCAACCGTCCTGGCAAGCTCCGGCGAGAACGCGTAGCCACCGAGCACGACGATCAGTTCGGCGGCCAGGATCAGTCCGACCAGCGCGCCGGCCGGCGCGTATTGCAGCGCGCCTGACTTCAGTTCGGCGAAGTCGACGTCGAGCATCATCACCACGAACAGGAACAGCACGGCGACCGCCCCGACATAGACGACGAGCAGGATCATCGCCAGGAATTCGGCGCCGGTCAGCAGGAACAGGCCCGCCGCGTTGACGAAGGTCAGGATCAGGAACAACACCGAATGCACCGGGTTGCGCGCGGAAATGACCATGAACGCCGACGCCACCGCGACGAAGGCGAACAGGTAGAAGAAAATGGCCTCGATGCCGTTCAGCATTGCATGTCCCCGATCACAGGCGAGCGGCTTTTACCGGTAGGGCGCGTCGAGCGCGATATTGCGCGCAAGTTCGCGTTCCCAGCGGTCTCCGTTGGAGAGCAGCTTTTCCTTGTCGTAGTAAAGTTCCTCGCGCGTTTCCGTCGCGAATTCGAAATTCGGCCCCTCGACAATCGCGTCGACCGGGCAGGCTTCCTGGCAGAAGCCGCAATAGATGCACTTCACCATGTCGATGTCGTAGCGCACGGTCCGGCGGGTGCCGTCATTGCGGCGCGGACCCGCCTCGATGGTGATCGCCTGCGCCGGGCAGATCGCCTCGCACAGTTTGCAGGCGATGCAGCGTTCCTCGCCATTGGGATAACGGCGCAGCGCATGCTCGCCGCGGAAGCGTGGGCTGAGCGGCCCCTTCTCGTGCGGATAGTTGATCGTTTCCTTCGGCTCGACGAATTTGCGCATCGCCAGGAAGAAGGCTCCTGCGAATTCCTTGAGCAACAGCGACTTGGCGGCCTGGGCTAATGCTGACATCGGATCATTCTCCCACCATCAAGCCGCCGACAAACGCGCCGACAACCGGGAACAGGGCCAGGTTGACGATCGCGGCCAGCCGCAGCGCCGTCTTGGTTTCCGGCAGTTCGACGCGGTTCGCCAACAGGCGCATGGCGAAGAAGTCGGCGACGCCGATCACCAGTCCGACAATCGCGCCCCAATACATTCCGGTCATTGTTGAGTTCCCAACATCTCAGCGCCGGCAACAGCCCCCACAATGGCGAACACTACAGGCATCACGAACCGATACGCCAATTGCGTCACTCTACCCAATTTCTCGGGGTCCCAGCCCAATACCGAAACTTTTCGCCCGCCGGAAAACGTGTTTTGCTGGCTTCGAATAACGATTGGCAGGACAAACAGATTGGCGAGAATTGCGATCAGCAATCCCACCAACGCCCCGATCACACCGGCTGTCGCGCCTGTCATCACGCCCATCCCGTCAGCTTGAGGAACGCGGCGGTGGCGACGACCATGAACAGCGACAGCGGCAGGAACACTTTCCAGCCCAGGCGCATCAGCTGGTCGTAGCGATAGCGTGGCACGAAGGTCTTGACCATGGCGAACATGAAGAAGCAGGCCAGCACCTTCAGCACGAACCAGACGATGCCCGGAACCCAGGTGAACGGCGCCATGTCAACCGGCGGCAGCCAGCCGCCGAGGAACAGGATCGTCATCATCGAGCACATCAGGATGATGACGACATATTCCGACAGCATGAACAGCAGATAGGGCGTCGACGAATATTCGATCATGTGGCCGGCGACCAGTTCCGACTCCGCTTCCACGAGGTCGAAGGGTGGGCGGTTCGTCTCGGCCAGCGCCGAGATGAAGAACACGACGAACATCGGGAACAGGCCGAGCCAGTGCCAGTCGAGCGCAGAATTCCACAGGCCGAAATGCGTGCCCAGGCCGTCGCGCTGCGAATAGACGATGTCGGTCAGGTTGAGCGACCCGACGCACAGCAGCACCGTCACGATGACGAAGCCGATCGACACTTCGTAGGACACCATCTGCGCGGCGGAGCGCAGCGCGCCCATGAACGGGTATTTCGAGTTCGACGCCCAGCCGGCCATGATGACGCCGTAGACCTCAAGCGAGGAGATCGCAAAAATGTAGAGAATGCCGACATTGATGTTGGCCAGCACCCAGCCGTCATTGAACGGAATCACCGCATAGGTCGCCAGCGCCAGCACGGTCGAGACCAGCGGGGCGAGCAGGAAGATCACCTTGTTGGCGCCGGACGGAATGACCGGCTCCTTGAAGACGAATTTCAGCAGGTCCGCGAAGGATTGCAGCAGTCCCCAGGGACCGACGACGTTGGGGCCGCGCCGCATCATGACGGCGGCCCAGATCTTGCGGTCTGCGTAGAGGATGAACGCGATGCCGACCAGCAGGACGACGATCAGCAGCACGGACTGGGCAACAATGATGATCGCCGGCCATGCGTAGGTCCAGAACATATCGGACCAGGTCATCGCATCGTCCATAACCTTACTCCGCCGCCTGCTTGAAACCGTCCCGGGCGAGCGCCGAACATTCCGCCATGACGGCGGATGCGCGCGCGATCGGGTTGGTCAGGTAAAAGTCCTTTACCGCCGACACAAAGGCAGACTTGCCGGTGGCGCCCTTGTCGCGGGCGATCTTGCCGATCGCCGACGGGTCGGACGCCGGCACGTCGCCGATTTCGGCGAGATGCGGGAAGTCCGCGTGCAGCCTGGCGCGAAGCTGCGCCATCGAATCGTAGGGCAGCTTGTGACCCAGAACGTCGGACAGCGCGCGCAGGATCGCCCAGTCGTCCTTGGCGTCGCCCGGCGCAAAACCCGCCCGGTTGGTGCGCTGGACGCGGCCCTCGGTGTTGACGTAGGTCCCCGACTTCTCGGTGTAGGTCGATCCAGGCAGGATGACATCGGCGCGATGTGCGCCGGCGTCGCCATGGGTGCCGACATAGACCGTGAACGCGTCGCCGATGCGGTTCATGTCGATTTCGTCGGCACCGAGCAGGAACAGCACGTCGAGCGCGCCCATCATCGCCGCGACGTTCTTGCCGCCCATGCCCGGCACGAAGCCGACATCGAGACCGCCGACGCGCGCCGCGGCCGTGTGCAGGACGGCAAAGCCATTCCAGTCGTCACGCACCGCCTTCGCGGCGGTGGCGATCGACGCCGCCAGGCCGAGGACAACCGCGCCGTCGGACCGGGTCAACGCGCCCTGCCCGACAATGATCATCGGGTTCTTGGCCTTGTGAAAATCCTTGATAAACTTGCCGTTTCCAGCGACCAACTCCTTCAGTGCATCGGCGCCCGCGCCGAGCTGTTCGTAGCTGTAGCGGGTATCGCCGATCTCGCCGACGACGCCGATCGGATAAGGGCCGGAGCGCCAGCGCTTGCGGATGCGGGCGTTGAGCACCGAGGCCTCGAAGCGTGGATTTGCGCCGATGATCAACAGCGCATCGGAATTCTCGATGCCTTCTATGGTCGGGTTGAAGACATAGGTGGCGCGGCCATTGGCCGGATCGAGCGCCGCGCCGTCCTGGCGGCAGTCGATATTGGCGGAACCGAGCGCTGTCATCAGCTGCTTCAGCGCATACATTTCCTCAACCGTCGCCAGATCGCCGGCGATCGCGCCGATGCGCTCGGGCGCGGCCTTGGCGGCGGCGGCCTTGATCGCGGCGAAGGCTTCCGGCCAGCTGGCGGCGACAAGCTTGCCCTTCTTGCGCACATAGGGGCGGTCGAGGCGCTGGGTGCGCAATCCGTCCCAGATGAAGCGGGTTTTGTCGGAAATCCACTCCTCGTTCACCTGCTCGTTGACGCGCGGCATGATGCGCATCACCTCGCGGCCGCGCGTGTCGACGCGGATCGCCGATCCGACCGCATCCATCACGTCGATGGATTCGGTCTTGTTCAGCTCCCAGGGCCGCGCGGTGAACGCGAACGGCTTCGACGTCAGCGCGCCGACCGGGCACAGGTCGATGACATTGCCCTGGAGCTCAGACGTCATGGCGCGTTCGAGGTAGGTGGTGATCTCGGCGTCCTCGCCGCGGCCGATCAGGCCAAGCTCGGAGATGCCGGCGACTTCGGTGGTGAAGCGGACGCAACGCGTGCAGTGGATGCAGCGGTTCATCACAGTCTTGACCAGCGGACCGATATATTTGTCCTCGACCGCGCGCTTGTTTTCCTTGTAGCGCGAACTGTCGACGCCGAACGCCATCGCCTGGTCCTGCAGGTCGCATTCGCCGCCCTGGTCGCAGATCGGGCA
>DDFA01000049.1 GCA_002336975.1 Phyllobacteriaceae bacterium UBA1940
CGGCCCGAACGGCGCCGGCAAGACGTCGATGCTCAACGTCATCAACGGCTTTTATCATCCCAACGAAGGCCGCATCCTGTTCGCCGGCGAGGCCCGCGCGCGCATGAAGCCTTATGAGGCCGCCAGCCATGGCGTCGCCCGCACCTTTCAGAACGTCGCGCTATTCAAGGGCATGACGACGCTCGACAACATCATGGCCGGCCGCACGCTGAAGATGAACCGTGGCTTCTTCTGGCAGATGCTGCGCTACGGCCCGGCGCTGAACGAGGAGATCGAGCATCGCAAGTTCTGCGAGGAGATCATCGACTTTCTCGAAATCGAGCACATCCGCAAGACGCCTGTCGGCAAGCTGCCTTACGGCCTGCAAAAGCGCGTCGAGCTTGGCCGTGCGCTGGCGATGGAGCCGACCTTGCTGCTGCTCGACGAGCCGATGGCCGGCATGAACCTCGAAGAGAAAGAGGACATGAGCCGCTTCGTGATCGACGTGAACCAGCATTACGGCACGACGATCGCGCTGATCGNNCCGACCGCATCGTCGTGCTCGAATATGGCCGCAAGATCGCCGACGGCACGCCGGCCGAAGTGAAGGCCGACCAGAAAGTCATCGACGCCTATCTCGGCGTGTCGCATTAAAGCGTTTTCCGATCCGACAGGATCGGAAAATCGCCCACTCGATTTGTTTCAACGCATCATCTCTGTCCGCCAAGTCTGCAACTTGACGGGATGATGCTCCAAAGGCGCGGGACGATGGATATCCTCTACAAGTTCTTCGTCGATCCCTTCGTCCAGATGGCGGGCGCGCCCGATCTGCTGGTGCAGGCGCTGTGGGAGGGCACGGTCGCGGGCGTTCTCTACGCGCTGATCGCGCTCGGCTTCGTGCTCATCTTCAAGGCGTCCGGCGTGTTCAATTTCGCGCAGGGCATCATGATGGTGTTCGCCGCGCTGACGCTTGTCGGCCTGCATAGCTGGCTGGCGCGCCACGGCGTGCCGCTCGCCGCCTTCGTCGCGCTGATCCTGACGCTTGGCGTGATGTATCTGCTCGCCGCCGCCATCGAGCGCGTCGTCTTGCGCCCGCTCGTCAACCAGCCCGACATCATCCTGTTCATGGCGACATTCGGCCTGACCTACATCCTCATCGGCCTTGGCGAGCTGATTTTCGGCGGCGAACCCAAACAGATGATCACCACCGAACTCGGCTTGCCCAAGGGCGCCATCGACGTGCCGATGCTAGGCGGCATGGTCACCTTCCAGAAGATCGACATCGCCGCCGCCATCATCGCCTCGATCATGGTCGCCGCGCTCGCGCTGTTCTTCCAGAAAACGCGCATCGGCCGCGCCCTGCGCGCGGTGGCCGACGATCATCAGGCGGCGCTGTCGGTGGGCATCTCGCTGCACCAGATCTGGCGCATCGTGTGGTTCACCGCCGGCGTNNATCGCGCTCAAGGCGCTGCCGGTGCTGATCCTGGGCGGCTTCACCTCGATCCCCGGCGCCATCGTCGGCGGCCTCATCATCGGCATCGGCGAAAAGATCGGCGAATTCTACTGGGGGCCGGCGCTTGGCGGCGGCATCGAGACGTGGCTGGCCTATTTCATCGCGCTCGCCTTCTTGCTGTTCCGGCCGCAAGGCCTGTTCGGCGAGAAGATCATCGAACGCATCTGACGTCCCGCGCAGCGAGAGAAGAACATGTTTTACCGCGAGACGGGCCAGTTCAAGACCACTTACACCGACGACATGGCGGTGTTTCCGATCTTGCAGGATCGCATCGGCCTCGGCGTCATCATCGCGATCGCCGCGATCGGCGTGCCGCTGTTCGCGTTGCTGTTTCCGGCGATGGGCGCCTATTTCCTGCAAGTCGTGATGATCCCCTTCCTGGTCTTCACGCTGGCGGCGATCGGGCTGAACATCCTCACCGGCTACACCGGCCTGATGTCGCTGGGCGCGGGCGCCTTCATGGGCGTCGGCGCCTTCGCCTGCTACAAGCTGACGACGCTGTTTCCGGGCGTGAACATCATCATCTGGATCGTCGTCTCGGGCGTCTTCTCGACGCTGGTGGGCGTCGTCTTCGGCCTGCCCTCGCTGCGCATCAAGGGCTTTTATCTCGCCGTCGCCACGCTCGCCGCGCAGTTCTTCCTGCAATGGTGCTTCGTGCGCGTGCCATGGCTCTATAATCACAACGCCTCCGGCGCCATCGAGGTGCCCGAGCGCACGCTGTTCGGCGTCGCGGTGACGGGCGCCAACGCCACCCCCATCACCCGCTATCTCGTCGTGCTCGCCATCGTCGCGGCGATGACCTGGGTCGCCTCCAACCTCGTCCACGGCCGCATCGGCCGCTCCTGGATGGCGGTGCGCGACATGGACATCGCCGCCCAGTTGATGGGCATCCAGCTTCTTCCGGCCAAGCTGCTCGCCTTCGCCGTATCGTCCTTCTATTGCGGCGTCTCCGGCGCGATGATGGTGTTTCTGTGGTACGCCACCGGCGCCGAACCCGAGGTATTCTCGATCCGCCAGAGCTTCTTCATCCTCTCGATGATCATCATCGGCGGCCTCGGCAGCCTGCTCGGCTCCTATTTCGGCGCCGCGCTGATCTACATCCTGCCGATCCTTCTGGGCTTTCTCGCCGACGTGACCGGCCTGCCGGTCACCAAGGCGACGATCGAGCATCTGCGCGTCATGCTGACCGGCGTGCTGATCATCTTCTTCCTGATCGTCGAACCGCACGGCCTTGCGCGGCTATGGGCGATCACGAAGCAGAAGTTGCGGGTCTGGCCGTTCCCCTACTGAGCGGCCGACCCCAAGAAAAAGGGGCCTGGGGGCCTCACGTAAGAATAGAAATCCAGGGAGAGAACCGATGCTTCGCAAACTTCTTCTGTCGGCGACGGCCGCCGGCGCCGCGCTTGCGATGGGCCAGTCGGCCTTCGCGCAGGAGTCGGTCTACGTGCCGCTCTTCACCTACCGCACCGGCGCCTTCGCGGGCTCGGGCATTCCGATCGCCAACGGCATGGCCGACTATCTCAACATGCTCAACGAGCGTGACGGCGGCATCGGCGGCGCCAAGATCGTCGTCGAGGAATGCGAGACCGGCTACGACACCAAGAAGGGCGTCGAATGTTATGAGCAGGTGAAGGGCAAGAACCCGGTCATCACCAACCCCTATTCGACCGGCATCACGCTCCAGCTCATCCCCAAGGCCTCGGTCGACAAGATCCCGATGCTGTCGATGGCGTACGGCCTGTCGGCCGCCGCGGTGGGCGATGTGTTCCCGTGGATCTTCAATCCGCCGGACACCTATTGGGACGGCGCCTCGGTCTTCCTCAAGCACGTCGCCGAAAAGGAGGGCGGTTTCGAGAAGCTCAAGGGCAAGAAGATCGGCCTCGTCCATCTCGACGCGCCCTTCGGCAAGGAGCCGATCGAGCTGCTGGAGAAGCTGTCGAAGGAATACGGCTTCGATCTCAAGCTCTATCCCGTCGCCGCCGCGGAAATGCAGAACCAGTCGGCGCTGTGGCTCGGCGTGCGCCGCGACCGCCCGGACTGGATCTATCTCCAGGGCTGGGGCGCGATGAACCCGACCGCGATCAAGGAAGCCGCCAAGATCAACTTCCCGATGGAGAAGTTGGTCGGCGTCTGGTGGGCGGGCGGCGATGATGACGCCCGCGCCGGCGGCGATCAGGCCAAGGGCTACAAGGCGATCGCCGTCAACGCGGCCGGCGCCGACTTCCCTGTCATCAAGGACATCCAGAAACACGTCGTCGACAAGGGCAAGAGCCAGGTCGACAAGGCCAAGGTCGGCGACAATCTCTATAATCGCGGCGTCTTCAATTCGATGCTGATCGCCGAGGCGGTGCGCAACGCGCAGAAGCTGACCGGCAAGAAGGCCGTCACCGGCGAGGACGTGCGTCGCGGCATGGAGACGCTGTCGATCACCGAGGCGCGCCTCAAGGAGCTCGGCATGGAAGGCTTCGCCGCGCCGCTCAAGCTCTCCTGCGCCGATCACAACGGCCACCACAAGGTCTTCATCGGCGTGTGGGACGGCGCGAAGTGGAACAAGGGCTCCGACTGGATCGAGCCGATGAAGGAAAAGGTCCGCCCGCTGCTCGAAGCCGCCGCCAAGGACTATGCCGACAAGAACGCCGGCTGGCCCAAGCGCAGCGAAATCTGCGACGCCAAATAAGGTTGGCCCCCCGGCCCCGGAAGCCCTCGTGCGACGTCGCGAGCGGCTTCTCGGGAAGGGCGCACGCGCCCTTCCCGTCCATCACTCTCAGACGAGATCGCCGCCGATGTCGACGCCCGCCCCTGCCGCGCCCAAACCCGACGCGGACGTGATCCTTCAGGTCAACAACATCGAGGTGATCTACGATCACGTCATCCTCGTGCTGAAAGGCGTGTCGCTGACCGTGCCGCGCG
>DDFA01000115.1 GCA_002336975.1 Phyllobacteriaceae bacterium UBA1940
CGGCGCAGCCGCCTGAGGCGCGGCGCCGGCGCTTGCCGCAACTGACGCGTCCTCGCCCTCGGCCGCCAGCACGGCGATCACCGTATTGACCTTGACGCCTTCGCTGCCGGCCGGAACCAGGATTCTTGCGACAACGCCCTCATCGACGGCCTCGACTTCCATCGTCGCCTTGTCTGTCTCGATCTCGGCAATGACGTCGCCCGGGGCGACCTTGTCGCCTTCCTTGACCAGCCATTTGGCGAGATTGCCCTCTTCCATCGTGGGCGAGAGGGCCGGCATGGTGATGTTGATCGGCATCTAACGGTCTCCGGCGTAATAGGGCGTGGGGTCTTCGTTGAAGCCGAGCGGCTTGTCCAAAGGCCACAGGTCGGCAAGGGCGAACGAAATGGCGTCGAACGGGGCGACCCTGACGGAATCGTCCGAATTCCAGTCGCCGATCTTGGTCCAGCGCCCGCTGGCGTTTTCAAACGCTTCGAGAATCTGCAGCCGCGGATCGACAAGCCACATGTGGGGAATGCCGGCGCGGCCATAGATGCGCATTTTCAGCGTGCGGTCGCGCTTTTCGGTCGAGCCCGAAAGCACTTCGCACACCCAGTCGGGCGCAATCTCGAAATAATTGTGCTCGGGCGCGCCGGAAAGCCGCTCGCGCCGCCAGGCGGCGAGATCGGGAACCAGAATATCGTCGCCGAATTTCACCTCAGGCTCGACAACGAACACCCAGCCGCCCGGCCCGTTGCGGCCTTTCTGGAAGGGGCCGGTCAATTCATCGCTCAGGCTGTTGGCGGTCGCGCCATGCCGTGGCGACGGACGCGGATGCGTCATCAATTCGCCATCGATGATCTCGGCGACGAGATCCGGCGCCGCCGCCTCGACGTCGGCATAGGTCGCTGGCCTTTTCCTCAGGCTAGCCATTGATGGCCTAGCCCTTGTAGGTCACGGCCTTCACGGCCGCGATCACTTCGCCGACATTTGGCAAGGCCAGCTTTTCGAGGTTCGCGGCGTAAGGCATCGGCACGTCCTTGCCGGCGATGGTGATGACCGGCGCGTCGAGATAGTCGAAGGCGCGCTGCGACACCTGGTTGGCGATGTAGTCGCCGACCGAGGATTGCGGGAACCCTTCCTCGATCACCACCAGGCGGTTGGTCTTCTTCACCGACTCGATCACCGTATCGAGGTCCATCGGCCGGATGGTGCGCAGGTCGATGATCTCTGCGTCGATGCCCAGCGCCCGCAGTTCCGGCTCCGCCTTGACCAGGTAGGTCATGCCGATGCCGAACGACACCAGCGTCACGTCGGAGCCCTTCTTGTGGATGCGCGCCTTGCCGATCGGCAGCACGAAATCGTCCAGCTTCGGCACATCGAACGACTGGCCGTACAGAATCTCGTTCTCGAGGAAGATCACCGGATTGGGGTCGCGGATCGCCGCTTTCAACAGGCCCTTGGCGTCGCCAGCGGTATAGGGCTGGATCACCTTGAGGCCGGGGACGTGGCTGTACCAGGCGGCATAATCCTGGCTATGCTGCGCCGCCACGCGCGCCGCCGCGCCGTTGGGCCCGCGGAACACGATCGGCGCGCCCATCTGGCCGCCGGACATATAGAGCGTCTTCGCCGCCGAATTGATGATGTGGTCGATCGCCTGCATGGCGAAATTGAAGGTCATGAATTCGACGATCGGCTTCAGCCCGCTCATCGCCGCGCCGACGCCCACGCCTGCAAAACCGTGCTCGGTGATCGGCGTGTCGACGACGCGCTGCGGCCCGAATTCCTGCAACAGGCCCTGGGTGATCTTGTAGGCGCCCTGATATTCGGCGACCTCCTCGCCCATGACAAACACGTCCTTGTCGCGACGCATCTCTTCCGCCATCGCATCGCGCAGCGCCTCGCGCACCGTCGTCGACACCATCTCCGTGCCGGCCGGAACCGAAGGATCGGCGGCCGCCTCAGTTCTCGGCGCGGCGGGAACAGGCGCGGCAGCCGGCGCTGGCGCAGGCAGCGCGATTTCCGTGACGGGCGCTGGTGCAGCCTTGGGGGCGACGACCGCACCGGCGCTCTCGCCCTCTTGCAGCAACACCGCGATCGGCGTGTTGACCTTGACGCCTTCCGAACCGGCGGCGATCAGGATCTTTCCAAGTGTGCCCTCGTCGACCGCCTCGACCTCCATCGTCGCCTTGTCGGTCTCGATTTCGGCGATCACGTCGCCGGGCGAAACCTTGTCGCCTTCCTTCTTCAACCATTTCGACAAATTGCCCTCTTCCATGGTCGGCGACAGGGCTGGCATCAGGATTTCGATCGGCATAGGCAAAAACTCCGAAAAAGGGTCGAAAGGCGCGCCGGCGTCAGGCCGCGCGGTCAGCTCTCGACATAGATGTCGGTGTAAAGCTCGGAAGCATCCGGCTCAGGATCGGACTGCGCGAACTCGGCGGAATCGGCGACGATGTCGCGCACATCCTTGTCGATCGCCTTCAGTTCGTCCTCGCTGGCCCACTTCTTCTCGGCCAGCCGCGCCTTCACCTGCTCGATCGGGTCATGCTCGGAGCGCATCTTCTGCACTTCGTCCTTGGAGCGGTATTTGGCCGGGTCCGACATCGAATGGCCGCGATAGCGGTAGGTCTGCATTTCGAGGATGATCGGTCCCTTGCCGGAGCGGCACCAATCTGTCGCGAGATCGCCCGCCGCCTTGACCGCGCGCACATCCATGCCGTCGACCTGGATGCCGGGAATGCGGAACGATACGCCGCGCTGCGAAAAGTCGGTCTCGGCCGACGAGCGCTGCACCGACGTGCCCATGGCGTAGCGGTTGTTCTCGATCACATAGATCACCGGCAGCTTCCACAGCGACGCCATGTTGAAGCTCTCATAGACCTGACCCTGATTGGCCGCGCCGTCGCCGAAAAAGGTCAGCGAGACATTCTGGTTGCCGCGATATTTGTTGGCGAACGCCAGCCCGGTGCCCAGCGACACCTGGGCGCCGACTATGCCGTGGCCGCCATAAAAATTCTTCTCTTTCGAGAACATGTGCATCGAGCCGCCCTTGCCTTTCGACAGGCCGCCGCGACGCCCGGTCAGTTCGGCCATGACGCCGCGCGGCGACATGTCCATCGCCAGCATGTGGCCGTGATCCCGGTATGCGGTGATCATCTGGTCGCCTTCGATCAACGACATTTTCAGGCCGGTGACGACCGCTTCCTGCCCGATATAGAGATGGCAGAAACCGCCGATGAACCCCATGCCGTAGAGCTGGCCGGCCTTTTCCTCGAACCGCCTGATCAGCAGCATGTCGCGATAGGCGCGAAGTTCCTGCTCCTTGCTGAATTCGGCCGGTTTGGGCGTCTTGGGCGTCCCCGCCGTGGCTTCGGATTTCGCCTTCGCGGACGACTTGCGTGCAGCGCTCGCCATCAACTCACTCCCTGGTCAGTCTCTTCACGGACATAATGGGCCAAGCGACCCCTTCACCGGAAACTAGCATGGGCCGGTTGAATGCGCTACGGCAATTCGCGCTGCCGCAATGCAGCATTGAAAAGGTCAATTAATTGAAAATAAACAGATAATCGAGATAAACTGAAATTCAGTTAATCGGCAAATGCCCTATCGGATGATGGTTATTTCATCCGGCTTGGTCAGGTTCAGCGCGCGCCGTGCCTGCTCGTCCAGCATGTCCTTTTCGATCGTGCCATCCTGCATCAGCATCACCCGGCTTTCAAGTTGCCGGCGTTCGGCCTTGACGTCGGCCAGCCTGGTTTCGAGCATCGCCTTGCGGTCGGCCAGTTCGTAGCTGGAATAGATCCCGAACTCGCCGTGCCAGGCGTGAAAGCCGAAATAGGTGAGGAAGACGACCGCCGTCAGCGGCAGGATCACGGCGCCGGTTCGGCGCTTCTTGTATTGTCGGGTCAGCATGCGTCTACTCTCGAAGGCGTCCGCAGCATTGGCCGAACATGTTTAAGGTTGGGTTACGCCGGATGTCGAACGATGCTGGCGTTCCCCCGTCGCGTCACTGCGCCGCGTTGGCCGATACGGCGCTGTTGCCCTTGAAGTCCGGCCATGCGGCTTCCGCCGCGCGCATCGCCTCGGCGACGACGAGTCGCGCGCCGTCGCGGCTCATGTGATCGTCGTCGACATAATAGAGAATGTCGCCGTCATGGGTTTCGCATCGGCCCGGGTGGCGTGTGTTGCAAAGCACGCGATCAGGATAGACCCGAACCAGGTTCGGGCTGTTGGGGATGGCGTCAAAGGCCGCGAATACGCCGGCATTGCGCTCCCGGTAGCGGTGGTAGGACGTCGTCAACGGCGAGAAGTCGCCCCTCGATCGCCGCGCCGCCAGTTCGCCCGGAACCCGCCAGCCGGCTTCCGGGATCGGATAGATCAGCACGACGCGTTTGCCGGCATTGATCAGTTCCTCGACGGCCTTCCGATAGCCTGTGCTGACCGACGCCTGCCTGTCGGCTTCGCTGATCGTGCTCTTGTCGACGCCGACCGCGACATAGCCGGCCGTCTCGCCGCGCTCGACCCCGCCCTCCCTATTGTCGAACACATTGCCGTCAAGCTGCAGCGTGTAGCGTCCGGCCAGGAAGATCGTGTCGAAGTTCGGCGTCAGCAGCCGCTCGCGCGTCGCGTCGACAAAGGTCGGGCATTTGGGCGTCCGGTGGTCGCGTCGGGTGAACCCCGGCGCGTAGGGGCATCCCGCCTGGGTGAACTCAACGCCGGCGCGGCCGTCCCTGGCGAGCGCCTCGCTGAACGAACTGCCGAGAACCGCCGCATGGCTGTCGCCGACCACCGCCACGCCCTTGACGCCGGAGGGGTCGCCGATGGCGCAGGCGTCCGCCGGGTCCCTGCTCATGCAGACATAACCGCCGACCTTGTGCTGCACCGCCGGGTTCTGCCGTTCATAGGCGAGCGCCCGCCAAACTTCTTCCGGCTTGCGGAAGGCGAACCCGCGCGTCGCGATGCAGGCGACCGAAAACGCCAGGATGCCGGCGGTGACGGCGACCCCGATCCGCAGCCCCCGGCGCGCGGGAATGGCGGTGCGGCTGCGGAACGGCGTCTCGACATATTTCCAGGTCAGCCAGGCGACGAAGAAACTGACCACGATGGCGCCGGCGTAATATCCCGGCTGCATCCGCCCGTCCCGCACATAGGCGATCAACGCGATCAGCGGCTGGTGCCACAGATAGAGCGAGTAGGAAATCAGCCCGACGCCGACCAAGAGGCGCAGCGACAGCAAGCGGGTTCCTAGATCCTGCGCGCCGCCGAACGCGATCACCAGCACCGCGCCTGTGACCGGCAACAGCGTCGCGAAGCCGGGATGCACCGTTTCGTTGTCGAACATGACGATCGACACGGCGATCATCAGCAGCCCGAGCGCTGGCAGCACGCGGGCGGCGAGCTTGTCCCTCGGCGCCTTGCCGTAGCGCAGTTCCGCAAGTGCAACGACTGCGCCGGCGCCAAGTTCCCAGGTACGGGTCGGCAACAGGTAGAAGCTGACGCTCGGCGTCGTTCTCGACATCCATTCCGCCAGCAGGATCGAAGCGACCGAGATCAACAGCACGACCGGCAGCGCCCACTGCTTTCGCGTGCGCCAGATCACCATCATCAGGATCGGGAACAGGATGTAGTACTGTTCCTCGATCGCCAGCGACCATGTGTGCAGGAACGGATTGGTCTCGGCGGCGTCGTCGAAATAGTCGTCATTCATCGCCAGATGCATGTTCGAGACGAAAAACATCACCGCCAGCGCCCGCTCGCCCAGCACCTGCAACTGGTTGGGGTTGAGCACCACGGCCGATATCGCCAGCGCAAACACGACCATCAAGAGCAGCGCCGGCAGGATGCGCCGGGCGCGGCGCTCGTAAAAGCGCAGCGATGAGAATGTCCCCTGCTCCAGCTCGGTCGCGATGATCGTGGTGATCAGATAGCCGGAGATGACGAAAAAGATATCGACGCCGACATAGCCGCCCGAGAAGAACGGGGCGTGCGCGTGAAACAGCATCACGGGCAGGACCGCAATTGCTCGCAGTCCGTCGATATCGCGACGATACTTCATTGCTTGTCGACCATTTCCTTCACCACCGTCGCCAATTGCTTGAGCGAGAACGGCTTGGGAAGGAAGCCGAACTTGGCGTCGTCCGGCAGGTTCTTGGCGAATGCGTCCTCGGCATAGCCGGACACAAATATGAACTTTATGTCGGGATTGCGCTTGTGCAGTTCGCCAAGCAGCGTCGGCCCGTCCATCTCCGGCATGACGACGTCGGAGACCACGACATCGACCTGCCCCTTGAGCTCGTCGTAGATTTCCAGCGCTTCGACGCCCGACGAGGCCTCGTGCACGGTATAGCCGCGCGAGGTCAACGCCCTGACCCCGCCCATGCGCACCGAATCCTCGTCCTCGACCAGCAGCACGGTGGCGGAGCCCGAAAGATCGCGCGCCGCGTCCGATTTCGCCGCCTGCGGCTGCCGCACGTCCGAGGCGCCAGTGTCGCCGGCCGACTGCTCGACAGGGGCAATGCCCGGAACATGGCGCGGCAGAAAGATCTGGAACGTCGTGCCCTTGCCGACCTCGGAATCGCAATAGATGAACCCGCCGGTCTGCTTGATGATGCCGTAGACCATCGACAGGCCCAGACCGGTGCCCTTGCCGACTTCCTTGGTGGTGAAGAAGGGTTCGAAAATCTTCTTCAGCACATCGGGCGCGATGCCTGTCCCGGTGTCCGACACCTCGACCACGACGTAGTCGGCCGACGCCAGTTCACGATAGGGATATTGCCGGCTTTCCTCGGCCGTCACGTTTTTGGTGCGGATCGACAGGTCGCCGCCGTCGGGCATGGCGTCGCGCGCATTGACGGCGAGGTTGACCACCACCTGTTCGAATTGCCCCAGATCCGCCCTGACCGGCCACAGGTCGCGCCCGTGATCGAGGTGCAGCCGCACATTGGTGCCGACCAGCCGGGTCAGCAGCATGCGCACATCCGCCAGTACGTCGGTCAGGTTCAGCACCTCGGGGCGCAAGGTCTGGCGCCGCGAAAACGCCAGCAATTGCCTGACCAGCGACGCGGCCCGGTTGGCGTTCTGCTTGATGTTCATGATGTCGGGGAAGGACGGGTCCGACGGCCTGTGGTTGGTCAGCAGCAGGTCGGACGCCATGATGATGGCGGTCAGCACATTGTTGAAGTCGTGCGCGATGCCGCCCGCCAGCTGGCCGACGGCCTGCATCTTCTGACCTTGCGCCATCTGCGCCTCGAGCGCCTTCTGCTCGGTCGTCTCGACGGCGTAGACGATGGCCGCCTCTTCGGCGTCGCCGGCCCCGCTGTCGGCGACCGCATTGACGTAATAGCGCACATGGCGCTCTTCATTGTCCGGCAGAACGGTGTCGATCGGCGCGATGTCGGCCTGGCGCTGCTTGGCCTTTTCCAGCGCCGCGGCAAAACTCGCCCTGTCGCGTGGATGGATCACGACGTCGAATGGCGATCGCTTGTCGACGCCGACCTGGTCGACGACCGACGAGAACAGCATCAGGAACGGCGCGTTGGTGCGCAGGATGCGTCCTGCGCCATCGACGCCGGCGATCGCCATCGGCGTCGAATTGAAGAAACGCGTGAACCGGATCTCCGAGGCGCGCAGTTCAGCCGACGAATCCTCGCCCTGGGTGCGGTTCAGCACGATGGTTCTGGTTGCGCCCTGCAACCCGTCACGCGTAGCGCTGACCCGGTGCATGAAGCGCACCGGCAAGACCCGTCCCTTGGTAGTCGCCAGGTCGAGGTCGATCACCGCATTGCGAGTCGCGCCCGGCTCCGCCTTGACTGCCCGCACAAGCGCCATGCCGTCGCCGGCGACGATCTCCGGCAGGCTGATCGACCCGGGCTGGAAACCGGCCAGGTCGAGCCCCAGCCATTCCGCCAGCGTCGCGTTGAGATAGGTCAGCTTACCCTCGGCGTCGGCGGCGAAAAAACCAGCCGGCGCATGATCGAGATGATCGATGGCCAGTTGCAGGTCTTGAAAAAACCGCTCCTGTTCGGCGCGCTCATGTGACACGTCCGACAATTGCCAGGCAAACTGCAGGTCGCGCCGTGACGGCGCCTGGAACGTCCGCGAGCGCACCCGGTACCAGCGCGCGCCGGGCTCGTCGCCGGGCTTTATCGACTGCGTCAGCCGGAATTCGCCCTCGCCGTCGCGGCCGTCCTTGAGCTTGGCGACCAATCCCGACACGACCGGTCCGGCTTCCGGATTGTCGGCGAGCAGGCCATCGACCGTTCGCACATCGCCCGCCGTCACCGCGCCGGTCAGTTCGGCGAACGAGCGGTTGGCGTAGATGATCCGGTTCTTCGCATCGGTCACCAGCAGGCCCTGGGGCATCGAATCGATATAGGCCTTGGACAGTTCGTCGCTGGTCGAGCGGGGCGCAATCTGGACAAAGCCGATGGCCGTTGCGAACAGATAGCCGACGCCGATCATCGCCAGCACGCCCAGCATGCCAAGCAGGAACGGATCGCCGAGGCGGCCGCGAAACATCGAGAACGCGACCGCAGCCGCAATCAGCACGACGATAAAGACGATCAGGCGCGTTGCGGCGCCCGGGCGTGAACTTTGATCGATGACTGGCGCGGGATATGTGTCGCGGCTTTTGTCCTTGGCCATTCCTGCCTTGCCCTAACGGGTGGCCGCAACGGGCCAGTTTGAGCCGCTTGAATCACATTCTCGCCACTGCGGAAAGGCCCAGCGGTCCTGATCGACGCATTTTTCGCCACGGTCGCGGGGTTGCGGGCCGTTGGTCGGCATGTCTACACTATTTAGGGACCGGATGGGGAGGCCGCAGTGCTGGACTGGCTTCGAGACAATTTGCCGGAGCGTTACGCTGACGCCATCTTGTGGGTTTTGCTGGCGCTGCTTCTGTTTTTCATCTTGCTGGTGGTGATACGGACCTTGCGCAGTTTCCGCAGCGGGACGTTTGTCCTTGGCGGCCGCAACCGCCGCACCCGTCTGGCGGTGATGGACGCAACGCCTGTCGACAGCCGGCGTCGTCTGGTTCTGGTGAGACGCGACGACGTCGAGCATCTGATTCTGATCGGCGGGCCGACGGACGTGGTCGTCGAGCAGGATATCCGCATGTTCCCCCGTGTCGCGCGTTCCCCCGATGCCCAGGCGCACGAGGCGGAACCGCATCGCGAACAGTCGCGGCAGCCTGCGCTCCAGCCGACTGCGCCCCGCAAGGTCGAGCCGCCTCGTCCGGTCGTTGCCGCAAGGCCGGCCGCACCCGTCTCGCCACAGTCCCATGCCCGATTGCCGCCGGCGACGATACCGATGTCGCCGCCGCCGGCTCCGCCGCCCGCAAGACCGGCAGCGGCCCAGTCATCGGCGCCGATCAAGCCGGCCGCAGCCGCGCCTGCCCGGCCCGCTGCTGCGAGCCACGACGACCTGTTGCACGAAGACCTTGAAATTACGCTCGACGAGCCGCTCGCGCCGAAGGCCCAAAAACCGTCGGCGGATGAGGAGATGACGCGCCTCCTCGGCGAACTGTCACAGCGCAAATAGCCCGCCGCGATTGGCTCGGGACTCAATCGTCCCGATAGACCTTTTCCCGGCGCTCATGGCGTTCCTGCGCTTCAATCGACAAGGTCGCGATCGGACGCGCATCCAGCCGCTTGAGCGAGATCGGCTCGCCGGTTTCCTCGCAATAGCCGTAGGTTCCGTCGTCGAGCCGGGTCAGCGCCGCGTCGATCTTTGCAATCAGCTTGCGTTGCCGGTCGCGAGCGCGCAACTCGATAGCCCGGTCTGTCTCCGACGAAGCGCGGTCGGCAAGGTCCGGATGATTGGCGTTTTCCTGCTGCAGGACTTCCAGCGTTTCGCGTGCTTCGCGCAGGATGTCGCTCTTCCAAGCGATCAACTTGGACCGGAAATATGCCTTCTGCCGATCATTCATGAACGGCTCGTCATCCAAGGGAACGTATTTGTCGCTTGAATTCGAGCTCATCGATTCACCCCATGAATGCTACCCGGCGCCTATATATTCTCGGCCAAAGCATGGCACAAGCACAAAGGCACGCCCCGTCACGCAATTGTCAGACCACTCCACCTGTCCGATTCTGGAACAGTGAAAGTCTTTGAAAAGCTTTGACTTCATTGATGTTTGTGACCGACAGCAGATGGGTTCGGCGCGCCGGCGCGTTGTTCGCGTCATCCACTTGCTTTTCAGATTGCGCGCGGACGAACCAGACACTAGATCGTTTCATGGTTGGATGGAAACACTCTGCCGGCGGGCATTCGGCGCAGGATCTAAGGCTCCGGAAAGGGTCGGGCTGGCCGCCCGGCCAAGCCGGAGCCCGATGAAATCGAGCCCTGTGAACCCGTCCGCAGCGGTTGCCGCTGACTGTCGCCCGCGGCGTCAGGCGGGTCGTCTCGCCACCGGCGAAACGACGCAAGGCGACAAACTGCTCAATCGTGCGTCCACGCGCGTCGGAGAATCGTTTTGATGGCCAGCCTGCTTTTGTTGAGACATGCGCGCGCGGCCTGGGCGGAACCGGGGATGCGCGACTTTGACCGCCCGCTCGACACCACCGGACGCGTCGACGCCGACGCAATGGGGGCTGTGCTTGCGATCAGCGGCACGACGCCCGATCTGGTCGTCTGCTCCGGCGCACGGCGGGCGCGCGAGACCTGGGAGGCGGTCGCCAAGCATCTTCATCCGACCTGCCAGGCGATATTCACCGATGAGTTGTATGCAACAGACGCGGCCGGCTATCTCGCCCTCATCCGCAGCCACGCCGGTTCGAAAGCGCTGATGCTGGTTGGCCACAATCCGATGATAGAGGACGTCTGTTTCGCCATTGCGACGGATGGCGACCAGGCTGCAAAGGACGCCCGCGCCGGCGGCTTTCCGGCCTGCGGTCTGGCACTGATCGACATGCGCGGCTCGCTGGCGGACGCCGCGCCCGGCGTCGGCTTCCTCGAAGCCTTTCACTCGCCGACCGAGTTCTGAACAAGAGCAGGAAGACCCTTGGCCTCTCCCACATCGATCGCCGACGAAGCCCTGATCGCCCTGGACACGCTCACCGGTCGCATCGCCGGGCTCAGCCAGCCTTCGGTGCGGCTCGGCGTCACCGGCCTGTCGCGGGCCGGCAAGACCGTCTTCATATCCTCGCTGGTGCACAATCTGATCCACGGCGGACGCCTGCCGTTGTTCGAGGCGCAGAAGTCGGGCCGCATCTCGAAAGCCGTGCTGCAGCACCAGCCCGACGACGACGTCCCGCGGTTTCAGTACGAGGACCATATCGCGGCGCTGGTCGACCAGCGCATCTGGCCCGAATCCACCCGCGCCATCTCGCAACTGCGGCTGGTGATCGACTATCAGTCGGCGTCGGGCTGGGGGCGCATGTTCTCGTCGGGCAGTCTGGCGGTCGATATTGTCGACTATCCGGGCGAATGGCTGCTTGACCTGCCGCTGCTCGGCAAGAGCTACGAGACTTTTTCGCGCGAATCCTTCGAACTGGCGGATCTGAATTCCCGGTCCGATCTTTCGTTGGAATGGCGCGCCGCCGCCGCTGCGGTCGACCCCAACGGAGACGCCGACGAGATGGCGGCGCGCGGCCTCGCCGAAAAATTCACCGCCTATCTGCGCGCCTGCAAGGCCGATTCGCGCGCACTCTCGACCTTGCCCCCCGGCCGCTTCCTGATGCCCGGAGACATGGAAGGCTCGCCTGCCCTCACCTTTGCGCCGCTTGCCGCGCTGGGGCCAGGCAGCGCCAGGCCCGGTTCATTGTGGGCGATGATGCAGCGGCGCTACGAATCCTACAAAACCCATGTCGTGAAACCGTTCTTTCGCGAACACGTCGCCCGCCTCGACCGGCAGATCGTGCTGGTCGACGCGCTCCAGGCGATCAATGCCGGCGCCGCGGCGGTGGCGGACCTCGAACGGGCGCTGGCCGAAATCCTCGCCTGTTTCCGTCCGGGATCGCGAAACCTCCTCACCGGCCTGTTCAGCCGCCGCATCGACCGCATCCTGGTCGCCGCGACAAAAGCCGACCATCTGCACCACGAAAGCCACGACCGACTGCAGGCGATCGTGCGCCGCCTGACCCAAAGCGCCGCCGCGCGCGCCGACCTGACCGGCGCCGATGTCGAGGTTTTGGCGATGGCCGCGGTGCGGGCCACTCGCGAGGGAACCGTCAAGCAGCGCGGCGAGACGCTGCCGGTCATCATCGGCATCCCGATCAAGGGCGAAACCATCGGCGGCGAGGTGTTTGACGGCGAGACCGAAACCGCCATTTTCCCCGGCGACCTGCCGGTCAAGCCCGATGTCGTGCTCGATCCGGCCAGCAAGGGCCTCGACATCCGCTTTGTCCGCTTCCGCCCGCCGAAGCTCGAAAGAAGCGCCGACGGACTGAAACTGTCGCTGCCAAACATCCGGCTCGACCGGGCGCTGCAGTTTCTGCTTGGAGACAGACTGTCATGACGGACCGCCGCCAGCCCCAGGCGTTCAAGGTGGAGCCCGAGGAGGTCCGGCCAAAGGCCTCCGCCGCTCAGCCGCGCAAGCCACGGGCGACGCCCGCAACCGAGGCCGTGGTCGTCACCCCGGCGGAGATCGACGTTTTCGACAATGACGGGCTCGATCCGCTCGCCCCGCCGGCGCCGCTCGCGCCGCGCCGTGGCGCCGGTCTCGGCACGGTGTTTTTTGGCGCCGTCGGAGCGCTGATCTCGCTTGCGATCGGCTTGTGGACCGAACGTCTGGTCCGCGAGCTGTTTACCCGCAACGAGTGGCTGGGCTGGTTTGCGCTGGTGCTGGCGGCGATCGCACTGCTTGCGCTGCTGGCCATAGTCGTCCGGGAAGGCTACGCCATCGCCCGCCTCGCCTCGGTCGAGACGCTGCAGAAGCGGGCCGCGCAGGCCGCCGCGTCGAACAATGCCAAGGAAGCCCGCGCCGCGGTCGCCGACCTCGTCGTTCTGGTCGGAAAGATGCCCGCCACCGCAGCCGGGCGTCGCGCCGTTGTCGAACTCAAGGGCGACGTCATCGATGGCGCCGACTTCATCCGCTACGCCGAGGCTGAAATCCTGTCTCCTCTCGATGAGGACGCGAAGGCCCTCGTCCTCGACGCCGCCAAACGGGTGTCAGTGGTCACCGCCGTCAGCCCCCGCGCCCTTGTCGACCTGGTCTACGTCTTTTGGGAATCGGCGCGTCTGATCCGCCGATTGTCCGAACTCTATGGCGGACGGCCCGGCAATTTCGGCTTCTTCCGGCTGGCGCGCAGCGTCCTCTCCCATCTCGCCGTCACCGGTTCGATCGCCGCCGGCGACAGCCTGGTCCAACAACTTGTCGGCCACGGCCTTGCCGCGCGGCTGTCGGCAAAGCTCGGCGAAGGCGTCGTCAACGGCATGATGACGGTGCGAATCGGCATTGCGGCGATGGAAACGGTGCGGCCGTTTCCGTTCAACGCGGTGAAGCGGCCTGGCATGTCCGACTTCCTGTCGGCGCTGACCGCGTTCACCGTCAGGAAGTCCCAGCCGGCGGACCGCGACAAGGAATGATATTGCGCTTGCCCAAGTCCACGCGCATGGTGCATGGACGGCGGCAGTGACGAAGCATTAACCAATCTTGGCCATTGTCGAACCACGCCTGATTGCCCAACATTTCGCCGGAAACCTGTCCATGAAACGTGCATCGACGATCGCAGTGACGGCCTTGTCGCTCATGTCCGCCGGATCGATCGCCACGCCGTCGGCTGCGGCCGATGGCGACGCAAAATTCTTCCGCTCGGTGGAAGGCGTCTGGACCGGCCCTGGCGAGATCGTCGCCGGCAAATACAAGGGCACCAAGTTCACCTGCAAGCTCAACGGCACGACTCCGAACGGCAAGGTCGGCATGACACTCGACGGCGCCTGCCGAGTCGGCGTCTTCTCGCAGCGCATGGCGGCGACGATCGTGCGCACCGGCTCGACCTATCGCGGCAAGTTTCTCGATGGCGCCGGCGGCGAGGGTCTCGACATAGTCGCGGGCAATGTCGACGGGCAACGGGTCACCATGTCGATTTCGCGCAAGCAGCTGAACGGCGCGATGATGGCCCGCATCCAGGGTGACAATGTCATGAATGTCAGCGTCGCGGTCCGGGTCGACAGCAAGATGGTCCGCGTCATCGCGATGGATCTGAAGCGGGTCGACGACGGCCCGGTCGGCGCGGTCGCCTCCGAATAGGGCCAATCCGCCTCACTTGCATCGATGTTTTGCCCGGCGCATGCTGTTTTGATGAACCGTGCGCCTTCCGTCATTCTGGCAGCCATTGGCTTGTCAGCCTTTCTCGTCTGCGCTGCGTCGGCGGCGAGCGTATCGCGTAGCTACAGCTATTTTCCGGTGCGCGGGGCGACCTTGCAGGACCTCCAGGAAGACATGGAGCGGCGCGGCCCCGAAGTGCAGAGCACCGGGCGCCGCCATCCCGGCGCCACCCGGCTCGAATTCAAGGATCGCATCCGCTACCGTTCGGAAAAGGGAAAATGCCGGGTTCTGTCGGTCGCCATCTCGGTCAGGGCGCGCATCATCCTGCCGCGCTGGGTGCGCCGCAGCTCCGGCAGCCCCGAAACCAGGCAGGTGTGGGATGCGCTGTCGTCCGATATCAAGCGACACGAGGAAAGCCACGTCTCGATCGCCAAGAATCATGCGCGCGACATGGAACAGTCGATCGCCGGCATCCCGCCGCAGAACAATTGCGACCTTGTCGAGGCGCTGGCGCGCAAGGCCTTGGCCGACGGATTGATGCGCCACGACGCCGAACAGGCCCGGTTCGACTTGATCGAGGGCAAGAATTTCTCCGCGCGGCTCGAACGGCTGATCCGCTATCGCGCCGGGCAGTGACGCGCGTCTTCAGCCCTGGCGTTCGGGGATCGAGACCACCAGCCCGTCAAGCTCGTCCCTGACCCGGATCTGGCACGACAGCCGCGACGTCGGCCGCACATCGTAGGCGAAGTCGAGCATGTCTTCTTCCATCGCCTCGGGCGGACCGACCAGTTCGGTCCAGGCTTCGTCGACATAGACATGGCACGTCGCGCAGGCGCACGCGCCGCCGCATTCCGCCTCGATGCCGGGAATGCCTTGCCGGATGGCGTTTTCCATCACGGTGGAGCCGTTTGCGGCGTCCACATCGAATCGGGCGCCGTCAAAGGCGATATAGGTCAGCTTGGTCATGGGATCGGACCGTGAGGATCGGCAAAGCCTGCAAATAGGTAGTCCGGCCCTGCCCTGTCAACCGCGCCCCGGCCGCGTCAGCGGCTGATCGAGGCGACGAAGTCGCTGACCTCGTCGATACGCTTGAAAAGCGCCGCCGCCAGCGACTTGTCCTGTGGATTGCGTTCGACCGCCGTCGCCGCTTCCGCCACCGCGAAGGCGCCGACGCCGCCCGCCGAGCCGCGCAGCCCGTGCGCCATCATCACGCGTTCGTCGCGTCCCGACGCCGTCAGCCGCTCGCGCACTGCCTGAGCCTGCTGCACGAACATCGCAAGCACTTCCTGTTCCAGGTGCCGATCGCCAAACGTCTGCTTGCCCAGATGCACCAGATCGATCGGACGCACTTTTGTGCTCTTTGGCGCCTCTCCGCCGGGCGCGGCGAAGGCGATGGTCGACAAACTCAGGGGACTCATGAAACGGCTCTCAAACGACAGCGACAGGCCGCGCAACCTAACGGAACTGGATGGAAATCCCGTTAATAACCCCGGCGTGTCGAAATTTCGGCATGGTCGCCGTAATTAACCCTATGTTTAAAGTTTTACGCACAGCCGGGATTGTCGGTATCAATTGACCGTCCCCGGAACTAAAATACGACAACAGGAAGTTTTACCTGAGCGCGGGCTGGTGGGACCGAAGTCGGTGGGGACCGCGCGGAGTAAGAGGGTACCAACGCATGGCGCGCACACCGACGTCCAAGAACGCGACTCCGAAGAATTTCGACCAGGAGCTTGAGAAAGCCCTGGATCTTGATCTGTCGAACGATTTCGGTTCGGGCGGCGATATCGACTTCGCCGCATCGATGGACGATCTTGAAGCGCAGATTTCCCAGGCGGCCGACGAATTGGCGCGCAACTCGGCCCCGCCGCCTGCCGCCGCCTCCACCACATCGAAGGCAAAGGCCGAGGCCGCTCCTCCTGCCAGGTCCGCCGCGCAAAAGCCCGCCAAGGCGCCGGCTGCCAAGCCCGCCTCCCAGGAAATTCTGCGTCCCGTCGAGGATCCCGCGGAGACGCCGGTGTCCTTGCAACCGGCCAATGACGACCGGCAAAAAAACCTCCGCCGTCCCGCCCAGTTCGTCGCGCAGTCGTCCAGTTCGACGGTGAACTGGACGATCGGCCTGCTCAGCGTCATGTGGATCGCGGGCGGCATTGCGCTTGCGCACGCTCTCTATGCGCCCGGCATCTGGCAGATTCGCAGTTTCTCGGCACTGCTCGCCCTGCCGCAGGCGATCGGCATCGCGGTCGGCGTCATCGTCCCGGTTCTGCTGTTCTGGGCGTTCGCGGCGATGATCCGCCGGGCGCAGGAAATGCGCGCCGCCGCGCAGTCTATGACCGAAATGGCGTTCAAGCTGTCGGAGCCCGACACGATGGCGCAGGATCGCCTGATGACGGTCGGCCAGATCGTGCGCCGCGAGGTCCAGGCGATGGGCGAAGGCATTGAGCGCACGCTCGCCCGCGCCGTCGAACTCGAAACACTCGTCCACACCGAGGTCAATGAGCTCGAACGCGCCTACAACGAAAATGAATTGCGAATCCGTGCTTTGGTCGACGGTCTTGGCACCGAGCGTGAGGCGGTCATCAGCCATGCCGAGCGTGTCCGCGCGTCGATTTCGGGCGCCCATGAACAGCTGAAGGAACAGCTTTCGTCGTCGAGTTCGGTCATTCTCGACAGCGTCAAGGGCGCGTCCGGCGAATTGAACGCGATGATCCTGCAGTCGGGCAACACCCTTGTCGACCGCATCAATGAATCCGGCCACTCGATCTATTCCGCCATCGACCAGCGCATGGACGACATTTCCGATCGTATCGTCACCTCCGGCGAAGCCTTCGCCAGCCTGCTCGACACGCGCATCGCCTCCTTGACCGACACCACCGACGAAGCCGCTCGGTCGCTTGGCGGCCTGCTCGACGAACGCGCCACCGGCATGGTTTCACTGCTCAACGGGGCGTCGCAGTCGCTCGCCGAGCAGTTCGACACGCGCCTTGCCGGCGTCGAGAATTCCCTGATCTCGCGCGGCCAGACGCTGCTCGCAGAATTCGAAACCCGCGCCGCGGCGATCGACCAGGGCTCGGAACGGATGAATTCGGCGCTCGACGCCCGTCTTTCCGGCATCCAGAACACGCTGGCCGAGCACGGCCAGTCGATCCTGGCCGAGTTCCAGACACGCGCCGAGGCGCTCGACAAGGGCGCCGAGCGCCTAAACCATGCGCTCGACGCCCGCGCCCGCCAGATCAACGAATCGCTGGTCGAGCGCGCCCGTGAAATCTCCGGTGCGTTCGGCGCCGGCCGCGACCAGCTCAACTCGCTGATCGACGAGACCAAGTCCCGGATCGGCACCGACATGGCCGACCTGGTCCTGTCGACGTCGACCATGCTCGAATCCCGCGCCAACGACTTCAGCACACGCCTCGAATCCGGCCGCCAGGTCATCGCCTCGGCGCTTGACGCCGATCTGCTTCGACTTGCAGACGCCCGCACGGCGCTTGACGAGACTGTCAGCTCGCACGCGATGAAACTGGCGGAAGGCCGCACCTATCTCGCCGGCATCCTGTCGGACGACATGGATAAGCTCGCCGCAATCCGGTCCGACATCGACAGCAGCGCGCAGCGCCACGCCCAGATGCTGGCCGACGGCCGCGACGCGCTCGCCGGCACGCTCGACGCAGACCTGCAGCGTCTGGCCGAAACGCGCGCCGAAATTGACCGTCGTATCGAGGAGCACACCCAGGTGCTCGAACGCGGCCGCTCGATCCTGAGCGACGCGCTCCAGGACGACATGCGCTCCATCGAAGTGGCGCGCGCCGAGATCGACCGCCGCATCGAGGAGCACACCACCATCCTGTCCGACGGCCGCGGCAAAATGTCGAAGGCGCTGGAAGACGATCTGGTTCGCCTTGAGGAAGCCCGCGCCGCCATCGACGTCTCGGTCGGCCGCCATGTCGACAAGCTGGCCGAAGGCCGCAACATCATGGCCCGCGCGCTTGAGGACGACCTCGAAAAGCTCGGCGCCACCCGCAACACCATCGACGAGGCCATCATGGCCAGCATCGACCGGCTGGCGGGCGGCCGCATCGAGATCAGCGACGCCATTTCCGGCGAAGTCGCCCGCGTCGAGGAAGCATTCCGCAGCCAGATCGGCGCCATCGAGGACCGCACCCGCGGCGTCGAGCTGGCGATCACTTCGGGCGTCGAGAATGTCCGCACCGCGCTCGAGCGCAGCGCCGGCGCGCTGGCCGGCGCCCTGCGCGACCGTGTGCTGGAGATCACCGCCGCCCTCACCGACGACGCCAACCGCGCCTTCACCGACGCCGACGCCAAGGTGGCCGAGCGCATCGATCTGGCGAACGCGGCCTTTGCGGCGCGCGCGTCGGAACTGTCAAAAACATTCGAGCAGGCCGACAAGGCCATCGTCGAGCGCATCGACTACGCCAGCGCCGCGATTTCGGCCCGCACCGGCGAACTCGGCCAGACCTTTGAAAAGGCCGACCAGGCCATGGCCGACCGCATCGAACTCGCCAGCGCAGCAATTTCGGCCCGCGCCGGCGAACTCGGCCAGACCTTCGACCAGGCGGACGAGACGCTGAACAGACGCATCGGCGCCGCCGCCGAAATGCTGTCGTCGCGCGCCGTCGAGTTCAGCGACGCCTTCGAAGCCGCCGAACGCCGCATCGCCATCCAGATCGAAGCAAGCGCCGATCAGCTGGCCGGTCGCGTCGGCGACGTCGTCGGCGCGTTCGAGAACGTCGACCGCCAGCTTGCCGAGCGCACCAACCTGACGTCGGCCGAAATGGCCGATCGCGCCCGCTCGATCGAAGACGCCTTGCACAATCTCGAGAACCGCCTGTCCGACAGCGCCAATTCGGTGATCGCAAACGTTGAAATCCAGGTCGACGCCGTCGAGCGTCGCCTGGCTGAAGGCGCCGAGATCGTCGGCCAGAAGCTCGTCGACCAGGTCGCCGTCTCCGAGGCGCAGCTCGCCTCGCGCGCCAATGTGATCGCCGAGACGTTTGCCGCGGTGAACACTCACATCGGCCAGCGCACCAACGAGGCCGCCGCCAGCTTCGACAAGCACACCCGCGACCTGAACGACATGCTCGCGGCCCGCACCGCCGAAATCGGCCGCGTCCTCGACGAACAGGCGCGCCCGCTGGTGGCGAAATTCGCCGAAAGCGGCGGCGAACTGCAGCAGAGCCTGGAGGCGGCGACACACGCCGCATCCGAGCGGCTGCGCAGCGAAAACGCCGCGCTGGTCAACGCGCTTGCCTCGCGCACCGCCGAGACCCTGTCGGCGGTCGAAGGCGCCCGCGTCAGCCTGTCCGACAATGTCAATGACCTGCTGCAGCGCCTCACCGCGTCGAGCTCGTCGCTCGGCCAGCTGATCAACGCCGCCCAGTCGAATCTCGGCGAACTCGAGGACCGGCTCGCCGGCACGACGCAGTCGTTCGCGGCGACCACCGAGAAATCGGCCCAGACATTCGCAAGCTCTGCGCGCATCATCGACGTCAACGCCACGCGCCTGACCGACCTGTCTTCGAAGACGCTGAAGGACATCGCGGCCATCGCGCATCGCTTCGACGATCACAGCCGCGTCCTCAACAGCGCCTCCGACCTGCTTGGCTCGGCCCAGTCCAACCTGGCTTCGACGCTCGACGAGCGCCAGGCGGCGCTGGAAACCCTGGCCGTCAATCTGGTCAAGAAATCCGACGACATCGAAGGCGTCATGCGCGCCTTCGAGGAACTGATCGGCAAGACCTTCGAAAAAGCCGAGGGACGCACCCGCCAGGCGACCGACAATATGCGCTCGGCCATCGGCGAGGTCGTTGAAGGCGCAACCCAGCGTTTTGCCGACGCCACGCAGGAGATCCGCCGCACCGCCAGCCTGATCCGCTCGGAACTGGAGGAAACCCGCTCCGAACTGCGCAAGGGCGTGCTCGACTTGCCGGAAGAGACCAAGGAAACGACCACGGCGATGCGCCGCGCCGTCTCCGAGCAGATCAACGCTCTCAAGGAGTTGTCTGACATCGTCGCCCGTTCGGGCCGCTCCGCCTCCGAGCAGCCTGCCGCC
>DDFA01000034.1 GCA_002336975.1 Phyllobacteriaceae bacterium UBA1940
ACATGATGTAGGACAGGATCGCGCCCGACGAACCGACCAGCGCGCCGGTGATGATCAGCGCCAGATTACCGAGCGTGAACCCGAGCGCGGCGGCCGCCCAGCCCGAATAGGAGTTGAGCATCGACACCACCACCGGCATGTCGGCGCCGCCGATCGGGATGATCAAAAGCACGCCCAGCGCCAGCGACAGCGCCACGATCAGCCAGAACACCAGCGAGCTCTCGGTGGTGACCAGCAGGATCACCAGCGCCACCAGCGCGATGGCGAGGCCGATATTCACCATGTGGCGCATCGGCAGCATGATCGGCTTGCCCGACATGCGACCGTCGAGTTTGAGGAAGGCGATCACCGAACCGGTGAAGGTGATGGCGCCGATCGCGATGCCGAGCGCCATTTCAACCAGCGCCTGGCTGTGAATGTCGCGCACGATGCTGCCGTCGGCGGCGATGCTGGACGTGCCGATGCCAAAACTCTCGGGCGCGTAGAAGGCGGCTGCTGCGACCATCACGGCGGCGAGGCCGACCAGCGAGTGGAAGGCGGCGACCAGCTGCGGCATCGAGGTCATGGCGATGCGCCGGGCGATGAACGCGCCGGCGCCGCCGCCGATCGCCAGGCCCAGCACGATCAGGCCGAAACCGCCCGCCGACGGCGTGGCGAGAGCCAGCGTCGTGACGATGGCGATGGCCATGCCGATCATGCCGTAGAGATTGCCCTGGCGGCTGGTGGTGGGATGCGACAGGCCGCGCAGCGCCAGGATGAACAGGATGCCGGAGACGAGATAGAGGAAAGAAGCGAGATTGGCTGACATGGGCCTTACTTCTCTTTCTTCTTGTACATCGCCAGCATCCGCTGGGTGACCAGGAAGCCGCCAAAAATGTTGACCGAGGCCAGCACCAGGGCGACGAAGCCGAAGCCGGTGGCGAAACCGGCGGCGGAGATGCCGACGGCCAGCAGCGCGCCGACCACGATGACCGACGAGATGGCGTTGGTGACGGCCATCAGCGGCGTGTGCAGCGCCGGCGTCACCGACCAAACCACGTAATAGCCGACGAAGATCGCCAGCACGAAGATGGCGAGGCGGAACACGAACGGATCGACCGCGCCGCCGGTGGCGCCATGGGCGACCGCCCCCGCCGCGTCGGCGATGCTGTCGTCGGCGAGCCCCATGCGCACCGCCGCGACGGCTTTCTCAAGCTGGTCGAGCGCGGTTTCGAGACCGGATTTTTCCATCACGCATCCCCCTTCTTGGCTTTGGCGGCAGGCTTTTTGGCCGCCGGTTTGGCTGCCGCCCTGGCCGGCGCCGGCTTGGCTGCGGCCGCCGTCGCCGCCTCGCCCTTGCCGACAAAGGCTGGGTGAACCACCTGGCCGCCATGGGTCAGCATCGTCGCCTTCTGCAACTCGTCCTCGGCATTGACCTTGACCGTCTTGCTGTCCTTGTCGACCAGCGTCTCCAGGAAAGCGAACAGGTTCTTGGCGTAGAGCAGCGAGGCCGACGCCGCGACGCGGCCGGGCACGTTGACATGGCCGACGATCTTGACGCCGTTCGCCGTGGTGACGACCTTGCCGGCCTGGGCGCCCTCGACATTGCCGCCGCGCTCGACCGCCAGGTCGATCAGCACCGAGCCCGGCTTCATCGAGGCGACCATCGCCGACGACACAAGTTTGGGGGCCGGGCGGCCGGGGATCAGCGCCGTGGTGATGACGATATCCTGCTTGGCGATATGGTCGGCGGTGAGCGCCGCCTGCTTGGCCTGGTATTCCTTGGACATTTCCTTGGCGTAGCCGCCGGCGGTCTCGGCCTGCTTGAACTCCTCGTCCTCGACGGCGATGAACTTCGCGCCGAGCGAGGCGACCTGTTCCTTGACCGCGGGGCGGACATCGGTGGCGGTGACGACCGCGCCGAGGCGGCGCGCGGTGGCGATCGCCTGCAGGCCGGCGACGCCGACGCCCATGATGAAGATCTTCGCCGCCGGCACCGTGCCGGCCGCGGTCATCATCATCGGCAGCGCGCGGTCATATTCGGCCGCGCCGTCGATCACCGCCTGATAGCCGGCGAGGTTCGCCTGGGAGGACAGCACGTCCATCACCTGGGCGCGGGTGATGCGCGGCATGAATTCCATCGTGTAGGCGGTGAGCCCGGCCCCGGCCATCGCCTGGACGGCGGCCTCGTTGCCGTAGGGGTCCATCATCGCGATGACAACCGCGCCCGGTTTGTAGCCCTTGAGATCGGACGGGCGGCGCACCCGCAGCACCACGTCGGCATTCGACACGTCGGCGGCCTTGCCGATGGTCGCGCCGGCCTTGGAGAATTCCTCGTCGACGATGCGCGAGGCGGCGCCGGCGCCGGCTTCGACGATGACGTCAAGGCCCGACGCCTTGATCCGCTTGACCGTATCGGGGGACGCGGCGACGCGCGGTTCGCCCGCCGCCGCCTCGTTAGGAACGAAAACTGCCTGAACCACGCCTGCTCTCCCTCCCGCACCCTGCCGTCAGTCCGGCGGGCGCACAAAATTTGGCCGGGCCAACAGCCCGGCGCGATCCGCTAGCGCAGCAAAGCCACGCCCGCGGCGCAGACGAGAACGAAGAGAATGATCGACGAAAAGAAGCCGAAACCGGCGAAGAAATGCGCCGCCATCACGATCAGCAGCGCGGCGCAGACCAGCGCCCCGTACTTCACCAGGTGCAGGAACATGTTGTAGGTTTGTTCGTGCTCCGCATAATCCATGTCCGCGCCCAGTTCGACCGGACCCGCGGGCGTATGATCAGCCATGATGCTTCCCCAAAAAACAGCCTTCGGTCGCACATAGCGAAAAGGCGGGTTGAGGGCAATGGCGCGTTTGGTCGCTCGGGACGTTTTGGGTCCGTCAACGAGGCAATCGGCTAAGACAGCCAGCGCTTGCGGCGCTTGTAGTGTTTGACGTCCTTGAATGAACGGCGGCCCTCGCCGCCGATGCCGAGATAGAATTCCTTGACGTCCTCGTTCTCGCGCAGCGCCGACGCCTCGCCGTCGAGCACGATGCGGCCGGATTCGAGGATATAGCCGTATTTGGCGTAACGCAGCGCCGTGTTGGTGTTCTGCTCGGCCAGCAGGAACGAGACGCCCTGCTCCTCGTTCAGCTTCTTGACGATCTCGAAAATCTCCTCGACCAGCTGCGGCGCGAGACCCATCGACGGCTCGTCGAGCAGGATCATCTTCGGCCGGCTCATCAGCGCCCGGCCGATCGCCGTCATCTGCTGCTCGCCGCCAGACGTGTAGCCGGCCTGCGAGGCGCGACGCACTTTCAGCCGCGGGAAATAGTCGTAGACCATCTCAAGATCCTGCCTGACGGCGGCCGCGCCGTCGCGGCGGGTGAACGCGCCGGTCATCAGATTGTCCTCGACCGACAGGTGGCCGAAGCAGTGGCGGCCTTCCATCACCTGGATGCATCCGCGCCGCACCAGGTCATTGGGCGACAGCGACTGCACTTCCTTGTCCTCGAACAGGATGTTGCCCTTGGTCACCGCGCCGCGCTCGGCCTGCAACAGGTTGGAGATGGCTTTCAGCGTCGTGGTCTTGCCGGCGCCGTTGGCCCCCAAGAGCGCCGTGATCCCGCCCTTCGGCACGGTCAGCGAGACGCCCTTCAGCACCAGGATGACATGATCGTAGATCACCTCGATATTGTTCACCGACAGGATCGGCTCGGCGGCGTCGGGCATTGCGGCGGGTTCGGACATGTCGGCTCCGTTGATCCCTCCCCTGGAAGGAGGGCAATCGCATTTCACTACTGCCTTCCCTCTCTCCGGCCCTGCGGGCCACCTCTCCCCCCTCCGGAGGGAGAGGATGGGCGCGCGACGTCGATGCCGGCCTATCCTCTCCCCCGTCGATCGGGGGAGAGGTGTCGAGCAAAGCGAGACGGAGAGGGGGTCGCCCGGCTGTGCTCAAAGATGCGCGCCTCCCTCCCCGCGAAGGAAGGGAGTTTCCGCCATTACTGGCAGGTCTGCGTCGTCCAAGGCTTGTTGGCGTCGGCATATTCCTTCGCCTTGACGGCCGCCAGCGCGTCGATCGTCGCCCGGTCGGCTTCCCAGATCTTGTCGCTGGTCTTGTTGAACTTCGCGCCGTCCCACTCGATGATCCAGGCGCCGCCATGGCCGGTGTGGTTGGAGCAGGAAGTCGAGAACGGCACGACCATGCCGTCAAGGCCGATTTCCTTGATGCGCTCGGGCGTGAACTTGACGTTCTCCAGCCCCCAGCGGAACTGCTCGGCGTCGAGCGCCTTGGTGCTGAAGTGCTTCTGCGCCTCGGTGGCCGCTTCGACGAGGATAGCCGACAGCACGATGCCGCGCTGGTAGAACACCTCCTCCATTTCGCCCGGCTGAGCCTTCGACTTGCCAGCGTCGACGACCAGTTGCTTGACGTCCTTCATCACCTTGGATTCCGAATTCGGGAAGGAGAAGGAGACGGCCCGGTAACCCTTGCCTTTTTCGCCGACAAGCTTCATGTCAGCATCATGTCCGGACCACCAGATGCCGAGGAACTGGTTCATCGGATAACCGGTCTTGGCGGCTTCGGTGAGCGCGCCGCCGTTCATCGCGCCCCAGCCCCACATCAGCACGAAGTCGGGTTTCTCGCGGCGGATCTGCAGCCACTGCGCTGACTGGTTCTGCATTTCCTTCAGGCCGACCGGGATCGGCAGGAATGTAAAGCCGTATTTCTTGGCGTATTCCTCAAGCAGCGGGATCGGCTCCTTGCCGTAGGGGTGGTCGAGGTGCAGCAGCGCGATCTTCTTGCCCTTGAGGTTTTCGAGATTGCCGTCGGAGATCGCCTGCAGCAGGATCGACGCGCCGTCCCAATAAGATGACGGCGGGTTGAACGCCCAGGGGAAGGTCGCGCCGTCCTGCATCGCCGAGAAGCCGTAGCCCGCAGCGAAGATTGCGCGCTTGTCGACGGCGGCCTTCGGCAGCACCTGCAACGTGATGCCGGTCGACCAAGGCTGGGTGACCAGCGAAGTGCCCTTGGTCTTCTCGTAGCACTCGACGCCCTTTTCAGTATTGTAGCCGGTCTCGCACTCCTCGCCGTTCAGCTTGAGGCCGTTGAGGCCGCCATCGCGCTCGTTGAGCATGGTGAGGTAGTCGGCCTGGCCATCGGCGAGCGGAATGCCGCTGGTCGCGAACGGACCCGTGCGGTAGGACAGGTTCGGCAGGTTCAACGCGTCCTGGGCGAGCGCCGGCGCGGCAAAGGCGACGGCCGATGCAAGCAGGACTGACTTCAGCATGGTCTTCATTTCGTTTCCTCCACTTGTTCTATTCTCCGGTTGGATCGGGCGAACAGACCCGTTTCCTAGCGGCCCTTGCCGCCATTTCCTTGCGCCGCTCAGTGCGGGAACGGCCAGATGATGAGCTTCTCCCGGATCACCTGCCAGAAACGGGCGAGACCGTGCGGTTCGACGATCAGGAAAAAGATGATCAGCGCGCCGATGGTCATGATGTTGAGATGCTCGACCGTCGCCGAGCTTATCGGCAGCCCGAGCGCCTCCGGAACAAAGCCGATGATGACCGGCAGGGCGACGATCAGCAAGGCGCCGAGATAGTTGCCCAGGATCGAGCCGAGACCGCCGATGATGGCGATGAACAGGACGCGGAACGACAGCGGAATGTCGAAAAGGTTCGGTTCGGCCGCGCCGCGCCACAGGAACACGAACAGCGCGCCCGCAATGCCGACAATGTAGGACGAGACGAAGAAGGCGGACAGTTTCGCCTTCATCAGGTTGATGCCGACCAGTTCGGCCGCGATGTCCATGTCGCGCACCGCTTTCCAGATGCGGCCGATACGGCCGCGGGTGATGTTGATGGCGAAGATGGTGACCAGCGCGACGATGCTCAGGACGAAATAGTACTGCACCATCGTATTGGCCGTCGGGCCGGCGACGGTGACGCCGAACATATCGATATTGGGCACCTGGATCGCGCCCGAGGCCGAGTAATTGTAGAGCCAGGCCCATTTCTCGAACAGCCACACCAGGAAGAACTGCGCCGCAAGCGTGGCGATGGCGAGATAAAAACCCTTGATGCGCAGCGACGGCACGCCGAACGCGACGCCGACGGCTGCCGAGAAGAACCCGGACGCCAGGATGGCGACGACGATGTTCACCTCCGGAAAGATCGTGATGATCTTGTAGCAGGCATAGGCCCCCACGCCCATGAACGCGCCGGTGCCAAGCGACAACTGCCCGGCATAGCCGGTGAGGATGTTGAGGCCCAGCGCCGCCAGCGAATAGATCAGCACCGGGATCAGCAGCGCCTGGAAAACGAATTCGTTCGCCGTAAGCGGCAGGACGACAAAGGCGAAGAACAGGATGACGCCGAGCAGGATCGCGTCCTGCCGCACCGGAAACAGCGCGAAGTCTGCGGCGTAGCTGGTCTTGAACTGGCCGGCTGTGCGGTAAAGCATCTGATTACACCCGCTCGATGATCTTTTCGCCGAACAGGCCCTGGGGCCTGAACAGCAGGACAATGAGGGCCAGCACGAAGGCGAACCAGGTTTCGGTATTGCCGCCCAGCAGCGGCTGGCCCCAGTAGATTTCGAACAGCTTTTCGAGGATGCCGATCATCAGTCCGCCGATGATCGCGCCAGAGACCGATTCCAGTCCGCCCAGCATCAGCACCGGCAGCGCCTTGTATGCGATGACCTCGAGCGCGAACGACACGCCTGCGCGCGAGCCCCAGACAATGCCGGTGGCCAGCGCGATGATGCCGGCGATGAACCACACCACGACCCAGATCGTCGACAAGGAGATGCCGACCGACAGCGCCGCCTGGTGGTCGTCGCCGAGCGCCCGGATGGCGCGGCCCATCTTCGAATAGTTAAGGAAGGCCAGCAGCACCGCGACCAGCCCGATTGCGCCGACGACGGCGGTGAAGTCGCGCTGCTCGATCGAGACGAAGCCGCCGAACGGCTCGAACGTCCAACTCCCGGTCGGAATGCCGAGTTCCTCGGTGATCATCACCTTGTTCTCGCCGCCGAAGATCAGTTCGCCGAAGCCGATCAGGAACAGCGTGATGCCGATGGTGGCCATGAACAGGATGATGTCGGGCTGGTTGACCAGCGGCCTCAGCACCACGCGCTCGATGCCGACCGCAAGCAGCAGCATCACCAGCAGGGTCAGTGGCAGCGCCAGCCAGGCCGGCACGCCGTTTTCGTGCAGGCCGACGAGCGTCAGCGCAGCGAACACCACCATGATGCCCTGGGCGAAGTTGAAAATGCGCGATGACTTGAAGATCAGCACGAAACCGAGCGCGATCAGCGCGTAGAGAACGCCGGAGACCAGTCCCTCCCACAGCACCTGCATCAGGAAGTCCGGCGCCGAGAACATGTCGACGAACGGCTTGATCAAAATGTCGTTGAGCACTTCCATCGGGTCTCCTCGCTCCTCAACCGGCCAGTGACGGGAACAGGCCGAGCAGCCCGACCACGATCAGGTAGAACGCGATGATGTAGTTGAGCAGCCGCGGCATCACGAGGATGAGCACGCCGGCGATCAGCGAAACCAGCGGCGTCAGGGCGAAGGTCGAAAGGTTCATGGCTCTCCTCCTAGTGCCCCGCGCCGAGATAGGCGTCGATGACTTCCTTGCTCGCCTTGACCTGGTCGGGCGTGCCGTCGGCGATCTTCTTGCCGTAGTCGAGCACCACGACGCGGTCAGACAGATCCATGACCACGCCCATGTCGTGCTCGATCAGCGCGATGGTGGTGCCGCGCTGCCGGTTGACGTCGATGATGAAGCGGCTCATGTCCTCTTTTTCCTCGAGGTTCATGCCCGCCATCGGTTCGTCGAGCAGCAGCAGCGACGGCTCCATCGCCAGCGCCCGGCCAAGCTCGACGCGCTTTTGCAACCCGTAGGGCAGTTTTCCGACCGGGGTGCGCCGGATGTGCTGGATTTCCAGAAAATCGATGATTTCCTCGACTTTCTGGCGATGCTCGATCTCCTCGGCCAGCGCCGGCCCGTGCCACAGCATCTGCCAGCCGATGCCGCGTTTCATGTGCACGGAGCGGCCGGTCATGATGTTGTCGAGC